>NZ_JAHKRK010000073.1 GCF_019396355.1 Pseudonocardia nigra
GACGGGGCGCATGCGCCGAGAAGGGGAGCATGAGCTCATCGGCGGGCGGCGGCGATCCTTGCGAAGTCGGTCACCGCCAGGGTCTCCGCGCGGGCGAGCGGGTCGACGCCGGCGGCGCGCAGCGCCTCCTCGGCCGCCGCGGGCGAGCCGGCCCATCCGGACAGCGCGGAGCGGAGGGCCTTGCGGCGCTGCGCGAACGCGGCGTCGATCACTGCGAAGACCTCCTTGCGGGGCGGGCCGGGCGGGGGCTCGCGGCGGTCGAAGGCGAGCAGCCCGGAGTCGACGTTGGGCACCGGCCAGAACACCGCGCGTGGCACCGGCCCGGCCCGGCGGGCGGCGGCGAACCAGGCCAGCTTGGCGCTCGGCACCCCGTAGACCTTGCTCCCGGGCGTGGCGGCGAGCCGTTCGGCCACCTCGGACTGCACCATCACCAGGCCGCGCCGCAGGCCGGGCAGCTCAGCCAGCAGGTGCAGCACCACCGGCACGCCGACGTTGTAGGGAAGGTTGGCGACGATCGCGGTCGGCGCCGGCCCGGGCAGGTCGGCAGCGCGCACCCGCAGCGCGTCTGCCGCGGTCACGGTCAGCCGGTCGGCCAGCGCAGGGGCGCGCTCGGCGGCCGTCGCGGGCAGCCGGTCGGCCAGCACGGGGTCGATCTCCACGGCGTGCACCGCCCGCACGGCGGGCAGCAGGGCGAGCGTCAGGGAACCGAGACCGGGCCCGACCTCGAGCACGACGTCCTCGGCCGCCAGCTCGGCGGCGCGGACGATCCGGCGCACCGTGTTCGGGTCGTGGACGAAGTTCTGCCCGAGCCGCTTCGTCGGGCGCATCCCCAGCTCCTCGGCCAGCGCCCGCACATCGGCGGGACCCAACAGCCGGGACCGGGTAGGGCGAGGCGCCCACGCATGCGTCACGTCCCCGCCATTGCGCCTCGGCCTGCCCGGATCGTCCGTCACCCCAGGAGCGTGCCCGGTCGCTTCGGTCGGCCCGTCACCGGGGCAGGCCCAGGTTGCGTGCGCATGCGGGCCACGAGCCGTAGCCGCCGCGGTCGTCACGCACCTTCGTGGCGACGGCGATCTGCTCCTCGCGGGTGGCCTGGTGCGGCAGGTCGGCGTACTGCGTGCCGCCGTAGGCGCGCCAGGTGCCGGCGTCGAACTGCAGGCCGCCGTAGTAGCCGTTGCCCGTGTTGATCGACCAGTTGCCGGTGGCCTCGCACTGGGCCAGCCGGTCCCACACGCTGCCGTCGGACACCGCGGGGGCCTGTGGGATGTCGTCGTTGGTGCCGACGCGCACGACGCGGGGCGTGGGCGGCGTCATCGTCCCGGCCCGCACCTGCTCGCGCCGGACCTCCTGACCGTTCTGCACGTAGACCCGCATGATCGCGGTGCGCTCGCCGGGCTCGCCCGGCTCGACGACGACCCGCTTCCCACGCGCCATCTCCGGGTCCTCGATGATCTCTTCCGGCGGGGCGATCGGCCGGATCTCGACGACCTCGCCGACGCCGTTGCGCACGACCTGCACGGAGGCGCCCTCGGTCAGCGGCGTGTCGCCCGCCGGGACGGCGACGTCGTCGGGGCCGAGCTCGATGCCCTGCTCCGCGAGCAGTCCGGCGACCGTGCCCGCCGTCGTCGTCAGCTGCGCGGGCGCTCCCGTGCCGTCGGTGAGCGACACCGACCGGGACACCTGCAGCTCCAGCCGCATGCCCTCGATCGGGATCGCGGCGTCCGGCGCCGCGGACATCTGGATGGGCGCGGCCTCGATGCCGAGGCTCTGCAGCGCCTCCCCGACGGTGGCCGCCGTGGTCCAGATGTGCCGCTCCGACGGCCCCTCGACGAGGGTGACCTCGCGGGCGCGGCTGAAGATGACGTGGTCGCCGTCGGCGATGGTGGTGGGCAGCGCGGGCTCGACCTTGTCCTGCGCGGCGGGTGCGAGCCCCGCCGCGTCGAGCGCGGCGGCCACGTCGCCCGCGAACGTGTGCAGCGTGCGGTCCTGCCCGTCGACGGTGACCGTGACGGTCTTGTCCATCGCCACGGCGGTGGCGCCGCCGCCGAGCAGCGCGATCAGCACGGCCAGGACGGCGCCGCGCAGCGCCGTGCGCGAGCCGGTGCCGCGGGTGCGCCCGGCCCGGCGCCGTCCGCCCGACCTCTGCGGGACGACGGCGGGAGCAGCGGGGGCCCGGGGCTCGGCAGGCTCGGCGGGCGCGACCGGGATCGCGGTGGTCACAGCGGCCGGTGCGGCCGGGACCGCCACGAGGTCGGTGGTGACCTCGACGTCCGGGATCGCCTCCGGTGCGGCGGTGGTCGCGGTGACCGGCACGGGCCGGGTCAGCGACTCGAGGTCGGCGGGCACCACCGCGATCGGCCCGGTCACCGGCTCGACGTCGATGCGCGGCATCGGGCCGGTCAGCTCGTCGGCCGGGATCACCGGGAGCGGACCGGTGAGCGGGTCGGCCCCGGCGTCCGGGGCACCGGAACCCGCGGCGGGCCGGGTGACCACCGGCTGCGAACGCGGCAGCGTGGCGGACCGCGCGCCGGTGCTCGCGACGGGCGACTCGGCGGGGCTGAACAGGTCGATGGCCGCGGTGACGGGCGGGACGTCGTAGGCGTCCGGGTCACCACCGCCGTACCACGCGCCGTACGGGTCCTCGGTCGCCGCGGCGTCGGGGGTGGCGGTGGCGATCCGATCGACACGTGCGCGCGCGGCGCGGTGCCGCGCGCGCGTAGAGACGTCGACCACTGGCATCCAGACCTCGTCGGACCGGGCAGGGGAGGAGTTCACGGTCACGGTGGCCCGGAGGCGGGAGATCAGGGGGAGCGCCCCGGACCACCGTGACCGCTGTGCTGGGGAGCGTTCCCCACCCCGGCTTTAGCGATCACGGAACCGTAACGGGCCGTGAGCGCTGTGTTCGAGCCGCGACGCACCGTCAGCGCCGAACGGCCTACTCGCTACGCCGAACGTGCATCCTCGCCGCTCGGCGTGACGATCGACACGACGGACGGCAGCTCGCCGAGCCGGAAGACCTGCTCGGCGTTGCGCCCGGCGCTCGCCGCGAGCCGCTCGTCCGACACGCCGCGGAGCGCCGCGAGGCCCCGCACGGTCCACGGCAGGCAGTACGGCTCGTTCGCCCGGCCGCGGTGCGGGTGCGGCGTGAGGAACGGGGCGTCGGTCTCCACGAGCAGCTGGTCCTCGGGGACGACGACGGCCGCCTCCTGCAGGTCCCGCGCGTTCTTGAACGTCACCGGCCCCGCGAAGGACAGCACGTACCCCGCGTCCGCACACTCCCTGGCCATGGCGACATCGCCGGAGAAGCAGTGGAACACCACCGTCTCCGGGGCGCCCTCCTCCCGCAGGACGCGCAGGACGTCGTCGTGGGCGTCGCGGTCGTGGATCATCAGCGGTTTGCCGATCCGCTTGGCGAGGTCGATGTGCCGCCGGAACGACTCCTGCTGCGCAGGCGGGGGTGCGTAGTCCCAGTAGTAGTCCAGGCCGGTCTCCCCCACCGCCACCACGCGCGGGTCACGGGCCAGCCGCTCGATCTCGGCGTGGTCGTCCTCGGTGAGCGCGGCCGTCCGGGTGGGGTGCAGCGCGACCGCTGCGGCCACCCGATCGTCCCATTGCGCCGCTCGGACGGCCCAGCGGGCGGCCGCGAGGTCGTCGGCGATCGTGACGGCTCGGGTGACGCCGACGGCTGCGGCCCGGTCCATCGCCGCGGCGACGTCGTCGGCGGTCTCGCAGCCGCACGCGTCGAGGTGCGTGTGCGCGTCGACGGTGGGGACGGGGAGCGGCTCGGGTGGTTCCGGCCGCTCCCGCCGCCCGTGCGCACCGCTCATGCTCCCGCCTCCGGCGGTCGTGAGTGCAAACCGACGCCAGGGCGACGTTTTGCACTCACGGCCGCTCGATCGGCGCCCACTCGGGCCCGGTCTCGCCGAGCTCGGGGTCGAGCTTGCGGAAGATCGGCGTGGGCTTCGCCAGCGGGCGACCCACCTCGATCGGCGTGGACTCCCAGCGCGCCGCCTCGCGCGTGTAGTCGCCCGTGAGGATCGGGTTGATCCGGCCCGGGATGTCGAGGTCCGGAACGTCGTGCAGCTCGGGCTGTGACGCCCACACCCCGGTGCCTCCCATCGCCTCGTGCACCTGCTGCGCCGCGTGCGGCAGGAACGGCGTGAGCAGCGTGTTGGCGTCCTGCACCACCTGCAGCGCGGTGTGCAGCACGGCGTCGCGGCGGCCGGGGTCGTCCTTCAGCTTCCACGGCTCCTGGTCCGACAGGTACCGGTTGGCCGCCGAGACGACGCGCATCGCCTCCGCGAGGCCGGCCCGGAACCGCGACCGGGCCAGGTGCGCACCGACGCTGTCGAACGCCGCCCTCGAGAGCGCGAGCAGCTCGGCGTCGGCCGCGTGCGGCGTGGTGGGCGCCGGGACGGCCCCGTTGTTCTTGTGCGCCATCGAGATCGCGCGGTTGACGAGGTTGCCCCACTCGTTGGCCAGCTCGAAGTTCACGCGGCGCACGAACTCGTCCCAGGTGAAGTCGACGTCCTGGGTCTCCGGTCCGGCCGCCGAGATGAAGTACCGCAGGCTGTCGGCGCCGTACTCGCGCAGGAAGTCGTGCAGATAGATCACCGTGCCGCGGGAGGTGGAGAACTTCGAGCCGCTCATCGTGAGGAACTCGCTCGAGGCGATCTCCGTGGGCAGGTCCAGGTCGCCGTACCGGCCGGGCGCGCCGCCGCGGTCGCCCTGCCCGTTGTGCCCGAGCAGCAGCGCCGGCCAGATCTGGGCGTGGAAGGTGATGTTGTCCTTGCCCATGAAATAGACGTGCTCGGCGTCCGGGTCGTTCCACCACGCCTTCCACGCATCGGCGTCGCCGGTGCGCCGCGCCCACTCCACGCTGGCCGAGAAGTAGCCGATCACCGCGTCGAACCACACGTAGAACTTCTTCAGCGGCTGGTCGCGCCAGCCGTCGAGCGGGATCGTGACGCCCCAGTCCAGGTCGCGCGTGATCGGGCGCGGCCGCATGTCGTCGACGAGGTTCTTCGTGAAGTTGAGGACGTTGGGCCGCCAGCCGGTCTTCGTGGACAGCCACTTACCGAGCGACTCGGTGAACGCGGGCAGGTCGAGGAACAGGTGCTCGGTCTCGACGAACTTCGGCACCTCGCCGTTGATCCGCGAGCGCGGGTTGATCAGGTCGGCGGCGTCGAGCTGGTTGCCGCAGTTGTCGCACTGGTCACCGCGTGCGCCGTCGTACCCGCAGATCGGGCACGTGCCCTCGACGTAGCGGTCGGGCAGGGTGCGGCCGGTGGACGGGCTGATCGCCCCGGTGGTGGTCTTCGGGATCACGTACCCGTTGCGGTGCAGCGCCAGGAAGATCTGCTGCACGACGTCGGTGTGGTTACCGGTGGTGGTGCGCGTGTAGAGGTCGTAGGTGACCCCGAGGCCCTGCATCCCCTCGGCGATCACCCGGTGGTACTTGTCCACCGTCTGCTGCGGGGTGAGGCCCTCCTTCTCGGCCTGCACCAGGATCGGGGTGCCGTGCTCGTCGCTGCCGGAGACCATGAGCACCCGGTTGCCGACCATCCGCTGGTAGCGCGAGAACACGTCGGAGGGCACGCCGATGCCGGAGACGTGACCGATGTGCCGCGGACCGTTGGCGTAGGGCCAGGCCACGGCGGTCAGCACGTGGGAACTCATGCGGCCCAGCGTATTCCCCGGGCGCAGGCGAGTTTCGACGGCTCAGATGTCGGCGGTGCCGTCGGCCCAGGTGACGCGGAGCGTGCCCTCGACCGTGCAGAGGCTGATCCCCAGGACCTCGGAGGCGAGCGAGCCGTCCGGTCCGGGCTGGACGGGAACGAGCCGGCCGCCGAGGGCGCGGAACAGCTCGACGCGCCGGTCGTGCGGATGCACGACGACCATCTCGCGGACGCCGACCCGGCTGTAAAAGTCGATCTTGTCGTAGGTCTCGTCGCCCGGCGAACGGATCTCGACGACGAGTTCAGCGCCCTCCGCGCCGCGATCGCTGCGCTGCTCCGGGCGGCAGTACAGCTGGTCGGGCACTCGGTAGTCCTTGTCCGCACGGAACAGGCCCGTCTCGTATCGCGCAAGCAGGCCGCGACCTTCCGCGATCGGGACGATCACGAACAGGAACCTGATGGCGAACTCCTGGTGCGCATCGCTCGGCGGCGGAACCATGTGCAGCACCCCGTCCCACATCTCGTCCCGGACGTCCTGGCCCAGGCGGCGGCGCTCATCGAGCATCGACTGGGGGGCGTCGAGCATGAGGACCCGCATGTGGGAAGGGTAGCGGGGCACCTCCGATCGCGGGCGCGGATCGCGAACGTGGAGCAGGATCGGGGCGTGACCGACGACGGGACCGTGCGCACCCTGCTCGCCGACACCACCACCTGGGCCGTGGTCGGGCTGTCCACCAACCGGGCCCGGGCCGCCTACGGCGTGGCGCGCTTCCTGCAGTCGATCGGCAAGCGGATCGTGCCCGTCCATCCGCGCGCCGAGACGGTGCACGGCGAGCCCGGGTACGCGCGCCTCGCCGACGTCCCGTTCCCCGTCGACGTCGTCGACGTCTTCGTCAACTCCCGCCGGGCGGGCGGGATCGCCGACCAGGCACTGGCCGCAGGCGCGACGGCGGGGGTGTGGTTCCAGCTCGGGGTGGTCGACGAAGCCGCCGCGGGTCGGGTCCGGGACGCCGGGCTCGCGATGGTCATGGACCGCTGCCCGGCGATCGAGTGGCCACGCCTGTTCGGCCGCGCCTGAGCCCCGCCGGGGTTCGACTACCGTGGGTGGCGTGAATGTGGAGGTCACGCCCCTGCCCGGGATCGGCGTGCGCAAGGACTTCGCGCTTCGGGGTGGGCGCCGCATCGGCGTGGTCACGCATCGGGACGGGAAGATCGAACTGATCGTCTCCAAGTCCGACGACCCGGACGCGTGCCTCGCCGAGCTGCCGCTCACCGCCGAGGAGGCGGGCGCGCTGGCGAACCTGCTCGGGGCACCCCAGCTCGTCGCCCAGCTCACCGAGGAGCACCGCGAGCTGCCGGGGATCCACACCCGCCAGCTGCCGGTCGGCGCCGGGTCCCCGTTCGACGGCCGCACGCTCGGCGACACCGCCCTGCGCACCCGCACCGGCGTCTCCGTCGTCGCCGTGACCCGCGCGGGTCAGGTGCACCCGAGCCCGACGCCGGACTTCACCCTGACCGCGGGCGACCTCATGGTCACCGTCGGCACGTCGGAGGGGCTCGACAACGCTGTCAAGATCCTCAAGCGGGGCTGATCCCGCGTGGAGCACACCGCGCTGGAACTGATCGAGCTCGGGGCCGTCTTCTTCGGCCTGGGCCTGCTGGGCCGCCTCGCCGGGAAGATCGGCCTGTCCCCCATCCCGCTGTACCTGCTCGGCGGACTGTTCTTCGGCACCGGCGGGGTCATCCCGCTGCACGGCATCGAGGGCTTCACCGACCTCGCGGGCGAGGTCGGCGTCGTCCTGCTGCTCCTGCTGCTCGGCCTGGAGTACTCCGCCACCGAGCTGATGGACGGGATGCGCCGCTCGTGGACGGCCGGGATCCTCGACATCGTGCTCAACGCCGCCCCCGGCGCGGCGGTGGCTCTGATCCTCGGGTGGGGCCCGGTCGGCGCGCTCGTGATGGGTGGGGTCACCTACATCTCCTCCTCCGGGATCATCGCGAAGGTCCTCGGCGACCTGGGCAGGCTCGGTAACCGCGAGACCCCGGTCGTGCTGTCGATCCTCGTGTTCGAGGACCTCGTGATGGCGCTCTACCTGCCGATCCTCACCGCCGTGCTGGTCGGGGTGACCCTCCTGGGCGGGCTCACCGCGTTGGGGATCTCGGTGGCCGTGCTCGCGGTCGTGCTGGTGGTGGCGCTGCGCTACGGGCGGTTCGTCTCCGCGCTCGTCGACTCGCCCGACCGCGAGGTGTTCCTGCTCAAGGTGCTCGGGTTGGCGCTGCTGGTGGCGGGTTTCGCCTCCGCGATGCAGGTGTCGGCCGCGGTCGGCGCGTTCCTGCTCGGCATCGCGATCTCCGGGTCCACCGCCGAGAACGCCACCAAGCTCCTGGAACCGCTGCGCGACCTGTTCGCCGCGGTGTTCTTCGTGGTGTTCGGGCTGAACACCGACCCGGCGTCGATCCCGCCGGTCCTCGGCTGGGCAGTGGTGCTGGCGGTGGCCACCACGCTCACGAAGGTGGCCACCGGCTGGTGGGCGGCGCGGCGGGTGGGCATCGGCCCGCTCGGCCGCGCCCGTGCCGGCGCGGCGCTGGTGGCGCGCGGGGAGTTCTCCATCGTCATCGCGGGTCTCGCGGTGGGCAACACCATGGTGGACGACAGGTTGGCCGCCCTCGCGACGACGTACGTGCTGCTCATGGCCGTGATCGGCCCGGTGGGCGCGCGGCTGGTCGAGCCGGTGGCGTCGTGGGTGCGCGGCCGGCGGCCGGCGGCCGCACCGGCTCCGTCGGCCGGGAACTGACGGGCGTCGGAACGCGGCTGAGGATCAGCCCTTCCGGACCGCCGCCGCGTAGAGCTCCCGCTTCGGCACCCCGGCGGCCTCGGCCACCACGGCCACCGCGTCCTTGAGCCGCTCCCCGTCGGCCACCCGCTCGCGCACCGCGCCCACCAGCGTCTCGACGGCGGGCGCCGCGGTGGGCCCGGCCCCCGCGAGCACCACGGTGATCTCCCCGCGGACCGGCCCCTCGGCCGCCCAGGCGGCGAGCTCGCCGAGCGTGCCGCGGAGCACCTCCTCGTGCGTCTTCGTGAGCTCCCGGCACACCGCGGCCGGACGCTCGGCGCCGAGCACCGCGACGGCGTCGGCGAGCGTGTCGGCCAGCCGGTGCGGCGACTCGAAGAACACCGCGGCCCGCGGCTCGGCCACCAGCGCCCCGAGCCAGCGCCGACGCTCACCCCCCCGCCGCGGGGCGAACCCCTCGAAGCAGAACCGCTCGCAGGGCAGGCCGGACAGCACCAGCGCCGTCGTCACCGCGGACGGCCCGGGCAGGCACGTGACCGGGAGGTCCTCGGCCGCCGCGGCCGCCACGAGCCGGTAGCCGGGGTCCGACACCGCCGGCATCCCGGCGTCGCTGACGACGAGCACGGTGCGCCCGGCGCGGACGTCGTCGAGCAGCCCCGGCAGCCGCGCGGCCTCCACCGCGTCGTAGTGGCTGATGACCTTGCCGGTCACGGTGACGCCGAGCGCCGCGGCCAGCGACCGCAGCCGCCGGGTGTCCTCGGCGGCCACCACATCGGCCGTGGCCAGCGCGTCGGCCAGGCGCGCCGAGGCGTCGCGCGCGTCGCCGAGCGGCGTCGCCGCGAGCACCAGTCGGCCGTCTACCGTCTCGCCTGCCATGCCCCGCAGCCTACGATCAGGGGTGTGGCCACCCGCACCGTCGAGCGCTTCCGACGCCGCACGGCCACCCCTGACGTCCCGCTGCAGGGCAACGCTCCGCTCGGCGACGGGCCGGCGCCGACGGCCCGTCCGGGCGACCGCACGGCCCTGCTCGGCCCGCCGCCGCCCACCGACCGGCTGCGCGGCTGGCTGGTGGCGATCGTGCTGGCGCTGGTCGCCGCCGTGGTGCGGTTCACCGGCCTCGGGCACCCCACCGACGGCGGCACGCCGGTCTTCGACGAGAAGCACTACGTGCCGCAGGCCTGGCAGATCCTGCGCAACGGCGGGGTGGCGGACAATCCCGGCTTCGAGCTCGTGGTCCACCCGCCGCTGGGCAAGCAGCTCATCGCGCTGGGCCAGCTCGTCTTCGGCTACGACGGGTTCGGGTGGCGGGCCGCGGCGGCGCTCGCGGGCACGCTGGCGGTGCTGCTGATCGTCCGCGTCGCCCGGCGGCTCACGCGGTCCACCCTGCTCGGCGGGCTCGCCGGGGTGCTGCTGATCTGCGACGGCCTGTCGCACGTGCAGTCCCGGATGGGGATGCTCGACGCGTTCTCGGCCCTGTTCGTGCTGGCCGCGTTCGTCACGCTGGTGCGCGACCGCGACGACGTGCGCGCGCGCATGGCGCTCGTGGTGGCCGAGGGCCGGATCGGCGACTCGCCGTACGGGCCGCGGCTGGGCGTGCGGTGGTGGCGCCTGGCCACCGGGGTGCTGCTCGGGCTCGGGTGTGCCGTGAAGTGGTCGGGGGCGTACTGGCTGGCCGCGTTCGCGGTGCTCGCGGTGCTCTGGGACGTCACGGCGCGCCGAGCGGCCGGCGTGGAGCGGCCGTGGCTGGGCACGATCCGGCGTGACCTCGGGCCCGCCCTCTGGGCGCTGGCGCTGGTGCCGGTGCTCGCCTACCTGGCCGCGTGGTGGGGGTGGTTCGCGAGCGAGACGGCCACCGACCGGTACGTCGTGGGGGACGAGATCGGCACCGGCGGGCCGTGGTCGTTCGTGCCCGACGCGCTGCGCTCGCTCTGGTACTACAGCAGCAAGGTCCTGGCGTTCCACTCCGGGCTCACCACCGAGTCCAGCGGCGTGCACCCCTGGGAGTCGAAGCCGTGGACCTGGCCGATGGGCCTGCGGCCGATGCTCTACTACTACGCCTCGGGCGAGCACGTCACGGGCTGCGGGGCCGCGAGCTGCGTGAGCGCCGTGATGCTGGTCGGCACCCCCGCGCTGTGGTGGCCCGCCATCGGCGTGCTGGCGTTCGCGCTGTGGCGCACCCTCGCCGGCTTCGACTGGCGCTACGCGGCCGTGCTCGTCGGCTACGGCGCGGGCATCCTGCCGTGGTTCGCCAACATCGACCGGCAGATGTACTTCTTCTACATGACGCCGGTCGCGCCGTTCCTGGTGCTGGCGGTCACGCTGCTGCTCGGCGAGACCCTCGGCCGGGCGGGCGCCTCGCGGGAGCGGCGCCAGACCGGGCTGCTCGTCGTCGGGCTGTGGGTGGGCGCGGTCGTCGCGAACTTCGTGTGGCTGTGGCCGATCCTCGTCGGCGAGCCGATCACCGCGGAGATGTGGGACACCCAGCTGTGGCTGCCGTCCTGGCGGCAGTAGTGGCGCCTGTCCGGGGTTGCCCGTCTTGGGGCGCCCGTCTGGCAGGAGGCGACGGGTCAGCCGGTCGCCGAGAGCAGCACGCTCGCGCCGAGTGCGAGACCGGCGCTGACCAGCTGCGTCCCCGTCAGCCGCTCGCGCAGCACCACCCGCGCCAGCAGCACGACGACCACCGGGTAGAGCGACACCACCACGGCGCTGACGCCGAGCGCGCCGAGGCGGGTGGCCACCAGGAACAGCACGTTGGCCAGCGTGTCGAACACGCCGCTCACGACCATCAGCCGCACCGGGAGCGGCGCCCGGGCAGGCGCGCCCGACGGCGTCGCCCCGACGGGCACGGGCGTGCGCGCCCGGTGCACGAGCACCAGTGTGAGGAGCAGGCTCACCGAGACGACCCGCCCGGCCACCAACGGCCACAGCCCGGACTCGGACGGCGTGGCGTCCAGCCCGACGAAGAACAGCCCGAACCCGACGCCGGACCCCAGCCCGAGCAGCAGGCCTGTGCTCGCGGCGGTGTCACCCCTGGTGCCCGCCGTGGCGAGCAGGATCGCGCCGAGCGCGACGGCGATCGCGGCCAGCGTGACCGTGCCGGGACGCTCCCCGCCGAGCCAGCCGACCGCCAGCGGCAGCCCCGCCCCGACCACGGCCGACAGCGGCGCGACCACGCCCATCGGCCCGACCGCGAGCCCCCGGAAGTACAGCAGCAGGCCGGTGGCGCCGGCGATCCCCGCGAGCGCGCCGAACCCCAGCGCCGCGACCGACGGGGTGCCTCCCAGCAGCCACACCGCGGGCAACAGCGCTACCAGGCCCGCGCTCTGCGCGACGGCGGTGACGACGAGCACCGGCGCCCGGCGCGCGGCCAGGCCACCGGCGAAATCGGCGATCCCGTAGGTGAGCGCCGACGACAGCGCGAAGGGGACGGACATGACGCCTCGTTCAGTAGACCGTACTGGGAAGAACAGTACGATGGACGGTAACCGGAACTGAGCGAGGAGTACAACCAAGTATCCGCTGAAGTACGGCACACTGGTCCACATGCAGTCGCCGGAGGACGTCGCCACCGCCGTGGGGCGCAATGTGCGCGCGCTGCGCCAGCAGCGGCGCATGACGATCGACGCCCTCGCGGCAGCCGCCGGCGTGAGCCGCGGCACCGTGATCCAGATCGAGACCGCGCGCGGCAACCCGAGCATCGCCACGCTCGTGGGCCTGGCGGCCGCGCTGCGCGTCGGCGTCGCGTCCCTGGTCGACGGGGACGCGCAGCCGCGGGTGGTCGTCCGGCGGGCGGACGAGGCCGCCCGGCTGTGGAGCAGCGCGGCGGGCAGCAACGCCGTGTTCCGGATCGGCACCGACCCGCCCGATGTGGTCGAACTGTGGGACTGGACGCTGCAGCCCGGCGACGGGTTCGACGGCGAGGCCCACCCGATCGGCACGCAGGAGGTGCTGTCCGTGCTGTCCGGCCGGCTCGGGCTGCGGGTCGGCGGCGTCGAGCAGCGCCTCGACGCGGGTGACACGGTGATGTTCCAGGCGCACGCCCCGCACCGCTACAGCGGCGAGGGCGACGGCCCGGTCCGTTTCGTCATGGTGGTGCTGCAACCCGGCGACGCCGGGCTCGTGCCCCCGACCAGCATCGCCGAGGCCGAGGCGCCGCTGCCCTGAGCGCCCCGGCCCCGCCCGCTCGCCCTACTTGCCGAGGGCGGCGGGGGACGCGGTCGCGGCGGGCTCCTGAGGGCAGACCGTGCCCGGCTCCGGGGCCTCGCCGGTGGTCAGGTAGCGCTCCACGGCCTCGTCGACGCACGGGCCGCTCGTCCGGTACGACCCGTGGCCGACACCGTCGCGGGTGAGCAGCACACCCGTCTCGAGGACGTCGGCCATCGCCTCGGCCCACGAGTACGGCGTCTGGGAGTCCTCGCGGCCACCGATCACGAGGATCGGCGGGGCGCCCGCCCCCGTCAGCGGACCGGTGAACCGGTTGGGGTTGGCGACCGGCCACTCGGTGCAGGTCAGCGTGACGTAGCCGGAGATCGTCCCGAACCGGGGCGCCAGCTCGCGAAGCCGCTCGGCATTGCGGTCGTGGGCGGCGGGGTCGGCCGGGACGGCCCGGTCGAGGCAGTTGACCGCCATGTTCGACTCGGCGAAAGCGTTCGGGCTGCCGTCGAGGTGGCGCAGCAGGGCCGCCGACAGCGCGTACAGCACCGAGCCGTCCCCCTGCTCCGCCGCGACGAGCCCGGCCGTGAGCACCGGCCACAGCCTGCGGTCGAACACCGCCGTGCGGGCGGCGAGCAGCGCGGTGGCACCGTCCACCCGGCCCTCCGGGGTCGCGGGCGTGGCGGCCACCGCCAGTGGCTGCGCCTCCAGCCGCTCGACCAGCGCGTCGAACGCCTCCGCGGGCCGCCCGGCCCCGAACGGGCAGGCGGGACCCTCCGTCGCGCACGTTGCGAAGTAGCGGTCGAGCAGGGCCTCGGCGCTCACGACCTGATCCACCGTCGCGGCCAGGGGGTCCTCCTGCCAGCGCACCGGGTGGACCGGTTCGTCGAGCACCATGTGCTGCACCCGCTCCGGGAACATCGTCGCGTAGGTGGCCCCGAGCAGCGTGCCGTAGGACAGCCCGAGGTAGCTGATGCGCTCCTCCCCCAGCGCGGCGCGGACGAGGTCCATGTCCCGGGCCACCTCGGCGGTGGACAGCTGCCCGAGCAGGGCCGGGTCGACCGCCTCGGCGCAGCCGATGGCCAGCTCCCGGGCCTCGGCGCGCAGTTGCGGCAGCGGCAGGCCGCCGGACAGGGTCGGATCGAGGTCGAGCGCGAGGTTGGCCTCGCGTTCGGCGTCGGTCAGGCACTGCACCTGGTCACTCGCGCCGACGCCGCGGGGATCCATCCCGACGATGTCGTACCGGGCCTCCAGCTCCGGGCCGAACAGGCTGGCCGGCGTGCCGATGGTGCGCACCATGGTGTCGGCGGGCGCGCCGGGGCCGCCCGGGTTGACGAGCAGCGTGCCGAGCCGGCGTTCCGGGTCGGTCGCGGAGTGGCGCACCAGCCCCAGGTCGAGGCGGGCGCCGTCGGGCTCGGCGTGGTCGACCGGCACCGGCACCGTCGCGCAGTCGAACCCGGTCCCGCACTCCTCCCAGGCGAGGGGTGGGGCGGGGCCGTCCGCGGAGGCGGGGAGCGCGCACCCCGTGACCGCGATCGCCGCGGCCGCCGCGACGACGACCGCGCCGCGGCTCGCACCCCTGCTCATCGTGATCGTCATGGCTCGATCCTCGCGAGCGGAGGGGCGCCGCCCCAGTCCCCGGCGTCATCGGCCGGCGTGACACGGCGGGCGGCCGACGCATGACACTGTCATGGGCGCCGGGTCCGCCGCCGTCCTGATGTCAGCAAGGTGACAATGCTGCCACCGGACGGCAGCAAGGCCACCTTGCTGCCGCTCGCCCGCGGCGTGGTGCGGCCCCCAGCGCGTGGCCCTGACGGCCCGCATGCAAACCACACCAACGCAACCACAGGCCGGGGGGTCCGGGGGGCGAAGCCCCGCCGGGCGGGGTCTGGGGGTTGCACCCCCAGGAGAAGCAACGAGCGAGACCGGCGAGCCCACCCCGCCAGCACGGCGCGCACCAACGCAACCACAGGCCGGGGGGTCCGGGGGGCGAAGCCCCGCCGGGCGGGGTCTGGGGGTTGCACCCCCAGGAGAAGCAACGAGCGAGACCGGCGAGCGCACTCCGCGAGCGCACCTCGCCCAAGAGCGAGTGGAGCTGAGGGGAATCGAACCCCTGACCTACTCGATGCGAACGAGTCGCGCTACCAACTGCGCCACAGCCCCGGTGCCCGGCGTTCCCGTCGGGCGGGATGAACCTTAGCAGCCGCTCATTCGCCCGCTGCGCGGCGGTACCCCCTGCGGGCGGGGACGTCGAGTCCGTGCAGCTCAGGGTCGTCCTCGTCGGCCTCGACCAGTGCCGTCCCGGCCGGGAGCGGCGGGGGCGGGGCGGGGCGCAGGCGGGGCAGTGCGGGCTCGCCCTCGGTGGGGTCGCCCGCGGCGTCGCGCTCGCCCGCCGAGCGCAGCGGCTGCCCCGTCCCGCGGACGCGCTCGGGCCGCTCGGCCAGGAGGTCGTCGGCGGGCCCGTCGTCGCGGTCGGAGTCGTCGGCGAGGTCTTCGGGCAGGTCCTCGTCCCGCTCGTCGTACCCGTCGTATTCGTCGTCGAGGTCCGGCTCGGCGGCCCGGCGGCGGGTCACCTCACGGCCGCGGCGCGCCCACGCGTCGAGCTCCGGGTCGTCGGCGGCCGACGGCCTGCGGGTGCCGGCCATCCGGGCGGCGCGGCGCTCCCGGATCGACTCCTCCAGCCGGACCTGCCGGCGCAGGTAGACGAGGTAGCCGACGAGGACGAGGTCGACCGCGGCGTGCGGCCACCACATCCCGGGCACGGCGACGGCCGCGATCACACCGGTGAGCACGGCGACGACGAGCATCGCGAGCACGACCCGCTGCCGGAACGCGTAGCGGGCGCGGGCGGCGAGCGCTGCGGCCTCCGGGTCGAAGCCACCGCGGCCAGGCCGGTAGCGGGGCGGCGGGCGCTCCCACGCGCGCTCCTCCGACACCGGGTCGGTCCTCCGGTCGTCGCGGTCGTCACCGCGCCTGCGCCCCTCGGCGCGGGTCCCGTCGTCCCTCACGTCCACCTCCAGTTCGCGGCCCGTCTCCGGATCGCAGTCCAGCCCCGGATCCCGGCGCTGCCGCGGTCGCTCGAGTACCCGCCCGGAGAGGGCGGCCACGCTCGGCCGCGCCACCTCCTGCCTGCGCCGCGCGACCGCGGGAACGAGGATGAGCAGCCACAACACCACCAGGCTCGCGAAGATCAACGAGCTCGGCACGGCTGCCTCCTCCCCACGGCGCAGTTCGGGCACGATCCCGTCGCCCCCGCCAAGATCGTGTCCGCTCCCCCACGGTAATGAGCGATTCGGGGCGATCCGGGCAGCGACGCGCCGTCACGTCACACGTTCACTCGTGCGCAGGCGGGCGTTCCGCGCGGCCGGCGGCGACGAGCCTGCCGGTCAGCCCGCCGGGGCCGGTCTCCTCGGCCGTGAGCGCGAAGCAGTAGTGGTCCCGCCAGGCCCCGTCGACGTCGAGGTAGCGCCGGAACAGGCCCTCCTCCCGGAACCCGAGCTTCGCCAGCACCCGCAGGCTCGCGGCGTTCTCCGGCCGCACCGTGGCCTCGACGCGGTGCAGCCCGGCCCGGCCGAAGCAGTGGTCCACGACGAGCGCGACGGCCGCCGTGATCACTCCTCCGCCCGTCACCCGCGAGTCGACCCAGTACCCGACGTAGGCCGACAGCAGCGGTTCGCGCACGACGTTGCCGACCATGACGTGCCCGACGAACCGCCCGTCCAGCGTCACCGCGAACGGCAGCGCCGCCCCGCGCCGCGCGGCCGCCCGCAGCTGCAGCCAGCGGGCGGGCCACTCGCCGGTCGCGTGGCGCTGCTCCCAGCCCCCCGGCATGGTCGGCTCCCACGACGCGAGGTGGCGTTCGTCCCGGATCCGGATCTCCGACCACGCCCTGCCGTCACGCAGCCACACCGGCCGCACCGCCACCCGGCCGGCCCGGACCTGCAGCGGCCCGAGGTGGGCAGGCCAGCCCGGATGCCGCCCGGAGACGCGCCCCGGGTATGCGTGTGCCATCGGCGGTCAGGCCGGCGCGGGCAGGAAGGCCACGTTCACCGGCTCGTCGACGCCCACCTCGGTGGCGTCCTCCGGCACGACGATCAGCGCGTTCGCCTCGGTGAGCGACGACAGCAGGTGGGTGCCGGAGGTGCCGAGCGGCTGCACGAGGTAGTCGCCGGTGGCCTGCTCGCGCAGCAAGCGCCCGCGCAGGTACCCGCGCCGACCTGGGACCGAGGTGATCGGGGACGTCAGCCGGGCGGTCAGGGTGCGCCGGTAGGGGTCGGTGCGACCGAGCGCCAGCCGGACCAGCGGCCGGACCAGCACCTCGAACAGCAGCAGCGCCGTGGCGGGGGTGGACGGGAACAGGAAGGTGGGGACCCCGTCCGGGCCGAGCCTGCCGAACGCCTGGCTTGATCCGGGGTGCATGGCGACGCGGGTGGCGTCGATGTCGCCGAGCCCGGCGAGGGCGGCGTGCACCTCGGCGCCCGCGTTCCCGCCGACGGCCCCGCAGACCACGATGACGTCGCTGAACGGGAGCCGGTCCTGCAGTGCGGCGCTGACCTCGCGCGCGTCACCGCGCACGAGCCCGGCCCGGGACGTCTCCGCGCCCGCCTCCCGGGCGGCGGCGGTGAGCGCGTGCGAGCAGATGTCGGCCACCTGGCCTGCGCCCGGCGTGCGGGCCAGGTCGACGAGCTCGTCGCCCACCGAGATCACCGACACCCTGGGCTTCGGGTGCACGAGCACCTTGTCGCGGCCTGCCGCGGCGAGCAGCGCCACCTGGGCCGAGCCGATCACGGTGTCCCGCCGCACGGCGACGTCGCCCGGCTGCACGTCCTCACCGATCCGGCGGACGAACGACGCCGACGGCACCGCGCGGTGCACGGCGAGGCGGGCCGTCCCGCCGTCGGTGAACCCGACCGGGACGACCGCGTCGGCGAGCGTCGGCAGCGGTGCACCCGCGGTGACCCGCACGGCCTGCCCCGGCTGCAGCCGCAGCGGCTGGCGCGACCCGGTCGGGATCTCCCCGACCACGGGGATCGTGACCGGGTCGTCGGGGGCCGCGCCCGCCAGATCGACGCTGCGCACGGCATAGCCGTCGATCGCCGCCTGGTCGAACCCCGGCAGCGGCCGGGACGCCACTATCTCCTCGGCGCACCGCAGGCCGTGGGCCTCGGAGATCGCCACCCGCACCGGGGCGGGCTTCACCGCGGTGGCCAGCACCCGCTCGAGCTGCTCGTCGACCGATCGCACCGGGGTCAGCCGTTCAGGCGGGAGGCCAGCCACTCGCGCAGGTCGGGCCCGTAGTTCGGGTCCTCCAGCGCGAAGTCGACGAACGCGCGGACGTAGCCGCCGGGATTGCCGAGGTCGTGTCGGCCGCCGCGGTGCACCACCACGTGGACGGGATGGCCCTCCTCGATCAGCAGCGCGACCGCGTCGGTGAGCTGCAGCTCCCCGCCCGCGCCGGGGGTGATCCGGTCCAGGGCGTCGAAGATCGCGCGGTCGAGCAGGTAGCGGCCGGCGGCGGCGAGCGTCGACGGGGCCTCGTCGGGGGCGGGCTTCTCGACCATGCCGTGGACGCGCTTGACGTCCTCGTCGTCGGTGTCGGTGACCTCGAAGACCCCGTACGCGGCGATCTCCCCGCGCGGGACGTCGAACGCGCACAGCACGCTGCCGCCGTGGCGCCTGCGTACCTCGGCCATCGTCGCGAGCACCCCGGTGGGCAGCACGAGGTCGTCGGGCAGCAGGACCGCGAAGGCCTCCTCGTCGGGTCCGATCGCCTCCCGCGCGCAGCCGACCGCGTGCCCGAGGCCCTTCGCCTCGTCCTGCGTGACCGTGCGGACGTCGATCAGCTCGTGCGCCCTGCGCACCTTCGCCACCAGGTCGTCCTTGCCGCGGGACTGCAGCTCCTTCTCCAGCTCCGAGGAGTCGGCGAAGTGGGCGGCCACGGCGTCCTTGCCCGGCGAGGTGACGATGAGCAGCTGCTCGGCCCCCGCCTCGGCCGCCTCGGCCGCGACGAGCTCGATGCCCGGCGTGTCGAGGACGGGCAGCAACTCCTTGGGAACCGTCTTGGTCGTGGGGAGGAAGCGGGTGCCCAGGCCTGCGGCCGGCACGACGGCCGAGCGGAACGGCGGACCACTCCGTGCCGTGGGGTCGTTCACAGGCTCACTCATGGTCAGCGAGCCTATCGGCGACAGTAGCGTTGGCGCGTGATGGGACGCGCCGACACGACCGGGCCGGAGGACACCGCGGCGGCGAAGGCCCGCCTCCGGCCGCTTCTCCTGGCGGCGCGCCGAGCCCTGTCCCCCGCCGTGCGCGCGCAGCGGGCGGCGGCGCTGACGGTCGCGGCCGTGCGGCTGGCCGCGGAGACGGGCGGCCCGATCTGCGCGTACCTGCCGGTCGGGACCGAACCCGGCTCTCCCGATCTGGTCGACGCCCTGCGCGCGGCCGGCCACGAAGTGCTGCTGCCGGTGGTGCCGGCGCGGCCCGGGCCACTGGACTGGGCGCCCTACACCGGCCGGGACTCGCTGGCCGCCGGGCCGCTCGGGCTGCGCGAGCCGACCGCGCCCCGCCTCGGGACGGCCGCGATCGAGCGCGCCCGGCTGGTGCTCGTCCCCGCGCTCGCGGCCGACCGGGCGGGCGGCCGCCTCGGCCGGGGCGGGGGCTACTACGACCGGACGCTGCCGTCGGTGGCCCGGGACGTTCCGCTCGTGGTGCTGCTCAACGACGAGGAGCTGCTCGACGCCGTGCCGGTGGAGCCGCACGACCGTCCCGTCACCGCGGCGCTGCTCCCCGAGGCGGGCGTCACTGCGCTGGGGAACAACTGACGACCGCGGCGGGTTATGCTGGCACTCAGTGAGTTCGAGTGCCAGAACCCTCGGGCACTCTCCTCGAAACTTGCAGTCCGGAGGGACACGTGCCGACCTACCAGTACGCCTGCACCGCCTGCGACCACCGGTTCGAGGCAGTGCAGTCCTTCTCCGAGGCGTCGCTGACCGAGTGCCCCGCGTGCTCCGGCGGCGTGCGGAAGGTCTTCTCCTCGGTGGGGATCGTGTTCAAGGGCAGCGGCTTCTACCGCACCGACAGCCGTTCGGGCGCGGGCAGCACCGTCGCCAAGGCCGAGTCGAAGAGCGAGTCCGCGAAGAGCGAGTCGTCGAGCAGCAGCAGCACCAAGGACAGCTCGTCGAGCAGCAGCTCGAGCAGCACCCCGTCCAGCGCGCCCGCGGCCGCAGCGTCCTGACACGGGGCACACGCCGGGCGTAGCACCGGCCGACCGCCACCCACGCACCCCGTTCCGGCTCACGCACCTCGTCGCGGCGCACGCCCCCGTCGACGGGGAGCATCCAGCGAAACGGGGTGCGTCGCCGTCCGGGTGCCCCGCGGGAGTTGTCCACATCCCCACACGGCTGTCCACAGGTTCGTGGTACGCCGGTCACGGGGGCGCGGTCCGTCCTAGCGTCGCCCCATGAGCGACCGCCTCGCCCCGCGCCTGCACCACCGCCTCGCAGGTCTCCTGCCGACTCCGGGCTGGCGCCGGGTTGCCCTCCTGCGCCGTGTGGCCGCCGCCGGGCTGGTCACGCTCGCACTCGTACTGGCGCTCGCGCCCGGCGCAGGGGTCGGTGGTGTCCCGCTCGTGGTCGTCGCGGCCGACCTCCCCGCGGGCAGCACGCTCTCCGCTGCCGATCTCACGCTCCGGGACTGGCCCGCCGACCTCGCGCCCGCCGGGGCCCTGCGTGAGGTCGCGGCCGCGGAGGGCCGGGTGCTCGCCGGGGCCGCGCGGGCGGGCGAACCCGTCACCGACGTCCGACTGGCCGGCGCCGGGCCCGCGGTCGCGCTGGCCGGTGGCCCCGACGCGGCGGCCGTCCCCGTCCGGCTCGCGGATGCCGGGGTGGCCGGGCTCCTCACGCCGGGCAGTCGGGTCGACGTCGTCACGCCCGGCGCCCGCGCCGACGAGCCGGTCGTGCTCGCCGCCGATGCGGTCGTGCTCGCGGTGCTGCCCGCCGAGTCGACCACGGCCGGGCGGCTGGTGATGGTCGCGATGCCACGCGGGCTGGCGAGTCGCGTCGCGGCGGCCTCACTCAGCGAGCAGGTGGCCGTTACGCTCCGCTAGCGTGATCAAGGGTTTCTAAGACTTCATCCTCCGCGGCAATGTCGTCGACCTCGCCGTCGCGGTGGTGATCGGCGCGGCGTTCAGCACCATCGTCACGGCGTTCACCCAGAGCATCCTCCAGCCGCTGATCAACGCGGTCACGCCGCCGAGCAGCCCGGGCTTCGGGATCCAGCTCGTCGCGGGCAAGGAGAGCACCTACATCGACGTCGCGGCCGTCATCAGCGCGGCGGTGAACTTCCTCATCGTCGCCGCGGTGGTGTACTTCCTCATCGTGCTGCCGCTCAACTCCCTCAAGGAGCGGCGCAAGCGCGGCGAGGAGGCGGGCCCGGCGGAACCCACCGACGTGGAACTGCTCGCCGAGATCCGCGACCTGCTGCGGGCCCAGCAGCGGAACTGACGTCAGTCGCGGTCGTGGTGCGGTGGCCGGTTCGCCAGCAGCTCCTCGTCGGTGGCCGAGCCGCGCTCGTCACGGTCGTCGCGCTCGTCGGAGGTGGTGGACGGCAACACGTCGCCGAACACCTCGTCCAGCCTGCGGCGCACCCGATCCGGCAGTTCGTCCACCCCTCCATCCTGCACCGGTGCCACGATGGGGCGCGTGGGACTCACCGACAAGGCCAAGGAGCTCGCCGACACCGCGCTCGAGTACGCGGGCAAGGCGGGTGAGAAGGCCGCGCAGCTGTCCGGCGCGGCGCGGGAGAAGGCGCCCGGCTACGTGGACCGGGCGGCCGAGCTGGCCGACCGGGCGGTGGACGCAGCCACCTCACGGGTCGACCAGGCCACCGGCGGTCGCTTCCACGAGCGGCTGGACAGCGCGCGGACGAAGGTCGGCGAGGCACTCGACCAGCCACGCCCGGCCGCCACCGAGGGCGAGGGCGAGGGCATCGTCCCCGGCTCCGTCACCGACGTCGCGGGGCAGACCGGAGCCCCGATCACCCCGGCCGCCACGAACCCCGACGCCGTGGACGCCCCGCCGAAGGGGTGACTCGCGGCCTCAGTTCAGCCCCGACAGCTCCGTGATCACGTGGGCGACGAGCGGGGTGAGCGTGGCCATCCCGTCGCGGACCGCGGCCCGGGACGAGGCGAGGTTGACCACCAACGTGCTGCCCGAGACCCCGACCAGGCCGCGGGACAGACCTGCGTCCACGGCGCCCGCGGCGAGCCCGGACGCACGGATGGCCTCGGCGATGCCGGGGATCGGCCGGTCGAGCACGCCCGCGGTGGCGTCGGCGGTGACGTCCCGCGGAGACACACCGGTGCCGCCCACGGTCACGACCAGGTCGACGCCGCCGATCACGGCGGTGTTGAGCGCGTTGCGGATGGCGACCGGGTCGCCTGGCACCACCACGATGCCGTCGACCACCAGCCGGGCTTCCTCGAGCAGCTCGGTGACCAGTGGCCCGATGGCGTCCTCGTGTTCGCCGTGGCTCACCCGGTCGTCGACGACGACGACGAGTGCTCGACCGATCTGGGGCGGCGCCATCTCCATGTGGTCACCGTATCGGGACCGGTGCGGGGACCGGAGTACCGGTGGCCAGGAGCGGTGGGACCACGCCGGCGCTGGGAGGGGGGCCGGCGCCGACGCGGTCCCGACGTCCCGGGCCACGGGGCACCGCAGACGGGACGTCCGAAAACGGAAGCATCCTGCGGGGATGCCGTCAACCGCAGGCGGCGCCCATCACCCCGTCTCGCTCGCCAACGTCACCTGAACCTCCTGACCGTCGACGACCAGCGTCACCCGGTCGCCGGGTGCGTTCTCCCGGATCGCCGCGACGAGCTCGTCGCCCCCCGAGATGATGCGGTCGTCGACGCGGGTGACGACCTGCCCCTCCCGCAGGCCGGCGCGGTCGGCCGGGCCGCCCGGGGTGACCGGCCCGAGCACGGCGCCGTCGAGCTCCCGCGCCCCGACGGCGACCTGCACGCCGAGAACGGCGCGGGTGGCCCGTCCGGTGGCCTCGAGCTCCTGCGCGGTGCGTCGCGCCTGGTTGATGGGGATCGAGAACCCGACGCCGATCGAGCCGCCCTGCGCACCCGTGGTGGCGATCGCCGAGTTGATCCCGACGACGCGGCCCTGCATGTCCACCAGCGGCCCGCCGGAGTTGCCCGGGTTGATCGCGGCGTCGGTCTGGAGGGCGTTGAGCACGGTCGCGTCGCCGCCGCCCGGCTCGCCGCCGACGCTCACGGCGCGGTCGAGGGCGCTGATGATGCCCGTGGTGACCGAGCCGCCGAGCCCGAGCGGCGAGCCGATCGCCACGACCTGTTGCCCCACGCGCACGGCGTCGGAGTTGCCCAGCTCGATCGGCGTGAGCCCGGAGACGCCCTGCGCCCGCAGCACGGCGAGGTCCGACGTCGGGTCGCGGCCGATGATCCGCGCCGGGGTGGTCGACCCGTCCTGGAACACCGCGACGACCGAGCCGCCGTCCGCGGCGGGCTCGACGACGTGGTTGTTGGTCAGCAACAGCCCGTCGGCGCTGAGCACCATGCCCGAGCCCTCACCGGCGGACCCGGGCCCGGTGACGCGCAGCTGCACCACGCTCGGCAGTACGCGCTCCGCGACGGCCTCCACGGCGGTCAGCGGCGCCGCCGCCTCGTCGACCTCGGGCAGGGGTGCGCTCAGCACGCCCGCCGAACCGCTCCGGTCGGCGAACGAGTAGCCCACGGCGCCGCCCACCCCTCCGCCCACGACGGCCGCCACGAGGGCCACCAGTGCCGCGCCGGCGATCGTCCGCCGACCGCGCGGCGGGGCCGGGGCGGGCCGGAAGTCCCGCGGCGGCCATCCGTAGGCCGGAACGGGCGTGGTGGGAAAGGGTCCGGGACGGTCACCCGGGCCGAAGGAACCGGGGGCCTGCCCCGGCCAGAAGCCACCCGGGCCGCCCGGATGGGCGCCGAACGGGGGTTGCGCCGCCGGGGTGGGCGGACCGGACGGCGTGACGCCTTCCCGTTCCTCGGCCGGCCTGTCCTCGGGGCGGTACCCGGCCGGTCGCGCCCACGGGTTCGGCTCGCCGCCCTGCCCGCTCGCCTCCACCGGCCCGGTGGGCGTGGCGTCGGGTTCGGGGGTGTCGTTCGCCATGCCATCACCGTTCCCGAGCAGTTCGACCGGACCTCCGCCGAGCCTACGAGCAGCCGGCGGCTGCCCGCGGAGTACCCGAGCCGGTGATCAGTAGTGCGGGCGGCGCCCGGGCAGCCGCAGCGCGAGCAGGGCGCCGCCTTCCGGCGCCCGGCCGGCCCAGACCGCGCCGCCGTGCCGCACCGCCACCTGCCGGACGATCGCCAGCCCCAACCCGGAGCCGGGCATCGTCCGGGACGTGTCGGCGCGGTAGAACCGGTCGAACACCCGCGGCATGTCCTCCTCCGCGATGCCGGGCCCGGAGTCGGCGACCTCGAGCACCATCGACCACTCGTCGAGCGGTCGCATCTGCACCCGTACGGTGCCGCCCGGCGGGCTCCACTTCGCGGCGTTGTCGAGCAGGTTCAACACGGCCCGCTCCAGTGCCGTGGCGTCGCCGACGAGCGCCCACGGCACGAGCATCGGCACGAACTCGACGTCGCCGGCGCGGCGCCGGGCCCGTTCCAGTGCCCGCAGCACGACGTCGGTGAGCTCCAGCGGCTCGTGCACCACGAGCGGGGCGTCGTCCCTCGCCAGCTCCACGAGGTCGCCCACCAGCGTGGAGAGCTCCGCGACCTGCGCCTGGACGTCCTCGAGGATCTCCGCCCGGTCCGCGTCCGGCAGCGCCGGCGCGCCGGGCCTGCTCGCCGCCGCCAGGAGCTCCAGGTTCGTGCGCATCGACGTCAGCGGGGTGCGCAGCTCGTGCCCGGCGTCCGCGACGAGGCGGCGCTGCTGCTCCTGGGACGCGGCGAGCGCGCCGAGCATGTCGTTGAAGCTCAGGGTGAGCCGCGCCAGCTCGTCCGAGCCGTCGACGGGGATCGGCCGCAGCTCACCGGTGGCGGCGACCCGTTCGGTGGCGGCGGTGAGCCGGTCCACCGGACGCAGCCCCGCGCGCGCGACGGCCACGCCCGCGAAGGCGGCGAGCACCACGCCGATGCCGCCGACGATCGGCAGCGACAGCCCCAGCTTCGTGAGCACCTGCTGTGTCGCGTCGAGCCGCTGCGCGATCACCAGCGCCCGGCCCGGCCCGGCCTGCACCGCCACCACCCGGTACGGGACGTCGCCCACCTTCCCGGTGCGCACGGAGTACTCGGCCGCCCCGCGCGCCACCGCGAGCTCCTCCACGCCCAGCGGAGGAGCCGACGCCTGCGCCTCGGCGGAGATGGCGCCGCGGTCGGCGAGCAGCAGGGCCAGCCGGATGTCACCCGCGCCCAGCGCCTCCGTGGGCAGCGTCGCGAGCTGCTCCGGGTCGGCCAGCTCGCTCTGCGCGGCCGCGGTGGCGCGTTGCAGGAGGTTGGCGTCGAGCGTCTGCAGGATGTTCACCCGCACGGTGACGAACGCCGCCACCGACACGAGGATCACCGCGACGGCGGCGACGAGCGCAGCGAGGAGCCCGATGCGGGAGCGCAGCGACAGGTGATCGAGCACCTCGACGCGCGGCGTCGACCCGTCGGAGCGGATCTTGGGCGGGCTGCTCACGGCACTCACGGTGTCGATGCGCGATCTCGCACGCTCGCTCACGGCGGGGTGTCGCGCAGGACGTACCCGACCCCGCGCACGGTGTGGATCAGCCGCGGCTCGCCCTCGGCCTCGGTCTTACGACGCAGGTAGCCGATGTAGACCTCGAGCGCGTTGCCGGTGGTCGGAAAGTCGTAGCCCCACACCTGCTCGAGGATCTGCGCCCGGGTCAGCACCCGGCGGGGATGGGCGAGCAGCAGCTCCAGCAGCGAGAACTCGGTGCGGGTGAGGCTGATCGAGCGCTCGCCCCGGCACACCTCGCGGGTGTCGGGGTCGAGGCTGAGGTCGGCGAACTCCAGCACCGGGCTGCCGCCCTGCCCCGCCGCGGCCGCGATGTCCTCCGGCGAGCGGCGGCGCAGCAGCGCCCGCAGCCGGGCGAGCAGCTCCTCCAGCGCGAACGGCTTGGGCAGGTAGTCGTCGGCACCCGCATCGAGCCCGGCCACCCGGTCGGAGACCGCGTCCCGCGCGGTGAGCACGAGGATCGGCAACTCGTCACCCGCCGCGCGCATCCGCCGACACACCTCGAGGCCGTCCAGCCGCGGCATCATCACGTCGAGCACCATCGCGTCCGGCCGGGAGGCGGACACGGCATCGAGGGCCGCCTGCCCGTCGTTCGCGAGCTCGACCTGGTAGCCGTTGAACGCGAGCGAGCGGCGCAGCGACTCCCGGACGGACCGGTCGTCGTCGACCACGAGGATGCGCATACGCCCAGTCTGGACGGCCGGTCTGAGACCCGCCTGAGAGGTAGTTGTGCCGCGCACCACTCGGCATCCGTCCGGGTGCCCCCGCCGTAGGCCATGCTCGGAGCGGTAGCGAGCGACGATCTGGAGGGGCACGTGTTCAAGAGGCTCAAGGCGGTCTTCGGCGGCGGCACCACCGTGGAGACCGAGGTGCACACCGCGGTCGCCCGGCCCGGCGGGCGGCTCGACGGCGTGATCGAGGTCGTCGGGGGCGACGTCGAGCAGGAGATCAGGTACCTGGCGCTGGCGCTCGAGGCGCGCGTCGAGGTGGAGACCGACAACGGCGAGCACCACGCCGACGAGCGCTTCGCCTCGCAGCAGGTGCACGGCGCCTTCCCCCTGCACCCCGGCGAGCAGCGGTCGGTGCCGTTCTCGATCGACGTCCCGCTGGAGACCCCGTTCAACGTGCTCGGGGGCCGCGACCTGCCGGGCGTGCGGCTCGGGCTGCGCACCGAGCTGGAGATCGCGCGGTCGCTCGACAAGGGCGACTTCGACCCCATCCGGGTGGCGCCGCTGCCGGCGCAGGAACGGATCCTGGCGACGCTGGAGCGCATCGGGTGCCGCTTCCGGCGCAGTGACCTCGAACGCGGCCGGATCCGGGGATCGGCGCTGCCGTTCTACCAGGAGCTGGAGTTCACCTCGCCCGCCGAGTTCGCCCGGGCCGTGTCCGAGCTGGAGGTGACGTTCCTCGCCGGGCCGCACGGGATGGACGTGCTGCTGGAGGGTGTCCGCCGCGGCGGGTTCCTCGACGCGGGCGGCGACCGGGTCGTCCGGTTGTCGGTGGCCTACGACGCGGTGGAGCGCACCGACTGGGAGTCGGCGCTGCGCCACCACCTGCAGGAGCTGGGCCGCCGCCGGGGCCTGTTCGGCTGAGCCGCCAGGGCGACTCGCATGTCGAAACGGGGCGACTCGCGCGTCGAAACGGGGCGACTCGCGGGGGTCGAGGCTCCCGCGGCGCAGGGAGGGCAGGATCGGCCCGTGGTGTTCGCGGTGGTGGTGGTGCTGGCGGCGGTCGCGCTGATCCACCTGTACGTGTACCGCCGCGCCGTCCACGACGTGACGGCCGCGCGGCGGGTCCGCCGGCCGGCCGCGGTGGCGTTCGTCCTGCTCGGGCTGGCCGTCGCCGCCGCGTTCCTCGGCAGGCGCGCGCTGTCGCCGGACGCGGCCCGGCCCCTGCACCACGTGGCGTACCTGTGGCTCGCGGTGCTGCTGTACCTGGCCGCGCTGCTGGCGGTGGGCGAGCTGGTGCGGCTGGCGGTGCGGTTCGTACGGGGCAGGCCGTCGGAGGAGCGGCGCCGCTTCCTCTCGCGGGTGATCGCGGCTGGCGCCGGCGTCGTGGCCGTGGGCACGGTCGGCTACGGGGCCGCCGTGGCGCGCCGGGTGCGGGTGGAGCGCCGGGAGGTGCTGCTCGACCGGCTCCCCGCGGAGTTCGACGGCTACACCATCGCCGCGGTGTCCGACATCCACCTGGGCCCGCTCGTCGACGGCGGCGACCTCGCCGAGATCGTCGCGCTGGTCAACGCGGCCGGGCCGGACATCGTCGCCGTCGTCGGCGACCTCGTGGACGGCGGTGTCGACGTCCTCGGCGGGTACGCCGCCCCGCTGGCCGACCTCGCGGCGCCCACCTACTTCGTCACCGGCAACCACGAGTACTACTCGGATCCGGCCGACTGGGTGGCGTTCCTGCCGACGCTCGGGGTGCGGGTGCTGCGCAACGAGCGGGTGGAGCTGCGCCGCGGTGCCGCCGTGCTCGACCTCGCCGGGTGCGACGACCGCACCGCCGCCGGCTCCGGTGTGCCCGGCCACGGCTTCGATCTGGACGCCGCGCTCGCCGGACGCGACCCCGACCGGCCGGTGGTGCTCCTCGCGCACCAGCCCGTGATGGTCGAGCACGCGGCGCGCGCCGGCGTCGACCTGCAGATCTCGGGGCACACACACGGCGGGCAGCTGTGGCCGCTCACCGCGGTGGCCCTGGTCGACCAGCCGGTCCTCGCCGGGCTGACCCGGTTCGGCCCGACGTGGCTCTACGTGACGCGCGGTGTCGGGTTCTGGGGCCCGCCCGCGCGGGTCGGCTCGCCCCCGGAGGTCACCCTGCTGACGCTGCGCGCCCGCTGATCACCGCCGGTTCCGCGGGGCGGCGCGCAGGTGCATGCGCTCGCCCTGGGGGCCGAAGAGGCTGAGCAGCTCCACCGGCCCCTTCCCCGTCCCCCCGAACCAGTGCGGCAGGCGGGTGTCGAACTCCGCCACCTCGCCGGCCCGCAGGACGACGTCGTGCTCAGCGAGCACCAGCCGCATTCGCCCGCTGAGGACGTACAGCCACTCGTAGCCCTCGTGCGTACGCGGGTCGGGCTCGGTGCGCTCGGCCACCCCGATCGTCATCTTGTACGCCTGCAGCTGGCCCGGCTGCGCGGTGAGCGGCGTGTAGGTGATCCCGTCGCGCACTACGGGCCGAAGCCGCACGCGCGGATCGTCGACCGGCGGCGCCCCCACGAGCTCGTCCAGCGGCACCCGGTGCGCCCTGGCGATCGGCAGCAGCAGCTCGAGACTGGGCTTGCGACCGCCGGACTCCAGCCGCGACAGCGTGCTCACCGAGATGCCGGTGGACCGCGACAGCGCCGCGAGGGTGACGCCCCGCTGCTGACGCAGGTGGCGCAGCCTCGGCCCGACGCCGGTGAGCACGCCCTCGAGGTCCTCGGGCTCGGTCTCGGTCATCCGCCCATGCTTCCAGGGAATTCGCGGTCTCGGCAACCAGGACTTGCCATTCTGCGCCGGAGCCCCGGTCCCGGCGGCCGGGCACCGACGGTCGTCCACGAGGCGGAGACCTGGTCCGGGCAGGGGCGGCACGTGGCCTAGGATGCGAGTGTCGCCCTCGTAGCTCAGGGGATAGAGCGTCGGTTTCCTAAACCGTGCGTCGCAGGTTCGAATCCTGCCGGGGGCACCAAGGTCAGAGCGTTATAGCACTAGGCCGCACGCTTCACATGGAGCCATATGTGGAGCGAACCGCTGCTAACCTCCCTACATGGCGCCCTCTGGCTCCACGCGGCGCAGCCGGAACCGCGGCGAGATCGAGACCCTGCCCAGCGGCTCGCTGCGCGTGCGCGTCTATGCCGGCATCGACCCGATCTCGGGCAAGCGGCACTACCTGAGCGAAGTCGTGCCGGCGGGCAAGGATGCGGGCAAGCTGGCCGAGAAGGCCCGCACGCGGATGCAGGCCGAGGTCGACGACCGCCGGAGCCCACGCACGAAGGCGACCGTCGGTCAGCTGATGGCGCGCTACCTCGACGTGCTCCAGGTCGGGCGAATCGACGGCGAGACCCTCGACTCCTTCTACTCCGAGCTGCGCCGCTGCAGGAAGCACTGCCGCGGTAAGCGCGTCGTCGACCACCGGACGGCGCGCGAGCACGAGTGCGACGAGCGGTGCGGAGCCCACCAGTGCCGACCCATGAGTAACTCGTCGGTCCGCCAGATCCACAACCTGCTCAATGGAGCATTCACGCGAGCCGTGCGGTGGCGATGGATCGGCAGCAACCCCGTCCGGCAGGCCGAGCCGCCACCCCTTCCACGGGCCAATCCGCAGCCGCCGACGCCCGCACAGGCGGCGGCAATCGCGACGAACGCCTGGACCGATCCCGGGGCCTTATTCATAAGCCGCGAAGAAGAATAGTCCGACAATGGCTTTGACTGCGCTCGGGTACTTGCTGATCGGTGCGCGGTATCGGCCGCCTTCTTCGCTGAGCATCCGCCACGTCTTGAGATGAGCGATGGCATGTTCCACGGCGGCCCGCATTTTGCTGAGGGCGGTGTTGAACTCGATCTGGCTCGGGTCGAGGTCGATACCGGGGAGCCTCTTGTACGGGACGGTGTCGATGCCGTCGACGCCGATGTAGCCCAGGTCGGCCACGGACGGGAAGTCGGCAAGGACCTTGGCGAGGACCTTGGCGAGTCCGGACGCGGCATAGGCGTGAGCGTCGTGTCGGGCACCGTGCACCGGGATCTCTCCTACGGCGACAAGATCACCATCCAAGGTCGCGGCGACCTGAAGATTCATCCCGGGGAAGCCCACCTTGGACGAGTACAGGTCGGGGATGTTCCGCCAGTCCCATGTCGGGCACACCGTGCCGTCGACCAGCACAGTTCCCCTGCCGGCGACCTCCCGCGGGGTCGGCCGGACCGCGGCGAGGGCATCGCCGATGATCGGCCGCAGCAGGTCCC
>NZ_JAHKRK010000074.1 GCF_019396355.1 Pseudonocardia nigra
AAGGGCCACCGCGCGGTCGCCACCCGCTACGACAAGCGCGACTACATGTTCCGCGGAACCATCGACGTCGCCTCGATCAGGATCTGGCTCCGCGACCCCGTCCCATGATCCAAGGGACACGCTCTAGACGAGCCGGACGTCGACGCCTGCGGAGCGGAGGCCGGCAACGACGTCGACAGGGGCGTCGCGGTCGGTCACCAGCAGATCGATCTCGTCCGTGCTGCAGATGCGGGCAAAGGCCCGTCTCCCGAGCTTCGAGCTGTCGGTGACCACGACGACCTGGCCGGCGCGCTGGGCGAGCAGCCGGTTCACGTTGGCCTCGTCCTCGTGGTGCGCCGCCGCACCGTCCCGCACGTCGAGCGCGTCGACCCCCAGGAAGGCGACGTCCAGCGCGATGCCCTCGAGGGTCCGCGTCGCCAGGGGCCCGATCAGCTCGTAGGACTGCGGCCGGGCCACGCCTCCGGTCGCCACGATCTTCACGTGCCCACGAACGGTCAGCTCGTTGGCGATGTTGAGCGCGTTGGTCACGACGGTGAGCGCCTGACGCTCGCCGCCCACGAGGTCGGGCCGCGCGGCAAGGGTGCGCGCCACCTCGGTGGTCGTCGTGCCACCGTTGACGCCGACGATCATGCCCGGGTGCACGAGCTCGGCAGCTGCCTCGGCGATGCGCTTCTTGTCCGATGCATGCCGCTGGCTCCGATAGCGCATGGGCAGGTCGTAGGCGGTGCCGTTGGAGACGGCACCACCATGCGTGCGAGTGAGCAGCTGCTGGGCCGCGAGGGCGTCGAAGTCGCGACGGACAGTCGCCGCGGAGACACCCAGATCGTTGGCGATCTCCTCGACGTCCACGCGTCCCTGCTCGGCAAGCCGATCCAGGATCCGGCTGAGGCGCTCGGCCCTCTTCACAGCGATCCACCCTTCGCGACCGACCATGACCATAGCTTGCTTTCGATTCTGCATGATTTGACCGTTGAACACGCAGAAACGAGCTGATAGCGTCTCGCTCACGTTCCGATCGGGACCCTTCCTTGGAGGTGCAGCGTGGCGCGCAAGGGCTTGATGGCGGCGTTGACGGGCCTCGCGCTCGTCGCGACCGCCTGTGGTGGCGGCTCGGGAGACTCAGGAGAGGGCGGCCGCATCGAGCTGTCCTACGCGCTCTGGAACCAGGACCAGGCGCCGGTGATGGAGCAGCTCGCGACCGAGTACGAGCGGAGCCACCCGAACGTCGACGTCTCGATCCAGGTGACCCCGTTCGGTGAGTACTTCACGAAGCTGCAGACCGCGATCGGCGGCGACGGCGGCCCGGACGTGTTCTGGCTGAACGCCCCCAACCTGGCGCTCTACGCCTCGAACGAGGCCGTGCTACCTGTCACCGAGCGCGTGGACAGCGACGCCGTCGACCTGTCGGTGTACCCGCGACCGCTGGTCGACCTGTACGAGTGGGAGGGCACGCAGTACGCGCTGCCGCGCGACTACGACACGATCGGGCTCTGGTACAACACCGAGCTCTTCGACGCGGCCGGCGTGGCGTACCCCGACGCGGACTGGACCTGGGACGACCTGCGCGCCGCGGCCCGCAAGCTGACCGACCCGGCCAACGGCGTGTACGGCATCACCGCCTGGCTGACCGACCAGCAGGGCTACTACAACACGATCGCGCAGGCGGGCGGCTACGTCGTGTCGCCCGACGGCACGCAGTCGGGCTACGACGACCCGCGGACGATCGAGGGCCTGCGGTTCTGGACCGACCTGATCCAGGAAGGCGTGTCCCCGACGCACCAGCAGATGATCGACACCGAGCCCAAGCAGATGTTCCAGTCGGGCAAGTCGGCGATGTTCTACGGCGGCTCGTGGCAGGCGGTGTCGTTCCAGAAGACCGAGGCCATCGCCGACAAGATCGACGTGGCGCCGCTGCCCGCCGGCGTGGAGGACACGAGCATCATCCACGGCCTCGGCAACGCGATCAACGCCAACACCGCGCACCCGGACGAGGCCTGGGAGTTCGTCAAGTTCCTGGGCTCGCAGCAGGCGGCCGAGGTGATGGCCGAGAGCGGGATCGTCATCCCCGCCCACCAGAACACCCAGCAGGCCTGGCTGGAGGCCTTCCCGGAGTACAACCTCCAGATCTTCCTCGACGCCGTCGCCGGTGCCACGCCGTACCCGGTCAGCGCCAACACCGCCGAGTGGCAGGCGCTGGAGAAGCAGATGCTCCCGGCCGCGTGGACCGGGCAGCGTCCGGTCGACGAGGTCGCGCGGGAGCTGGCCGCCGCCATGGACCGCGTGCTCGCCGAGGACGACTGATCCGGCGCGTGCAGCGAGCGGGAGGAGGACGACGGTGGCGGTGAGCAGCGGTCGCGCATCCGGCCCGGCGACGGACGCAGGTGTCCGCGCGCCGAGCCGGCCGCGCGAGGAGGGACGCCGGCCCCGACGCGGGTCCGGCCGGGACTGGCCGTGGGCGTACGCGATGATCGCGCCGACCGGCCTGGGCCTGCTCGTGTTCTACCTCTGGCCGATCGTCCGGACGCTCTACCTGAGCTTCACCGAGTCCGGCGCCTTCGGCTCCTACGAGTGGACGGGGGTGGAGAACTACGCGGCGCTGGTGACCGATCCGGTCGTCGCGGAGGCCCTGCTCAACACCTTCCTCTACTCGGCGCTGGTGCTCCTCGGGATCCCGGTGAGCGTTGTCGTCGCCTCCCTGCTCAACACCAAGGGGCTGCGCGGCGTCGGGATCTACCGCACGCTGTTCTTCCTCCCGGTCGTCACGATGCCGGTGGCCGTCGCCATCGTCTGGCAGTGGATCTACAACGGCTCGTTCGGGATCCTGAACTTCCTGCTCGGTCTGGTCGGCATCGACGGGACCTCCTGGCTCACGAACCCGCGGACGGCCCTGGTGGCGATCGGTCTGGTCGGCATCTGGATGACGCTGGGCTACAACGTGGTGATCCTCTTGGCCGGCCTGCAGGGCATCCCGCAGCACTACTACGAGGCGGCCGAGATCGACGGCGCGGGCCCGGTACGGCAGTTCTTCTCCGTGACCGTGCCCCTGCTCAGCCCGAGCATCTTCTTCGTCACCGTGCTCACGATGATCCAGGCGCTGCAGGTCTTCGACCTCGTGTTCGTGATGATCGAGCCGACGAACCCGGCCCTGCCGAACGTCCGCAGCGTCGTCTACCTCTTCTACCAAGAGGCGTTCGTGAACCACGACCGCGGCTACGCGGCGGCGATCGTCATGGCCCTGTTGGTCGTCATCCTCCTCATGACCCTCGTCCAGTTCCGCCTCCAGAGGAAGTGGGTCCACTATGAGTGACCACGCCGGGCGTGCCCCCGGTCGGCAGCGGTGGCTCGTGCACGCGGTGCTGGTGCTCGGGGCCGCACTGATGGTCGGCCCGTTCGTCTGGGAGATGCTCACCTCGGTCAAGACGCTCGGCGAGTCCACCCAGGTGCCGCCGACGCTGCTCCCGCAGACCTGGCAGTGGCAGAACTACGGCGAGGTGTTCGAACGACTCCCCTTCGCGGCGATGTTCGCCAACACCGTCCTCATGACGGTCGGCCGCACCCTCGGGCAGCTCGTGTTCTGCTCGCTCGCCGCATACGCGTTCGCCCGGCTGCAGTTCCCGGGACGCAACGTGCTGTTCGTGCTGTTCCTCGCCGTGCTGATGGTGCCACCGCAGCTGTTCCTCATCCCGCAGTACCAGATCATGGCCGACCTGGGCTGGCTCAACACGCTCCAGGCGCTCATCCTCCCCGGCATGTTCAGCGCGTTCGGCACGTTCCTGCTGCGCCAGTTCTTCCTCACGGTGCCCCGCGAGCTCGAGGAGGCGGCACGGCTCGACGGCGCCAACCCACTGCAGACGTTCTGGTACGTGGTGCTGCCGCTGGTCAAGCCGGGCCTGCTCGCCCTGACGATCCTCACGGTCCTCTGGTCGTGGAACGACCTGCTGTGGCCGCTGATCGTCACCATCGACCCCGAGCGGATGCCGCTGTCGGCGGGCCTCGCGACCCTGCACGGCCAGTACGACACCCCCTACACCCTGCTCATGGCGGGGTCGCTGCTCGCCACGGCCCCGGTGATCCTGCTGTTCCTGACCCTGCAGAAGCACTTCATCCAGGGCATCGCGCTCACCGGGACGAAGGGCTGATGGCCGGCGTGGACGACCTGCGGATCGGCGTCATCGGGCTCGGCATGCGCAGCCGGATCGCCGACTACGCGCACCGCCCCGGGGAGGGCTCGCGCATCGTCGGCGTGTGCGACGTGGACCGCACGCGGGTGGACCGCGCGGTCGATCACTACGGCGGGGACGTCGCCGGGGTCACGACCCTGGTTGAGCTGCTCGCCCTCGACCTCGACGGTGTGTTCGTGCTCACCCCCGACCACACCCACGAGGCGATCGCCGTCGCAGCGCTGGAGGCCGGGGTCGCCGCCTTCGTCGAGAAGCCGCTCGCCATCACGGTTGCGGGCGCCGACCGGGTGCTCGACGCGGCCCGCCGCACCGGGTCGCGTCTGTACGTCGGGCACAACATGCGGCACATGCCAGTGATACTCGCGATGCGGGACCTGATCGCGCGCGGCGCCGTCGGCGAGGTCAAGGCGATCTGGTGCCGGCACTTCGTGGGGCACGGCGGCGACTTCTACTTCCGGGACTGGCACGCCGACCGCCGCAACAGCACGGGGCTGCTGCTGCAGAAGGGCGCGCACGACCTCGACGTCATCCACTGGCTGGCCGGCGCCTACACGGCGCGGGTCAACGCCATGGGCGGCCTGCTGGTCTACGGGGCGAGCCCGGACCGCGTCGACCGCTCCGGCCAGCTGATGCGCGACTGGTTCGACCCGAAGGGCAGCTGGCCGCCGGCCTCGGTGTCCGGGCTGCATCCCGTCGTCGACGTCGAGGACCTCAGCATGGTGCACCTCGCCCTCGACAACGGGGTGCTGGCGAGCTACCAGCAGTGCCACTTCACCCCCGACTACTGGCGCAACTACACCGTGCTGGGCAGCGCGGGTCGGCTGGAGAACTTCGGTGACACCGACGGCGCCGTCGTCAAGGTCTGGGACCGGCGCTCGGGCTACCGCGAGGTGCCCAATCACGTCGTCGAGGTCCCCCCGGGCGACGACTTCCACGGCGGGGCGGACCCGCTGATGGTGGCCGAGTTCCTCCGGTTCGTCCGGGACGGCACCCCGACGCTCACCTCGCCGGTGGCGGCGCGGCAGGCCGTCGCCGCAGGCTGCGCCGCCACCGAGTCGCTGCGCTCGGGCGGGCAGCCGGTCGACGTGCCCCGACTCGCCGAACCGTTGAGCGCCTACTTCACCGGACCGCCCGGACATCCGTCCGACACAGCAACACGAGGGACAGCAATGAGTGGTCGCAGCGAGGGGGAGCGATGAGTCACGTGGAGTCCGAGATCGCGAGCCAGCCGGCCTGCTGGGCCCAGGCGGCGGCGTTGAGCCCGGCGTCGCCGCTCCCGGCCGTCGGTGAGCGCATCGCAGTGATCGGCTGCGGCACCTCGTGGTTCGTGGCACAGGCGTACGCCGCTCTGCGGGAGGCGGCGGGAGCCGGCGAGACCGACGCGTTCCCGGCCTCGGAGATGCCTTTCCGGCGCACCTACGACCGGGTCGTCGCGATCACGCGATCCGGCACGACCACCGAAGTGCTGGAGGTGCTGGAGCGGCTGGGGCGCAGAACGCCCACGCTGGCAGTGACGGCGGACGCCGCCACGCCGGTGCGGGACATGGCCGGGGAGATCGTCGTGCTGGACTTCGCCGACGAGCGCTCGGTCGTGCAGACCCGCTTCGCGACCTCGACGCTGGCGCTGCTGCGTGCGTCGCTGGGCGAGGACATCGAGCCGGTCGTCGCCGACGCGGAGAAGGCGCTGGCGACCGAGCTCGACCCCGGGCTGGTGGTTGCGGAGCAGCTGACGTTCCTGGGCACCGGCTGGACCGTCGGCCTCGCCCACGAGGCCGCGCTCAAGATGCGGGAGGCCGCGGGCGCCTGGACCGAGTCCTATCCTGCGATGGAGTACCGACACGGCCCGATCAGCATCACGGGCCCCGGCCGCGTCGCCTGGCTCTTCGGGGCACCGCCGGCGGGCCTGAGCGCCGACGTCGCCGCCACCGGTGGGCGACTCGAGCGCAGCGAGCTCGACCCGATGGCCGACCTCGTCCGCGCCCAGCGGCTCGCCGTGGCCGTCGCGACGGCGCGCGGGCTCGACCCGGACAACCCACGCCATCTCACCCGCTCGGTCGTCCTGACCGACCAGGGCTAGCAGATGGACGCGCTCGTGGCCGCCGTCGACCTCGGTGGCAGCTCGCTCAAGGGCGCGCTGGTCGACCGCGCGGGCCGGGTTGTGCACCGCTCTCGAAGGGCGACACCGCACGAGGCGGGGGCCGATGCGGTGGTGCAGGCCCTCGCAACCTTCGCCGCCGAGCTCGTCGCCCAGGGGCGCCGTCGGGACGCCGCGGTCACCGGCGTCGGTGTGGCCGTTCCCGGGATCGTCGACGAAGCGACCGGAACCGCGATCCTGTCGGCCAATCTGGGATGGCGCGACCTGCCACTTCGAGCGGAGCTCGCCGCGCGCCTCGGGCTGCCGGTCGCGTTCGGTCACGACGTCCGCGCCGGGGGCCTGGCCGAGGTGCGCCTGGGCGCCGCCCGGGGAGCCGAGGACGTCGTCGTGGTCCCCATCGGTACCGGCATCGCCGCGGCCGTCCTGGTCGGCGGGCGCCCCGTGGTCGGCGGTGGGTACGCAGGTGAGCTGGGGCACGTCGTCGTCGATCCGTCGGGTGATCCGTGCCGCTGTGGATCCCGCGGTTGTCTGGAGGCGGTCGCCTCGGCTGCCGCCATCGCCCGTCGCTATCGGGCGCGCAGTGGCCGCACTGCCGACGGCGCCGCCGACGTCGCACGCCGCGTGGCCGACGGGGACCCCGACGCCTGTGCCGTGTGGAACGAGGCGATCGGGTTCCTCGCCGACGCCTTGGCCACGTGCGTGAGCCTGCTCGCCCCCGAGGTGGTGGTGGTCGGCGGTGGCCTCGCGCGGTCCGGCGACCTGCTCCTCGCGCCGCTGCGGGCGGCGCTCGACGCCCGGCTGTCCTTCCAGCGCATGCCTCGGCTGGTCCGGGCCGCGCTCGGCGACGAGGCGGGCTGCGTCGGCGCCGCACTGCTCGCGATGGAGGCCACGGCGTGACGGTGTTCGCCGGTGCCCGCGTCGTCACACGCGGTGGCGTTCTCGATCCCGGCTGGCTGCGCATCGACGCCGGACGCATCGCCGCCGTTGGTGCAGGCGAACCCCCGGAGCCCGCCGACGTCCGACTGCCCGGGCGCTGGCTCGTCCCGGGGTTCGTCGACGTGCACGTGCACGGCGGCGGGGGCGCGACGTTCGCCTCGGGCGACCACCGGGAGGTCGGCCGGGTGCTCCGGTTCCATCGCGAGCACGGCACGACCACCGCGGTGGCGAGCCTGGTCAGCGCACCGCTCCCGGAGCTCGAGCGCGCGCTCGACCGGCTCGCCGACCTGGTCGCCGACGGGCTGCTCGCCGGGGTCCACCTCGAGGGCCCGTTCCTGTCGCACACCCACTGCGGCGCCCACGACCCGCGGCTGCTGCGGCCCCCGCACGGCGCCGACGTCGCCCGTCTGCTGGCCGCGGGCCGGGACGCGATCAGGATGGTCACCCTGGCCCCCGAGCTCGACGGGGGCCTCGACGCGGTGCGACGCGTGGTCGACGCCGGCGCCGTCGCCGCCGTCGGGCACACAGGCGCCGACTACGCGTGCGCCCGCGCCGCGATCGACGCCGGCGCGCGAGCAGCCACCCACCTGTTCAACGGGATGCCGCCCGTCCATCATCGCGAGCCGGGCCCCGCCGTCGCGCTGCTCGACGACCCGCGCGTCACGCTCGAGGCGATCAACGACGGTGTGCACCTGCACCCGGCGACGCTGCGCCTGGTGGTCGCCGCGGCGGGCGCGCGGCGCACGGCGCTCATCACGGATGCGATTGCGGCGGCCGGGCTGGGTGACCAGGACGTCAGCCTGGGGCCACTGCAGGTCACCGTCCGGGACGGCGTCGCGCGCGTCCCCACGACGGGGTCATTGGCCGGGAGCACCCTCACGATGGACGCCGCGGTGCGCCGAGCGGTCCACGACGCCGGACTGCCGATCGAGGACGCGATCGCGATGGCCGCCACCACACCCGCGCGGCTGCTCGGCCTGGACGACCGGATCGGCACGATCGCCCCGGGCCTCGACGCCGACCTCGTCGTCCTCGACGCCGACCTGACCGTCGAGCGCGTGTTCGCGAAGGGCGTCGGATGATTCTCACCGTCACGCTCAACGCGGCCCTCGACGTCACCTACACCGTCGATGCGCTCGTGCCGTACGCGACTCACCGGATCGGATCGGTGACCGCTCGTGCGGGCGGCAAAGGGGTCAACGTGGCGCGCGTCGCGGCCGCGCTCGGCCACGAGACCGCCGTCACCGGGTTCGCCGGCGGCGCCACCGGCACGGCGATCCGCGCCGAGCTGGCCGCCGCCGGGCTGCGCGACGAGCTCGTCGCCGTCGCGGCCGAGTCGCGGCGGACGGCGACGGTTGTGGACGGCGTCGACGCCACGGGGTTCCACGAGCCCGGACCGGAGGTGCGGACGACCGAGTGGAGCGCCTTCTGCGCCTCGTTCGCCGGGCTGGCCCGCGCCGCGCACGTCGTCGTCTGCTCGGGCAGCCTGCCACCCGGCGTCCCGCTCGATGCGTACGCCGTGCTCGTCGACATCGCGCGTCGGCACGGCGCGCGGACGGTCGTGGACGCCGAGGGCTCATCGCTGCGCGCCGCGCTGGCCGCCCGGCCCGACATCGTCAAGCCCAATCTCGCCGAGCTCACGGCCACTGTCGGCATCACTGAACCGCTCGCGGGTGGGCGGGCGCTGTGCGCGGCCGGAGCGAGGTCGGTCGTGGTCTCGAGCGGCCCCGACGGGCTGCTCGCCGTCACGGGCGAGGGCACGTGGCGCGCGCGCCCACCCAGGCGGATCCGCGGGAACCCCACCGGCGCGGGCGACGCGGCGGTCGCCGCGCTCGCCGCCGGGCTCGTTCACGACGCCCCCTGGCCGCGGCGACTCCGCGATGCGACAGCGCTGTCGGCCGCCGCCGTCGCCGCACCGCTGGCGGGCGAGTTCGACGCACCGGCCTACCACCGGATGCGCGTTGAGATCAGCTTGGAGGAGCTGGATGCCACTCACCTCGACCGGTGACATCGTCGCCGACGCGAACCGGGCCCGGCGCGGGGTCGGCGCCTTCAACGTCATCACCCTCGAGCATGCCGAGGCGATCGTCGCCGGCGCCGAAGCCACCCGCGCCCCCGTGGTACTGCAGATCAGCCAGAACTGCGTGCGCTACCACCGCGCGCTGGAGCCGATCGCCCTCGGGACGCTCGCGGTCGCCCGGCGCGCCGCGGTCCCGGTGGCCGTGCACCTCGATCACGCGGAGTCCTTGGAACTGGTGGAGGAGGCCGTGGCACTCGGCGTCCCCTCGGTGATGTTCGACGCCTCCCGCCTGCCGCACGAGGAGAACGTCGCCCGGACCCGGAAGGTCGCCGCGCGCTGCCACGACCACGGCGTCTGGATCGAGGCCGAGCTCGGCGAGATCGGAGGCAAAGACGGGGTGCACGCGCCGGGCGCGCGTACCGACCCGGACGAGGCCCGCGAGTTCGTAGCCGCGACCGGCGTCGACGCGCTGGCCGTGGCAGTCGGCACCTCGCACGCCATGGTCACGAAGGACGCCGCGCTCGACCTCGACCTCATCGCCCGGCTGCACCGGGCGGTGCCCGTGCCGCTCGTGCTGCACGGGTCGTCGGGCGTTCCCGACGGGCAGCTGCGCGCCGCAGTCGCGGCCGGGATGACCAAGGTGAACATCGCGACCCACCTCAGCGCCACCTTCACCTCGGCGGTGCGGGACCACCTCGCCGAGCACCCCGACCTGGTCGACCCGCGGAAGTACCTTGCGGCGGGGCGGGAGGCGATGGCGGGCGCGGTGGCGCACTTCCTCGGGCTGCTCGCTCAGGACGCTGGACGAGGAGGCTGAGGAGGCAACCGGCGTGCCCCGACGAGCGGCTTTGAGCGGGTCCCGCCGGCAGCCGGCACAGCGCCTCGGAGGGCTCTTCCCGCTAGAGTTCGAGAACCAGAGCAAGATCGTCGTGGCCAGCGGTTCCAGCAATTCTCGACTCCAGAGAACCCAGGTCAGGTCAGAGCCTCCACCAGACCCGGGGCGGTTCAGAGCCTCCACCGAACCCGGGGCGGTTCACCTCCGTTCGTTCAACGATCCCCGTGCCGGCGTCGTTCATGTCAGGTCCGCCCTGACCCACCGACGTTCTAACCGTCGGTCTCACTACCGGCGTCACTTCCGCCATCGGTGTTCGTGTCGGTTCCGCCGTCGCCGACGCCGCCATCGGTACGGACGCCATCGCCGTCGTCGGAGCCCGTTCCGGTGCCGCCGCCAGTGTCGCTGCCGCTGTCGGTGTCCGTGTCGCTGCCGCCGCCGGTCTCGCCCTCGCCGTCGGTACCGCCGCCGGTCTCGCCCTCGCCGTCGCTGCCGCCGCCGGTCTCGCCCTCGCCGTCGGTACCGCCGCCGGTCTCGCCGTCGGTGTCGCCGTCGGTCTCGCCGTCGGTGTCGCCGTCGGTGTCGCTGCCGCCGCCGGTCTCGCCGTCGCCGTCGGTACCGCCGCCGGTCTCGCCGTCGGTGTCGCCGTCGATGTCGCTACCGCCGTCGGTCTCGCCGTCGGTCTCGCCGTCGGTCTCGCCGTCGGTCTCGCCGTCGGTCTCGCCGTCGGTCTCGCCGTCACCGTCGCTGCCGCCGCCGGTGTCGCCGTCGGTGTCGCCGTCGGTATCCGTATCGGTGTCGCCGTCGGTGTCGCCGTCGGTGTCGCTGCCGCCGCCGGTGTCGCCGTCGGTGTCGCCGTCGGTATCCGTATCGGTGTCGCCGTCGGTGTCGCCGTCGGTGTCGCTGCCGCCGCCGGTCTCGCCGTCGGTGTCGCCGTCGGTATCCGTATCGGTGTCGCCGTCGGTGTCGCCGTCGGTGTCGCTGCCGCCGCCGGTCTCGCCCTCGCCGTCGGTACCGCTGCCGGTCTCGCCCTCGCCGTCGCTGCCGCCGTCGGTCTCGCCGTCGGTGTCGCCGTCGGTGTCGCTGCCGCCGCCGGTCTCGCCGCCGGTCTCGCCGTCGGTCTCGCCGTCGGTCTCGCCGTCGGTGTCGCTGCCGCCGCCGGTCTCGCCGTCGGTGTCGCTGCCGGTCTCGCCGCCGCCGGTGTCCGTGTCGGCGTCGCCGCCGGTTCCAACCTCAGAGCTGGTGCCATCCCCGCTGCCGACCTCGGCTTCGCTGCCGTCTGCGTCGCCGAGCGCGGCCGTACTCGGTCCCGCGGCACTGCCTCCCTCGGCGTCAGCAGCATTCTCGATCGCGCCGCTGGTTTCCTCCGCGCCAGCGTCCGGGATCGGCGGTGCGATGGCATCCTCCTCCGGATTGCTGGTAGCCGACGTCGGGATCGAGGCTGGATCAGAGCTTCCCGCATCGATCACATCGGCCGGGATGGCGATCACTCCGGGTGGCGGAACCACGGGTTGGGCGATCAACTGGAGGTCGATCGTGCTGAGCAGATTTTCGGGGAGCAGGGACTTGGAGGAGCCACCACTACCGCCTGGCGCAGATCCGATCGCCGCCGAACCGGTGCGCTCCTTGAGTCGGGCCGCGTCCGACTCGAACCACATGTCGGTGAAGCCCCATGTAGCCGCGCCCGCGGCCACTGGGAACGCCAGGACTGCAGCCAGGATCGCCCGTCGGCGCCGTGCGTCGGACTTGCTCAGGTCGGAGCTCACCCGAGCAGTGTGAGCGATATTCCTGGCGTCCGGATGAGGGGAAGATGAGAAGGCGTTCATTTGGGTTCACCGGCTCCGGTACCTCACGCCGCGGCGGTAGTGATCAAGTTCAGGCTGATCTTCCACCGAAGGTGCCAGCCCGGCGCCGACATGCTCGGCTGCCCCCCGTCAGGCGCGGCACCCAACCGCTGGCACCGGACGTGCGCACCACCGTGCGATCAGTCCACCGGCAACTGGGCTCCGGCTGCGTCGTAGACGGTCACGACGGGTTCCTCGGCTAGCGAGCTGAAGATGCTGCAGACCGCCAGTTCGTTCTGCAGTGAGCACGGCACGGTCCGAGTCGCCCCGCCGCCTTCGGCGCGCGCGGTCAGGTCCACGCGGGCGACCTCCGGCGTCGTCGCGACGAGGACGATCCGCCGACCGGTACTGTCCCCGACTCGGGCGACCACGCTCGAGTCCGCGCCTTCCCCTACCGAGGGGAGGGGACCGGAAACGAACAGCGGAAAGCCGGCCATCCTGCACAGAATCGTGCACCTGCCGTTCGGCATCGCTGGCCTGGCGCTGGCGGCCTGGCAGACTCCGGCGCGAGCGCAGGAACGCCCGACAGTCCGGCGCCAGCGGCATGACCGGCCAGTCCGACGGGGGTACCGACGGCAGCGCCGAGGAGCCGGCGGACTCCGGCACCGGCGATCACCCGCGACCTGCGGGTGCACGACAACCGCGTGTTGACGGCCGCCGCGGCCGAGCGGACGGTGCCGTTGTTCGTCCTCGACGACGCCATCGTCGGCTCGGCCTACAACCGGCGAACCGAGCGCGGTTCCTGGCCGAGTCGCTACGCGCCCTGCACACCTCGCTCCGCCGCCTCGCCGGGGCCCTGGTGGTTCGGCGGGGCGATAGGGGTGTCGGCGCGGCCAGAGGTCCGGGAAGTAGGCACTCCCAGCGGCCGGCCGCCCCCAGTTCGTGATCGTCGTCCGGAGCTGCGCCCGCCGAGGCGGCCTCCTCTCGGCTCACGCCGGCGGGTGGCCGTGCGACCCTCGGCGTTGCAGCAGGACATGGCTCCTTCGTCTCCGACGAGGCACCGAACTGGGTCATCACGATGAGAATGTCTTCATGGATCGCTCCCTCGGCGCACGGATCGCTCATGATGGTGCCGTTCACCTTCTCGTGCCTACGGGGAGACCGGCGACGATGCACCGGCCAGGCGAACCTGCTGCCCGTCGGTGGATGCACGACGCTAGCTCCGGGAGGTTCCGATGACACGTGCTGCAGCCGCCAGCCGGGCCTCGGTCGCGGCGCCGACTCACGTGTCCACCCGGGACCTCGCGCTGCAACGTAAGCCGGAAGTCCAGCGGGAAGGTCGACCCCGTCGTCGCCGATTCGTCGTGCCCGCGCGGCTGCGGATCATGGCTTGGTTGGTGCTGCTGCTGTTCATTGCGCTGGTGACGGTCGTGATCGTCACCCGCAACCTGCTGATCTCCGAGGCCGAACAGGAGGCGAGCGCGTCACTCGTCCAGGAGACCGAGGAGTTCCTGCAGGTCGCCACCGCAGGCGTGGACCGGGCTACGGACCAGCCCTACCGCGATGGACGTGACCTGCTCGCCAGCCACATCCAGCGCCAGTACACCGACGAGGACGAGATCCTCCTCGGCGTCACGGCCGACGGTGAGATCCTTCCGCAACCCGGCCGCGAACCCGTCGCTCTGGCCAGCCGGGACAACCGCCTCGTGCAGATCGTGCGAGACCCGGACAGCGCCGGCATCCTCCCGACCCGCGACGGTCGGCTGCGCTGGCAGAAGGTACCGGTCGTGACCGCCGACGGCCGCCCGGACGGGACGTTCATCGTCGCCTACGCGATCGACAGGGAGATCGAGGACATCAACGACACGATCACCTTGCTCGCGGTCGTGAGCCTGATCGGTCTCCTCATCGCCGCCGGAGCCTCCTGGGTGGTGTCGGGTCAGATCCTCGCACCCGTGAACCTGGTACGGCGCACGGCCGCCGAGATCACCCACGACGACCTCACCGAACGCATACCGGTTCACGGACGCGACGACGTCGCGGCGCTCTCCGAGCAGTTCAACGCCATGCTCGACCGGCTGGAACAGGCCTTCGGTACGCAGCGGCAGTTCCTCGACGACGCGTCGCACGAGCTGCGGACACCGATCACGATCATCCGCGGCAACCTCGAGCTCATGGAGGAGAACCCGGCGGAGCGGGCCGAGGTCGTTCGCTTGTGCACCGACGAGCTGGACCGCATGAGCCGGATCGTCGAGGATCTGCTGCTGCTGGCCAAGTCGGAGCGACCCGACTTCGTCCGACCCGAGCCCGTCGACCTCGTCGACCTCACCAGCGACATCGATGCCAAGCTCCGCGCCATCGGCCCTCGCCGTTGGCAGCTGGCTGCCATCGCGGAGGGCGAGGCCGTGATCGACGCGCAACGCGTCACGCAGGCGGTCGTTCAGCTCGCTCAGAATGCGGTGCAGCACACGAATCCCGGCGCGGAGATCAGGTTCGGTTCGTCGATCGACGACGGCGGCCTGTCCTTCTGGATCAGCGATACCGGGCCCGGGGTGCGACACGAGGACGGACCCGCCATCTTCCAGCGGTTCTCACGCGGATCCACTGGCGGTGCGCGCGCGCATCGCACGGGCGCCGGGCTGGGACTGTCCATCGTCACGGCGATCGCCGAGGCCCACGACGGCTGGGTCGAGCTGCTCTCCGTGCCCGGGGAGGGCGCCACCTTCACGCTGCGCTTCCGGAACGCCACCCCAGCCCCACCCCTGCAGGAGGAGACGGTCGATGCATAGGGTTCTGATCGCCGAGGATGAGCAGCGCATCGCAGCGTTCATCGACAAGGGGCTGCGCGCCAACAACTTCATCACCACCGTCACAGAGGACGGCCACAGCGCCCTCGACCACGCACTGTCGGGTGCTTTCGACCTGCTCGTGCTGGATCTGGGCCTGCCAGGCAAGGACGGGTACAGCGTCCTGCGCGACCTCCGGCGGTCGCGCGTCGAGCTGCCGGTCATCATCCTCACCGCACGTGACGGCGTGCGCGACACCGTCGCCGGCCTCGAGGGCGGAGCCGACGACTACATGACCAAGCCGTTCAGCTTCGAGGAGTTGCTGGCCCGGGTGCGACTGCGCCTCCGCTCCGGCAGCGCGGCCTCGGCCGAGCCCACGATGTTGAGCATCGACGGCCTCTCGCTGGATCTGCAGACACGCCGCGCTCGGACCGACAGCGGCGTCGTAGACCTCAGCGCCCGTGAGTTCGCGCTGCTCGAACTGTTGTTGAGGCATGCCGGGCGCGTTCTGTCGCGGGAGCAGATGCTCGATCACGTCTGGGGCTACGACTTCGACCCCGGGTCGAACGTTGTGGACGTCTACATCCGTCAACTGCGCCGCAAGATCGGCGCAGAACGCATCGTGACCGTTCGCGGCATGGGATACCGGTGCGGGTGACGGCACATGAAGCCAGGACGTGAGTCCCGACCCGTAGCGGTCCGAAGCGAACCGCCTATGCGGCACGGCCGCGGGTCTGGCGTTGCGATGGCTGTGGGAGTGGCGACCTGGGGTTCGCGGACGCCTGGCTGAGCTCGGGGCAAGCCCGGCTCAAGGGGCAGGCCCGCCTGCGGCGATCGGCCCATGCCGGTCGCCCGAAGCGAGCGCGACGACGGCACACCGGTACCCGCCGGTTTGCTGAGACGACGCCACCCTCACGACCCGGGGGGACCCGCGCTCCTCGCGCGGGCTGTCGCTGCGGGCACGCGCGGGTGGAGCACCGGCGGCTCACCAGCCGCATCGGATCGCGCCCCCGACCTGGCCTCCCCTAGCGCGGTCGCGCGCGACGACCGTCTCACGGCTGCAACCGCTCCATGAGTTCCTCTTCATCGGAGCTTCCTCGTGCCCTCATTCTGGTTGGGCATCGTCATCAGCGTGAACCCACCGACCCGAACCCCGGCCGTCGTCCAGGTCCTGCTCGCGGCCGCCGCACTCGTGGTGCTCGGCATCACCGTCCTGCTCGTTCCCGACCGGGGCATCGCTCCTTCCGCGTGCGCGATCGTCGGGGAGCAGGAGCTGGTGCGCATCACCGGCCCCAACGGTCGCACGGTCGAGGCGGTGGCCCGAATCGACACGGGCGCCTCCGCCTCGTCGCTCGACGTGGGGATCGCCGAGGAGCTCGGCTTCGACCTCGATGCCGCCGAGACGGTCACGGTGGCGTCCTCGCTGGGCAGCGAGGAGCGGCCGGTTGTCACGGGAGCGCTGCAGGTCGCGGGACTGGCGAAGCAGGCAAGGATGACCGTCGCCGACCGGAGCGAGCGTTCCAACCCGGTGCTGCTCGGCCGCGCCGAGCTCGCCGACCTCCAGGTCCAGGTGGGGCACCGGCTGCTCACGACGCCGGGCGAGGCACGCGCACCCTCCACTCTCACCACCCTGCTCTCCCAGGCGCCCGCGTTGAGCCCGCTCCAGCTGCTGGCCCTGTTGCCGCTGGCCGTTCTGGTCATCGTGCTGCTGCGCGTGTTCATCGGCGTCCAGACCCTGGGGACCTTCTCCCCGGTGCTCCTCGCGATCGGCTACACCCAGTCCGGCCTCGTCGCGGGGATCGGTCTGACCGTGGTCATCGTCGCCGCCGGCTTCGTCGCGCAGCCGCTGCTGCGCCGCTACCGACTTCCCCGGGTCGCGCGGCTCGCCGTGCTGGTCGGCGTGGTGTCGGTCGTCCTCGTGGCCGTCACACGCATGGCCGGGGCGGGGACGGGCGGCATCTGGGGCACGGCGCTCCCCGTCGTCGTCACGGCCGTGATGGTCGAGCGGCTCTGGGAGACCTGGGACCTCGACGGATGGCGTGCTGCCGCCCGCGACGCGGTCGCCACGCTCGCCGTGGCCCTGCTCGTCACAGCGCTGCTGCTCGCACCGGTCGTTCGCGACCTCGCCTCGACCACGCCCCTCGCGCTGGCACTGGCCTGCGCCGTCTGGGCCGGTGTCGCGGGCACCTACCGGGGTCTGCGGCTGACCGAACTCCTGCGCTTCGGCGCCTCCACCGCCACCAGCGGAGTGCTCACCCCCACGGCGGCACTGCCCCGCTGCGCCATCACGACGACGGCCGCGGCACCTGCCGAGCCGCCGACCCAGCCGACCCGCATGGAGATGATCGTCCGATGAGCATGACGGTGCTGCCCCGCAAGCCCCGCCCCGTGGTCCGTCCGATCGACGCCGCGCTACGCCGGTGGGACCGGGTGATGGGACTCAACGCCCGCAACGACCTGATCAGCCGGACGAACCCGCCGGCAGCGGTGCGGCTGGTCAACGACAAGATCGCCACGAAGCGGGCCCTGACCGCGCACGGAATACCGGTCTCGGAGACGCTCGTCGTGCTGGACTCCCGCCGGGCGCTGGCCCGGCTCGACTGGGACGCGCTGCCCGATGCGTGGGCGCTCAAGCCCAGCCAGAGCCTCGGCGGGTCCGGGATCCTGCTGGCCGTGCGGCGCAGCCCGACCGGTGACGGCTGGGAGTCGGCCTCGGGCCGGCAGATCCCGATCCGGACGGTGCGCGACCACGTCCGGTGCATCCTCGACGGCGAGTTCTCCCCGGGCGGCACCGACGTCGCGTTCATGGAGCCCCTGATCGCCGCCCACCCGACGCTCGATGACCTGTCCTACCGCGGCCTGCCCGACATCCGGGTGATCTGCGTCGACGACCGGCCGCTGACCGCGATGCTACGGCTCCCGACGGCGGCGAGCGGAGGGAAGGCCAACCTGCACCAGCGGGCCATCGGCGCCGCCGTCGACCTGGCGACCGGAGCGGTCGTGCGGGCGTGGACCGACGGCCGGATCACCGACGTGCACCCCGACACCGGCCGCACGGTCACCGGCGTCCGGGTGCCGCACTGGGACGCCGTCGTGGGTGCCGCGAGCCGCTGCGCCGCGGCGACCGGGCTGCGCTACGTCGGGGCCGACGTGGTCGTCGACGCCGTGCACGGGCCCCTCCTGCTGGAGGTGAACGCCCGCCCCGGGCTCCAGATCCAGAACGTCACCGGTCGCGGGCTGCTCGACATCCTGCCGCCCGAGGTCGCCGCATGAACCGGCGCCCGGAGGCCGGCTGGGCGTCCCTGGTCGGGCGCCTGGCCGTGTGCGCAGGCGCAGGCGTCTTCCTGGCCGTCTCCGCGGCGAACGCGCCGGGGTTCGGCGTGGACGGTGTCGACAGCCGGGACGTGCGTCCGATCGAGCTCGACTCCGAGGGCCGGGCCGACATGCAGCGGCTCCTCGCCCCGTCCCCGCCCGTCCCGGAAGACGGCGGCGCGGCAGGCGCGGGCGGCGGCTCGGCCGAGGGACCCGACGCCGACGCGGCCGGAACCGGCTCCTCGCACGACCCGGAGGCCCCCGACCGCGACCGGGACACCCGCGACGGCCGATCCGACGACGGGTCCGACCACGACGACGGGGACGACGACGGGGACGATCACGGGGACGATCACGGGGACGATCACGGGGACGAGGACCGGTCCGATCGGGACCGGGACGACGACGACTGAACGCCGCGGGAAGAACACGGGCCGACCGAGAAGCGGGCACGGCCGGCTGTGCGGGCGACGGTGCTGTGCGGGCGACCGTGTCGCGCGGCGACTCAGCGTGTGGTCGGCGTCAGTCGCCCTCGCCGTCCTCGCCACCCGTCTCCGCCGCGGCCCGGACGGCGGCGGCTACGTCGATGCGGCCCGCCCCGGAGCCGCTGTCGATGCGCACTGCGGTGCGTCGAACGAGCGCCGTGACCTCCTCGGGCGATCGCGGGCGCACCGCGAGCACCAGTGCCGCCTCGCCCGCGACCAGCGGCGCGGCCATCGAGGTGCCGTCCCATTCCGCATAGGCGCCGACGGGCAGGGCACTGACGATGTCGTCGCCCGGTGCCGCCACGTCGATCCACGGGCCGCTGTTCGCGAACGGGGCCCGGACGCCGTTCACGTCGGTGGCGGTCACCGCGACCGTGTCCTCGGCCGCTGCCGGGTACTGGCGCTCGGTGCTGGCGAGGTTGCCGGCGGCGGCGACCAGCACGGCCCCGGACTCGTCGGCGTCGCCCTCGACCTCCTCGAGCAGCTCGGAGCGGGCGGTCGAGCCGAAGCTCATGTTGATCACGTCCGCCCCGCTCGCGACGGCCAGGTTCACGGCCTCCGCGGTGGTGAACACGCTGCCGTTCCCCTCCGAGTCCAGCACGCGCATCGGCAGGATCCGCGCGTCCGGGGCCACCAGCAGCGCGGCGCCCGCGACGTGTGTGCCGTGGCCCGTTCCCTCGTCGACCTTCCCGTCGGCGTCGTCGTCGACACCGTTTGCGGCCTCGGACGGGTCCGGGTCGTCGTCGACGACGTCGTACCCGCCGCCGAGGGTCCGGCCCGCGAGCAACGGGTGATCCAGTTGGACACCGGTGTCGAGCACCGCGACGACCACGCCCGCGCCCCGGGTTACGGCGTGCGCGGCCGGCAGCCCGAGCTGGGTCACCGCGTACTGACTCCCGTAGCGCTCGGCCCGAACCGCCGAGGGATCGCTGTCGTTCCACGCGCTCGCGAACCGAGACGCACCCTCGGGCGCGCTCTGGGTGAAGTTCGGCTCGGCGTACACCAGCCGGGGGTCCTCGTCCATCGCCTCGGCGATGTCGTCGACCGCGCTGCCCTCCGGCACGGCCAGCAGGTGGATACCGGCGCTGCCGAGCAGCGTGTCGAGCGTGCTCGTCCCGTACGTAGAGTTGATCTCCTCGATGGTGGCGCCTGCCGCCGGGTCCAGCTTGACGACCACCTCGCGTACACCCGCGATGGGGTCGTCGTCGTCCTCCTGGGCCGCCGCGTGCGGCGCACCGAGCGCCGCGGCGAGTGCGGCTGCGGAGGCCAGGACGGCCGTTCGGCGGATGGCTCGGACCACTCGTTCGGGTCGCGTCATTGCGGGTCCTCCTCGGGGATGGCCGGCGGGCTGCCGATGAACACGAACGGCGCCCAGTGGTAGGGGTGGGGACGGTCGGCGCGGAGCGCGAGCTGCGCGGCGCGCAGGGCGGTGGCGCCGTCCTGCCCGGACCGCAGGCCTGCGTACCAGTGGCGCATCAGCGCCTCGGTCGTGTCGTCCTGCACGAGCCAGAGGCTGACGACGACCGCGGCGGCGCCCGCCCCGAGGAACGCGCGGGGCAGCCCCATCACCTCGTCGCCGCCGCCGACGACCCGGTTCGCGCCGGACTCGCAGGCGCTGAGGACGACCAACGCGCGGTCCAGATCGAGGTCCAGAACATCGGCGGCGGTCAGCCAGCCGTCGTGCAGGCGCAGCGCGGAGAACATCGGGTTCTCCGGCCGGAACAGTCCGTGGCAGGCGATGTGCACGATGCCGCACCCGGGCGCCCCGCTGCGCAGCGCCGCTCTCGTGGCCTCTTCGCCCAGCCCGAGCCGGGCCCCGGGCAGCGCGTCCGCGACGGTGGCGACCTCGGCGGACACGTTCGGGATGTCGGGGGCGGGCACCCCGAGCACGAGCGCCCGGTGGCGCAGCGCCGGCGGTCGGAGCACCCCCAGCGCGGTGACGCTCGGTGCGTAGCTGATCGCGAACCGCTCGAGCAGGTACCGCTCACCGTCGAACAGCGCGTGGAAGGGAACCCGGTGCAGGATCCCGTGCGGCACCACGGCGAGCCGGCCACCGGCCGGTAGCAGGTCACCGAGTGGGGTGACGAGCGCGTCGTGCAGGTCGGCCAGCACCCGGCGGGTCGTCGCGGTCAGCCGGTCGGCGTGCCGCCCGGCGAACGTCGGGCCCGCGTGGAACCGGGACCACTGCGCGGCCAGCCGCGCCAGCAGCGGGCGCAACCGTGCGAGCGTGGTCACGCGCCGGACCGCCGCCAGCCGGTCCCCCCTCCTGACGAACGCGGTGACCTCGTCGTCCAGCACGTGGTAGGCGAGCACGACCACGTCGCCCGGCACCGTCCGGCGCAACGCGGGCAGGGCCGCGGGTGCCGCCCGCCGCTCCTGCACGGGCACGTCCAGCCGCACCATGCCGATCTCGCGCTCCAGCTCGGCCGCCCGCCCGCGCAGCTGTGCGGCCCGCGGGCCGCGCACGCCGTCGGGGTCGTCGCCGAGGAGCGCGTCGTACACCGCATCGAGGTCGGCCTGCAGGGCCAGCAGGCGCTGTACGCGCGGGTCGGCCTCGCCGGTCGCGATACGCGCGGTCACGCTGCCCAGCATCAGGTCGACGAGCGAGCGCGACTTGGCGCGCTCGGCCATCTCGAAGGCGCGCCGCAAGCTCTCCGGGTCCCCCCGGTCGAGCCACATCTCGACAAGGGCCGCGTAGGCCGCCGTCTTGTCGCGCAGGAATGCGGTGCGCATCGACTCCCTGGGCAGGCCACCACGCAGCGACTCCACCGTGGCGACGGCCCGCTCGAGCAGCATGCGGGCCTCGTCGGGCCGCCCCTGGCCCAGCCGGACACGGCCGAGCCGCTCGTCGAGCCGGAAGTCGAGGTGCGGGATCGCCAGCCGCGCGGCCGGCTCACGGGCCTGCTCAAGCCGGCGTTCGGCCTCGTCCAGGTCGGGCAGGGCGAGGTCGGCCAGCAGCAACCGGGCGTAGAACGCCTCGACGGGCCAGTCGCCGCCGTCCAGCGCCACGAGGGCGCGCCGGACCAGTTTCGCGGCCTCCGCGCCCCCGCCGGCCCGCGCGCGCAGGGCAGCCAGCTCCAGCAACGTGGAGGCCAGCATCGGGACGTTCCCGGCTCCCTCCCACAGTTCGAGCGCTTCCCCCAGCACCGCCGCGGCCTCGTCGAGCCGCTCGGCCCGCACGAGCGCCGCCCCGCGGCTGGACAGGGTGAGCGCGATGTCGTAAGTCAGCCCGGCGGCGCGGAACGCCCGCTCGGCGGGAAGGTAGCTGGCCAGCGCTTCGTCGTGCAGGTTCAGCACGAGGTACGCGTCGCCGCGGGACACCGCCAGCCAGTCCTGGTCGGGTAGCGGTCCCAGCCGGGCCAGCAGCTCGCCCGCCTCGTCGAAGGTCGCCAGGGCAACGCGGAACTCCCCCAGCAGCAGCCGGGCGCGGCCGAGCTCGATCAGGCTGCGGCCGTGCCCGAGGACGTGTCCCTGCTCCCGGTTCCCGGCCACGGCCAGCTCGAACTCGGCGATGGCCTCGCCGACGCGTCCGAGCTGCATCATGGCGATGCCGATGTTCTCGTGCAGGGCTGCAGCCCGGTCGGTGATCCCGGCCGCCGCGAACTGCGTCGCGGCCTCCCGGCTCGACACGATGAGGTCCTGCCACCGTCCGGCGAAGCCGTGGGTCATGCCCAGGTTCTGGTGGATCATCCCGCGCAGTTCGAGGCGATCCGACGGCGACCACCGGTCGCCGTCCCCGTCGGGCCCCTCGAGCGCGACGAGCATCGCCGTGCCGGTCGTGGCCGCGGCGTCGTGCTCGCCCCGCTCGTTGAGCACATGCATGCGGCCCAGCCCGGTGCGCAGCGCGGCAGGCGCGTTTCCGGACTCCGTCCAGATCCGGCGGGCCGTCTCGATCAGCTCCAGCGCCTCGTCCAGCCGCCCGTTCCGCGCACCGGCCTGGGCCTGCGTATAACACGCGCGCGCCAGCAGGCCCTCCTGCCCTGGGCCGGTCGCCGCGGCAGCGCAGGTCTGCGCGAGCAGGTATCCGCGCTTCGGGTCGCCCCCCGCGAGCTCAGCGGCCACGTCGAGCAGTGCCGTGAGACCGGCGGCGTCGTCCCGGCCCGCCGAGCGCAGGAACGCCAGCCGCTCGGCCGGGGTGGGCCGGGCGAGGAGCTCGTCCACCGGCGATGGTTCCGTGGTCATTGCGGCGGCTCGAGCTCCAGGACGACGTCGACGGCGATCTGCAGGCTGCCGCCCAGCAACATCAGCTGGTAGCTGCCGGCCTCGATGCGCTCCAGGCAGAACATGCCGAGGTCGTCGAGCAGCGCATCCGCGACCGCACGCCTGCCGCGCAGCAGCTGCACGGCCGTGATGGGGCTGACGACGGCGGGTGGCGGCAGTATCTGACCCTCCAGGCGCAGCGTCCGTTGGTCGATCGGGTGCAGGTCGAGTGCGATGTCGATGCCGGCCGCCTGGAACAGCAGGTGGCGCATCTCGGCGGCGCCGCCGACGCGACCCGCCGGCGCGCGGGTACCCGCGAGGGCGGCGTCCCGGCGACTGTCCCAAAGCAGGACCGCCGCGACCTGCTCGTCCCCGGCCCTCGGGCCGTCCTCCGGGGGCGGGAGACGCCGCTCGAGCAGCTGCCGCACCGCAGGCGGCGGCTCGGCGAGCACCGTCTCCTCGGCGAGCCGGCCGAACCAGCGCAGCCAGCTGACCGCCGCCCGGGCATCCGGTCCCGCCTGCTCGTAGCGCGCCGACACCGCCGCAGCCTCCGCAGGGCCCAACCGGCCTTCTACCCAGTCGGCGAGCGTGGCGAAGGGCAGCGGAGCGGGCTGCGGTCCGTGCTGTGGTGGTGGCCGTTCGGTCATCGGCGCTCCCTGGTCGTCGCGATCCCGTCGACGAGGTGTGCGCGCAGCGCGTCCGGGAAATACTCGGAGGGCGCAACGACATCCGTTCGCACGGCAGCCAGCCGCGGGCGAGCAGCGTTCGGCGTGGCCCCCGAACACTGGGGGTGACAGGGCGGGCCGGCCATCAGTCGACCGGACGAGTGCTCGGCGGCACCGCCGACCGAACCGGCCCCAGTAGTGATCGAGGAGGCCGAGCCGATGGATGCAGGGCCATGGGACACGGGGCCAGGGGACGCGGGGCGCGCCATCACTCGGGACCGGACCCTGCTGGACGGGTGCCGTCGGCGCGACCCGCAGGCGTGGCGCGAGGTGCTCGATCGCTACGAGCGACTGGTCTTCTCCATCCCACTCCACCACGGCCTGAGTCGCGACGATGCGGCCGACGTCTGCCAGATCGCGTTCTCGGCCCTGCTGGAGGGCCTGGACAACGTGCGGGACGAGACGAGGCTGGGCGCATGGCTCGCCACCGTCGCCCGCCGGCAGACGTGGCGGATTCTCGCCGGCAGGCGCCGGGAGAGCCTCGACGGGCGCGACGACCCGGAACAGTCGTCGTCGGCTGATCCGATCGCTGCTCACGAGCGCGTGGTCTGGCTGTACGAGGCGCTGCTGGAGCTCGAGCCGGGCTGTCGGGAGCTGCTGATCTCGCTGTACTTCGATACGACACAGCCGTCCTACGCCGAGGTGGCCCGCCGGCTGGGACGCCCCCTCGGCAGCATCGGGCCCACCCGCGCCCGCTGCCTCGAACGGCTGCGTGCGGCGCTGGGAGAGCCCGCCTGAGGCCGCACCTGGTCGCGCGCACTCCCACTAGCACCGACCCAGGTTGGGGCGTGTCGGTGACCGCGGGATGAAGCGCAGATGAAGGTGCACTCATCTTCCCGGCGACGTGGACGGGTATCGGCCACCTGCTGTTCATGTGCGACCGACTGCCGCCACCGCTGCCCGCTTCCCGCTCCTCCCGAGGTCAGGGACGGCAACCGAGGGGCATCTGTGGAGGTCACGGCCGCACCGACAGCGCCCCCGGCGCGAGCCGACGGTCGGCAGCCGCCGCGGGCCGGCGCGAATATGAGAGCTGCTTCACGTTGTGCTCAGCCGGCGTTCACATTTCCGGGCGACTCTCGTCCCAGTCGGAACCCAGTGGACGTCGAGGAGCGGGCAGTGGACGAGCGAGTGGTGCTGTACGGACACGACACGATGGGCCTCGGCCACGTCCGCCGCAACCTCGCGCTGGCCGCGGCCCTGCGCAGCGGGCCGGACGGCCCGCAGGTGCTGGTGGTGACCGGCGCGGCCGAGGCCGGGCGCTTCCCGCTGCCCGACGGAGTCGACCTGCTGGTCCTGCCGGCCGTCGCCAAGGACGGGAACGGCGGCTACCACGGCCGGCGCCTAGCGGGTCCGCTCGCCGACGTCGTCGCGCTGCGCCGCAACGTGCTCACCGCCGCACTCACCACCTTCGCCCCACACCTGCTGGTCGTGGACAAGGTCGCCCGCGGGTTCGCAGGCGAGCTCGAGCCCGCGCTGCCGGCGCTGCGGCAGGCCGGCACCCGCATCGTGCTGGGCCTGCGGGACATCCTCGACGCGCCCACCGCGGCCGCCGCCGAGTGGCGCAGGCTGCGGACGACCGAGGCGCTGCGCGAGAACTACGACGAGATCTGGGTCTACGGCGACCGGCGGGTCAGCGACCTCGCGCTCGACTGCCGGGTGCCCCCGTCGGTGCGCCACCTCATCCGCTACACCGGCTTCCTCGCCGACGGCCGCCCGGCCGCCCCGGCCGGGCCGCCGCCCGTCGCACCGGGTGAGCGGTTCGTGCTGGGTCTGCTCGGCGGCGGCCAGGACGGGGCCGAGCTGGCGGACGCATTCGTCGCCGCTCCCCGCCCCGACGGCGTTGCCGGTGTTCTCGTGGCCGGGCCGTACCTGCCCGACGCCACCCGCAGCGCGCTGCACGCCACAGCGGCGGTCGACCCCGGACTGCGCCTGGTGGACTTCTGCGTCGACCCGGTCGCGTGGGTACGGCAGGCCGCCGCAGTGGTGTGCATGGGCGGCTACAACACCGTGACGGAGGTGCTCGCCACCGACACCCCCGCGCTGGTCGTGCCCCGCGTCGAGCCACGCACGGAGCAGCTCGTGCGGGCCCGTCGGCTCTCCGAGCGCGGTCACGTCGACGACGTCCACCCCGGCGACCTCTCTCCCGCGCTGCTCGGTCGCTGGTGCGCCGACGCGGTGCGCCGCCGCCGCGCGCGCACCGGTCTCGACCTCGGCGGCATGGCTGCCGTGCGCCACCTCGCCCGCATCCACGTCCAGGAGGCGCGCCGTGCTGCCTGACACCGCCCCGCTGCCCGATGCCGCGCTGCCCGATGCCGCGCTGCCCGATACCACGCTGCCCGGCACCGGCGGCCGCGTGGGATACGTACTCAAGCGCTACCCGCGGCTCTCGGAGACCTTCATCGTCAGCGAGCTGCTGGCCCGCGAGGCGGCGGGCGAGGACATCGCGATCGCGAGCCTGCGGGTCGCGGGCGACCCCCGGTTCCACGCCGCGGTGGCGGCCGTGCAGGCCCCGGTGACCTGGGTGCCGGAGGTGCACGACGTTCCGGGGCTGTGGGAGGCGCTGCGCGGCGGGCACGAGGACTTTCCGGGTCTCGGCGCCGTCCTGCCGGAGCTGCTGGCGCTCCCGCCGACGGACGCCGCTCAGGTGCTGCACGTCGCACGGTGGGTGCGGTCCGCCAGGATCACCCACCTGCACGCGCACTTCGCCACAATGGCCACCACGGTCGCCCGGTTGGCGTCGCGGATCACGGGCGTCCCCTACTCGTTCACCGCGCACGCGAAGGACATCTTCCACACCTCGGTCGACCGGGCCGCGCTGCGCGCCAAGCTCGCCGACGCCCACCACGTCGTCACGGTCAGCGAGTACAACGCGGCGTGGCTGCGGGAGCAGTTCGACGTCGCGGCGGCGCGGGTGCACCGCGTCTACAACGGGCTCGACGTCGCCGACTTCCCCTTCACCGAGCCCCGGCTGCGCAACGGGCGCGTCGCCTTCGTCGGCAGGCTGGTAGAGAAGAAGGGGCTTCCCGACCTGCTCGACGCCGTCGCCCTGCTCCGGGAGCGCGGCCGCGAGGTGCCGCTCGACATCGTCGGCGCCGGAGTACTGGAGGACACTCTGCGGCGGCAGGTTCAGGTCCTGAGCCTCGGTGACCTGGTCACGTTCCACGGGCCGCTGCCCGCCGACCGCGTGCGGGAGGTACTCGGCGCGGCGAGTGTCTTCGCCGCCCCGTGCGTGCACGCCGCCGACGGGGACCGCGACGGCCTGCCGACGGTGCTGCTGGAGGCGATGGCCGCCGGCACCCCGTGCGTGTCGACCCCGGTCACCGGGATCCCCGAGGCGGTGCGCCACGGGAGCACCGGGCTGCTCGTGCCCGAGCGCGACCCGGACGCGCTGGCCGACGCCATCCACACCCTGCTCGACGACCCCGACCTGCGGGTGCGGCTGGCGGTCGCCGCCCGTCGGCACCTGGAGCGCTGCTTCGACCGCACCGTCCAGGCCGCGGCCCTGGGGCGGTTGCGCAGATCGGCCGGGCCCGCGCCCGCGCTCGTCGGCGCGCTCGTCGGGCTCGACGTCCCGGCTCCGGCCGTCGCCCCGGACGGCACGAAGGGAGTGCCGGAAGGGCACCGCCTCAGTCCGGCCGTGGGAGCGACGTCGTGAGCGCCGGGACCGCGATCTACGTCGTCACCGACCCCGGGGTGCCGGCGTTCGGCGCCAAGGGGTGCTCGGTGCACGTCCAGGAGGTGCTGCGCGAGCTCTGCCGACGCCACCGCATCGTGCACCTGATCACCACCCGACCCGGCGGCGACGCACCTGCCGACCTCGCCGGCGTCGTCGTGCACCCGCTGCCCCGCCCGTGCGCGGCCGGCCTTGCCGAGCGCGAGGCCGCCCAGCGCGCCGCCGACGACGTGGCCGCCGCGATGCTGACCCGGCTGTGCCGCGAGAACGCCGTCACCCTCGTCTACCAGCGGTACGCGCTGTGGAGCGCCGCCACCCTGGAGGCCGCGCGGCTGGCCGGCGTCCCGACCGTGCTGGAGATCAACGCACCGCTGCTGCGCGAGCAGGCCGAGCACCGCGGCCTGCACGACGCGGACGCCGCCCACCACTGGTCGGTGCGCGCGCTCGAAGCGGCCGACGCACCCTTCGCGGTGGCCGGACCCGTCGCACGCTGGGCGGAGCGGCTCGACCCGCGGCAGCGGTCGATCCCGGTCGTGGGCAACGGCGTCGACGTGCGCCGCTTCACCCCGGCCCCGCGGCGGCTCACCGCCGAGCCCGTCGTCGCGTTCGCCGGCACGTTCAAGCCATGGCACGGCCTCGAGCTGCTCGTCGACGCCGTCGCCGCGGCCAGGGCGGCCGGACCCGGGCTGCGGCTGCTGCTCGTCGGCGACGGACCCGAGCTGGCCGCGACGGTCACCAGGGCACAGGACGCCGGCGTGCCGGTCATCGCGACCGGGCAGCTCGACCCGTCGGAGGTGCCGGGCTGGCTGCGCGGGGCGGACCTCGCCGCGGCGCCCTACCCCGCCGGGGACCACTACTTCTCGCCGCTGAAGGTCGCCGAGTACCTGGCCGCCGGGCTCCCCACGGTGGCCAGTGCGATCGCCGACCTACCCGGTCTCGTGGCCGACGGTGTGGAGGCACTGCTCGTGCCGCCGGGCGACGTCCGGGCCACCGCGGCCGCGGTCGCCCGGCTGGCGGGAGACCCCGGTCTGCGCTCGCGGATGGCCCGAGCCGGGCGCCGGGCGGCCGAGCAGCGGATGTCCTGGACGGCCGTGGTCGACGCGACCCTGCGCCTGCTGCCCGCCGTGGTGCTCGCGCAGGAGGTGGGCTGAGATGCTCACCCTCCGCGGCCGGGCGAGGGTGGACGCGTCCGCCCTGCGCGCAACGCTGCGCCACCTCGTGCCGCTCGTGCGGCAGGAGAAGAAGCTCGTCGCACTCGGGCTGCTCGCCGTGTTCGTCGAGGTGCTCGCCACGCTCGCCGAGCCGTGGCCGCTCAAGCTCGTCATCGACGAGGTGCTGCCCGCGGCGCTGACCGGTGCCCCGCCCGCCGGCGGCGAGGTCGTCGGGCTGCCGGTGCTGGCGCTCCTCGCCGCCGCGGGCCTGCTGGCCGCGACGGCGCTGCGGGCCGGGGCGTCCTACGCCTCGACGGTCTGCTTCGCGATGGTCGGGTCCCGCGTCACCATCCGGCTGCGCGCCGCCGCCTACCAGCGGGTGCTGTCCCAGTCGGTGCACTACCACCAGGCCCGCTCGGGAGGTGACCTGCTCGCCCGGCTCACCGCCGACATCACCCGCCTGCAGGAGGTCGCGGTCACCGCGGGCCTGCCCCTGCTGGCCAACGTCATCACGTTCGTCGGCATGGCGATCGTCATGCTCGTGCTCGATCCGCTGCTCGCGTGCGTCGTGCTGCTCGCCGTGCCGCTGTTCGTGATCGGCGCGGGCCGCACCGGCGGCAAGGTCACCTCCGCGGCGCGCGAGCAGCGCATGGCCGAGGGCACGGTCGCCGGGCTGGTCGGGGAGTCGCTCGGCTCGGTCCGCGTCGTGCAGGCCTACCGGCTCGAGGAGCCGCTCGCGGTCCGGTTCGGCGCGAGCAACACCGCGAGCCTGCGCAGCGGGGTGCGCACCCAGCGCCTGGCGGCCGGTCTCGAGCGGCGCACCGACCTGCTCATCGGCAGCGCCACCGCGGTCGTGCTCCTGATCGGGACGATGCGCGTCGTCGACGGTGCCCTCACCCTCGGCGAGCTGGTGGTGTTCATCAGCTACCTGAAGAGTGTGTTCAAGCCGATGCGCAACCTCGCCAAGTACACCGGCCGGATCGGGAAGGCCGCGGCGTCGGGCGAGCGGGTGGCGGAGCTCCTCGACGCCGAGCCCGAACTGCGGGACGAGCCGTGGGCCCGTCCGCTGCGCCGCGCGCACGGCGACATCCGGCTCGTGGACGTCACCGTCGCCCACGGGCCGGACCGGCCGGTGCTGCGGGGCGCGTGCCTGCACGTCCGGCCGGGTGAACGCGTCGGGGTCGTCGGCCCGAGCGGATCGGGCAAGTCCACGCTCGTGGCGTTGCTGCTGCGGCTGCTCGACCCGCAGTCCGGACGGGTCCTGCTCGACGGCCACGACCTGCGGGACCTGACGCTGGCGTCCGTGCGCTCGACGTGCGCGGTCGTGCTGCAGGAGTCGGTGCTGTTCGCCGACACCGTGCGGGAGAACATACGCCTCGCCCGTCCGGAGGCCGCCGACGACGAGGTGTGCGCCGCCGCTGTCGCCGCCGACGCCGACGCGTTCATCCGCGAGCTCCCCGACGGCTACGACACCGTGCTCGCCGAGCGCGGCGACTCGCTGTCCGGAGGGCAGCGCCAACGGCTCGCCATCGCCCGTGCCGTGCTGCGCGACGCGCCGGTCGTGCTGCTCGACGAGCCCACCACGGGCCTCGACGCGCAGAGCAGGCGCAGCGTGCTGGCCGCGCTGGACCGGCTCACCGCCGGCCGCACGGTCCTCGTCGTCGCGCACCACGAGGAGCTGCTCGCGTCGTGTGACCGCCTGGTCCGGATCGACGATGGCCGTATCGAGGAGCTGCCCCGACCGGCCCGGCCCGCCACCGACGCGGTTTCGACCGGAGGTGCGTGATGATGGTCGTCGCACCCCGCCCCGGGCCCGCGCTCCATGACCCCGCACTCGCCGCGGCCGACCGGCTCACCGATCGCGCGGAGCTCGCAGCGCTGCTCGACGCGCTGCCCTGGCTGAACGGCTCCGACGGCGCCCGGGCCGCCGTCCGGCTGCGCTGGAAGCCCGGCACCAACCTGCGGGTCGGTGCGGTGGTCCCCACCGCGGAGGGTCCCGCCGCCGTGCTCGTCGCCGCCTTCGCCCCGGAAGCGGACAGCAAGGCCGACCGGCTGGCGGCGCGGGCCGACCGGCGCGGCGGCCACCTGTACCGGGCC
>NZ_JAHKRK010000075.1 GCF_019396355.1 Pseudonocardia nigra
TCCAGATGGTTCCTGGCAAGGCGGAGGTAGGCGCCGTCGTACTTGACGTACCCGGGCCTGCCGACAACGCAGCCAGGGACCATCTGGGCGCGAAGACCGCGTTCATGATCCGCGGGACGCGGCCTAGTCCCCCACGGCGTGCTCCAACGCGTCGGCGACGATGTGGCGGACGTGGTCGTCGACGAGCCGGTAGACGCGCTCCCGGGCACGCCGCTCCGCGGTGACGAGCCGCGCCGCCCGCAACACCCGCAGGTGCTGCGACACCAGGGGTTGGCGCACGCCGAGGGCCCCGACGAGCTCCTGCACCGACCGCGGCGCCGCCACGAGCTCGAGCACGATCGCCAGTCGCACCTCGGCAGCGAGGACGCGGAACAGCTCGGCCGCGGCAGTCAGGCCGGGCGGGTTGTCTGCCGTCGACCCCGTGGAGCTCGCCCCCGAGTGGTCGTGCATCCCCGGACATTAAGTGATGCGCATGTGACCACTCAAGCGCTCGATCACCCCGGACGCAGCGCCCTCTACTCCCGTAGAGGACGCTGAGTTACTGTCTCTACAGACGTAGAGACGCAGGAAGGGGCGAGTGTTCATGTCGATGGAGCGGGTGCTGCGGATGGGAACCGGCGAGGTCCTGACGATCCTGCGCTCCGGGGCCGACACCGGCGGGTCGGCGTTCGGGTTCGAGGCGGTGCTGCCGCCCGGACTGTCCGGACCGCCGCCGCACCGCCATCGCGTCGAGACCGAGACCTTCTCCGTGCTGGAGGGCGTGCTGCGGGTCCGGGTCGGCGACCGGGTGCGCGTCCTGGAAGCGGGTGAGTCGGTCACGGTGCCCCCGGGAGCGGTGCACGCGTTCTCGAACCCGTCGGACCGGCCCGCCCGGATCCGCACGGTCGAGACGCCGGCCGGCCCGCTCGAGGACCAGTTCCGGGCGCTCGCCGCCGCGGGCCGGATCCCGCCGCTGCGACGGCTCGCCCGGATCAACGTGGAGCACGACCTGTCCTTCTCCGTCCACGGCATCCCCGACCGGATCCAGCGGCCGCTGTGGCGCGCGCTCGCGATCCTCGCCCCCGCCGACCGCCCCCCACAGGGCATGATCGGGCGGACCGGGTAGGAGAGACGAGGAGCGCGGTGTGAGTTTCTGGATCTGCCGGACGTGCGCCGTCGAGCACGCCGAGAAGGTCGACGTGTGCCGGATCTGCGCCGACGAGCGCCAGTGGGTGCCCGCCGAGGGGCAGCAGTGGACGAGCCTGGACGAGCTGGCCGCGGACGGCTACCGGGTCGAGGTCGCCGAGCTCGAGCCCGACCTGTACGGCGTCTCGAGCGTCCCCGGCACCGGCATCGGCCAGCAGGCCAAGGTGGTGCGGACCGCCGCCGGCAACCTGCTGTGGGACCCACTCGGCTTCCTCGACGACGACGCCGTGCGGCAGGTGCGCGCGCTGGGTGAGGTGCGGGCGATCGCGGCCAGCCACCCGCACATGTTCGGGGTGCAGGTGGAGTGGAGCCGGGCGCTGGGCGGCGTCCCGGTGCTCGTCGCCGAGGCCGACCTCGAGTGGGTGGCCCGGCCCGACCCGGCGATCCGACCCTGGTCGGGGAGGACGGAGGTCCTGCCGGGCGTCACGCTGGCCCAGCCGGGGGGCCACTTCCCGGGCAGCGCGGTCGCACACTGGGCGGCGGGCGCCGAGGGCAGGGGCGTGCTGCTGAGCGGCGACACGATCTTCGCCAACCCGGACCGCACGTCGGTCAGCTTCATGCGCAGCTACCCGAACCGGATCCCGCTGTCGGCCGCCGTCGTGGAGCGGGTCACGCGGTACGTGGAGGACTTCGCGTTCGATCGCCTCTACAGCAACTTCACGAACGCGATCGACGCCGACGCGCGGGCAGTCGTGCGGCGGTCGGCCGACCGGCACATCGGCTGGGTCCGGGGCGACTTCGACCACCTGACCTGAGTCGCCGCGGGAAATCGTAACAGCGCTTATATAAGTGCTGTTACGATCCTGCCGTGCCCGCTCCACCGCCCGCCGTCCCCGGTCCCGATCCCACCGAGACGAGCCACTCGCGTCCGCTGCGCCTCCTGCTGGACGCGATGGACCAGGACATCGCCCGGCTGTACGCCGAACGTGGGGTGGCCGGTGTCCGCCCCCGGCACGTGCTGCCGCTGATCAAGCTGGGCAGGCGCGGTCCGATGACGATCCGCGCGCTCGCCGAAGCCACCGGCGTCACGCACTCGGCGATGAGCCAGACGATCGGTGCGCTGCGCCGCGAGGGGTTCGTGGACAGCGCGCCGGGCGCGGACGCACGCACCCGGGAGATCGTGCTCACCGACCGCGCCCGGGAGGTGCTGCCCTTCCTCGAGGCCGAGTGGCGGGCGACCGAGCAGGCCGTCGCGCAGCTCGAGGAGGAGCTCCCGTACGCCCTGACGCAGGTGGTCCGCGACGTCGAGGCCGCGCTGGCGCGCCGCTCGTTCCACGACCGGATCGAACAGCACCTGGAGCAGGAACCCGGGCGATGAGCGAGCTTGCGAGCGAATCAATGTCACAGCGGCCGCGCGAAGCGCCGGCCGAGCGCAGCGAGGCCGAGCGATGAGCCTCGCCGACCGGCTGACCGACGTGCGGCCGCTGCGGTCCTCCCCCGCCTTCCGACGGCTGTGGGTGGGTACGACGCTGTCCACGGTCGGCGGGCAGCTCGCGGTCGTCGCGGTGCTGCACCAGGTGTGGGAGCTGACCGGTAGCCCGGTCGCGGTGGGTGCCATCGGCCTGGCCCAGGCCGTGCCGATGGTCGTGTTCGGACTGGTCGGCGGCTCCCTGGCCGATGCGGTGGACCGGCGACGGCTCGTGCTGCTCACGACCGTCGGCCAGACCGTCGCGGCCGGGTTGCTCGCGGTCCAGGCGCTCACCGGGGCGGGGTCGCTCGCGATCCTGCTCGGACTGGTCGCGCTGCAGGCCGCCTGTGGCGCGCTGGGGGCGCCGGCCCGCCGGACGTTCGCCGCGCGCCTGCTGCCCGGCGACCAGGTGGGCGCCGCCATCGCGCTGACCAAGCTGGGCTTCCAGGGCGCCATGCTCCTGGGGCCCGCGGTGGGCGGGGTGCTCATCGCGGCCTGGGGAGTGGGCGCCTGCTACCTGCTCGACGCGATCACCTTCGGGGCCGCCCTGTACGGGGTACTGCGGCTGCCGTCGATGCCGCCGCTCGCGCGGCCGGACCGACCGGGGCTGCGCGCCATCGTGGACGGCTGGCGGTTCATCGTCCGGCGCCGCGTGCTGGGCGGGGCGTTCCTGTCCGACGTACTGGCGACGGTGCTGGCGATGCCGATCGCGCTGTTCCCGATGGTGAACGAGGAGCGGTTCGGCGGGAACCCGCAGACGCTCGGGCTGTTCCTCACGGCGATCGCCGTCGGCGGCATCGCCGCGGGCGCCGCCTCCGGCACCGTGACGCGAGCGGCGCGCCCGGGCGTGGTCATGCTCGCCGCCGCGGCCGTGTGGGGCGTGGGCATCGCCGGGTTCGGCCTGGCCCAGGACGCGTGGCTCGTCCTCGGCTGCCTCGCGGTCGCCGGTGCGGCCGACACCGTCTCGGTGATCGCGCGCGGCACGATCGTGCAGCTCGCCACCCCGGACTCGCACCGCGGGCGAGTCAGCGCCGTCGAGCACGTCATCGGCGTGTCCGGCCCCGACCTCGGCAACCTGCGCGCCGGTCTGGTCGCGGGCGCGACGTCGGCCTCGTTCGCCGCCGTCTCCGGCGGGCTGCTCTGCGTCGGCGGCGTCGCCGCACTCGCGCTGACCGACCGCTCGCTGCGCCGGTTCCGGGTGCCGGCCGACGCACAGGTGCCCTGACCGACCCGCTGACGCTCCCGTCGTGGCCTGGACACCCCGTCGATGGGGAGCGTCCGCCCCCACGGGGTGTGCCGTCAGCCCGTGTAGAGCACCGCGTCGACCTCGATCGGGAAGCCGGGCAGGTCGACCGGGACGGTCGTGCGGGCCGGTCGCGGCTCCGGGAAGTACTCCTCGAAGATCGCGTTCATCTCGGGGAAGTCGGCCATGTCCCGCAGGTACACCCCGACGCGGACGGCCTGGTCCAGCCGGGCGCCCGCGGCCTGCGCGACGGCGGCGAGGTTGTCGAAGACGGCGCGGGCCTGCTCGGCGAAGGAGCCCTCGACGAGGGAGCCGTCCGGGCGCTTGGGGGTGGCGCCGGCGAGGTACACGAAGTCGCCTGCGACGGTCGCCTGGGCGTAGGGGCCGCCGGGAGGGGCGGCCTGGTCGGTGGAGACGCTGCGGTGCGGCATGGGATGTTCCTTTCGGGTCGGGATCGGGATCGGGGTCGGGTCGGGGTCAGAAGAAGGTGCGGACGGCGCCGATCACGCGGTCGTCGTCGTCGACGAGCGGCAGCAGCGACCACTTGTCGAACGCGGTGCACGGGTGGGACAGGCCGAAGGTGACCACGTCGCCCACCCGCAGCCCGGCGTCGTGGCGGAGGAAGGCGTGCTGGTCGTTGAGCTCGACGGCCTCGGCGGTGCCGTCGATCGGTGCGCCGTTCACCGCCAGGGGAACGGGCAGGTCCAGGTCGTAGGGCGCGTCCCGCTTGCCGAAGCCGGCGATCGCCAGGCCGGGTTCCGGGGTGGACACCACCCGGGCCCGCAGCTCCAGGGCGGGCAGGAACCGCTCGGTGGGGCCCGCCGCGGCCGAGCGCAGCGGCGAGCTGCGCTCGTAGTGGACGTGGTCGTGGGTCACGTAGCCCCCCGACCGCAGCACGGGCCGCACCGGGACGCTCGTGGCGCCCATGCCGTCCACGGCGTCCATCACGAGGTCGAAGAACGCGCTGCCGCCTGCGGACACGACGATCTCGGCACGGCCGTTGAACAGCCCGCGCCGGTCCAGGTCCACCGCCGCGTCGACGAGCCCGGAGAGGAACTCCGCGGCGCGCCGCACGGTGGCCGGCTCCCGGTCCTGGTGCAGCACGCCCTCGTACCCCTCGACCCCGGCGAGCGCGAGCCGCGGGCTCACCGCGACCCGCTCGGCCAGCGCGACCAGGTCGGCGGGCGAGCGCGCCCCGGTCCGCCGCCCGGGCACCCCCAGCTCGACGAGCACCTCGACCGGCCGGGCGGCTGCGTCCACCCCGGGGAGCGCGGCCTCCATCGCCTCGACGGCGGCGAGGGAGTCGACGAGACACAGGAACTCGAAGTCGGGGTCGCGCCCCGATTCGGCCGCCAGCCAGTGCAGCGATGGCGCGTCGACGACCTCGTTGGCGAGCAGCACCCGCGCCACGCCGAACGCCCGCATCAGCCGCACCTGGCTCATCGTCGCCGCGGTGATCCCCCAGGCGCCCACGGCGAGCTGCCAGTCGAACAGCTGCGGCGCCATCGTCGTCTTCCCGTGCGGGGCGAGGCTCGCACCGCGTTCGGCGCACCAGGCAGCCATCCGCTCCAGGTTGTGCGCCAGCGCCGACTCGCGCAGGGTCACCGCGGGCAGCAGCAGGTCGTGCACGGTCCACCCCGCATCGCCGACCTCGCCGACGGTGAGCCCGGTGGCGAGGTGCGCACTGCCGGGGAACGCCTTGAACCGCGCGTCCACCGGCTCGGCGGCCAGCCTCTGCAACGCATCGGGGGACAGGCGCGATGGCCCGGGCAGTGCCGCACGTCGCCGGCCGTCACTCATCCGCACGCTCCTCGTGGTCCTGACGGGTGGTCCGGTGATCGTCGCAGGTTCGTCACGGCCGCAGGGCCCGCCCCGGCCGGGCCCCCGTCAGCGCCTCGTCGCGCACCGCCCAGGCTCCGTTGACGAGCACGTGGCGGACGCCGGTCGCCGGCCGCCGCGGGTCGTCGTAGCCGGCGCGGTCGATCACGTCGTCCGGTTCGAGGACGACGACGTCGGCGGCGGCACCGCGCACGAGCCGCCCGCGGTCGGCGAGTCCGAAGCGCCGGGCCGGGTGGCCGGCGAGGTGCACGGCGGCCTCCGCCCACGACCAGTCCCCCAGCTCGCGGGTGTGGCGGCCGAGCATCCGCGCGAACGCGCCCCATCCCCGCGGGTGCGGGTGGCCACCGAGGTAGATCCCGTCCGAGGAACCCATGTGCGCCGGGTGCCGCAGCAGCGCGCGCACGTCGGCGTCGGTGTTGATCGCCGGCTGCTCGACGATCGCACCGGTGGCGAGCCCGGTCTCCACGAGCAGGACGCACACCAGCTCGCCCACCGACGTCCCGGCCTCCGCGGCCGCCTCGGGCAGCGTCATGCCCTCCGCCCAGCCGTAGCGCTGCGACGGCACGTGGGCGAGCGTCAGCCGGGCCAGCGTGTCGGCGACCGCCGGGAACCACTCCTGGTCGAGCCGGGTGCGGACCAGCGGGTCGGCGAGCCGCGCCAGGGTGTCGCCCACCGATCCCTGCACCTGCGGCGGCAGCGCCAGCATCGCGAGGAGGCTGCACCCGCGCCGGTAGGGGTAGCTGTCGAAGGTGAGGTCGACGCCCCGGTCCCGCGCGGCGTCCACCAGCCCGACCAGCATGTTCGCCGGCCCGTGGTAGTGCGAGATGTGCGCGGCGACGCCGGAGAGCGCCGTGATCCGCTCCACCTCGGCCATCCCGACGTGCGCGAGCGCCTCGTACCCGCGCATGTGCGTGACGTACGGGACGCCCGCGGCGGCGACCGGGGCGCAGAGCGCGGCGATCTCCTCGGCGTCGGCGTGCCGGCCGGGCAGGTAGTCCAGCCCGGTCGACAACCCCGCGGCCCCGTCGGCGAGGGCATCCTCGACGAGCCGGCACATCGCGGCCAGCTCCTCGGCGTCCGGCGGGCGCTCGGCATCGCGCAGCACCCGGTGCCGGACGGTGCCGTGCGGCACCAGGTAGGCGGCGTTGAGCGCGCTCGCCCCGTCGTACCAGGCCAGGAGCTCGGCGAGGCTCACCCCGCCGCGCAGCTCGGCGGGCGTGGGACCGTTGATCGCGGCGAAGTACTCCCCCGCGTACGCCGCCGTCGCCGCGTCCGACGGCGCGAACGACACCCCGTCCTGCCCCAGCACGAACGTCGTCACGCCCTGGCGCAGCGCCGCCTCCTGCACGGCCGGGTCGCCCAGCAACGCATCGCCGTGGACGTGCGTGTCGATCAGCCCGGGCAGCAGCAGGCAGCCGCGGACGTCGAGCTCCTCGCGGCCGGCGCCCTCCGGAACGCGCTCGACCGCGCTGATCCGGTCGCCGGTGACGGCCACGTCGGCCCGCATCGGTGGGCAGCCCGAGCCGTCCACCACCCACCCGTTCCGCAGGACCAGATCGACCACGCCGTTCCTCCTCCGCCGGGTGCACGCGTCCGGCGGTCAGCCTTCCATGCCGCAGGCCACGGCCTGGTCGACGGCACGATGCGCGCGACGCTCGCGCACGGGGCGAAGCGGACCGGTCAGATCCGCTCCTTCGCGGTCGCCCGCTCACCCTCCAGCCGCCTGCCCGGCCACCCGCTCGCCCTGCCTACCAGGGAGATCAGGGCGGGCACCATCACCGGCCGCACCACGAACGCGTCGATCAGCACCCCGATGGCCACCGCGAAGGCCAGCTCCCGGAACGGCGCGACCGGGATGATCGCGACGAACGCGAAGCTGAGAGCGAGCGTCAGCCCGGCGATGTTGATCGGTCGCGACGAGCGGGGGACCGCGACCTCCATGGCCTGCTGGAGCGGGCGCCTGCGCGCGGCCTCCCAGATGTAGCCGACGCTGAAGATGTTGTAGTCCGAACCGAGCGACACCAGCAGAACGGCCGCCGCGAACGGCACGTAGAAGATCAGGCCCGCGTGGTCGAGCACGTCCTGGAAGAGCCACGTGGTGGCGCCCAGCGCCGCTCCCACCGCGAGCACGCTCGTGGCCAGCAGGTACAGCGGCGCGACCAGGGCCCTCAGGAACAGCACGAGCAGTGCCAGGTCGACGAGCGTCACGGCGACCGCGACGCGCACCAGGTCCGACCGGGCGGTGTCGACGAGCGTGAGCCCGAGCGCCGTGTCCCCCGCGTACGACGCGTCCGCGCCGCCGAGGCCCGCCGCGGCGAGCAGCTGCGGCATCTGTGCCCGCAGCGCGCGCAGGTCGTCGATGGCCTGCGCGCCGAGCGGGTCGCTGTCGAACACCACGAGGTACCGCGCGGCGGCGCCGCCCGGTGCCAGGAACACGCCCACCTCGAACGGCAGTGGCTGGTCGCCCGGCCCGAGCACGTACGCCACGCCCGGCTGCTGCTCCAGCAGCTGCTGCAGCCGCTGGAGCTCGCCCCGGCGATCGGTGACCCCCGGCTCCGCCACGATCACTCCCGTCGGCGACAGGATGCCCTCGGCGAAGCCCGCCGCCGCGGCGTCGGCGGCGACCCGCACGGGGTGGCCCTCGGGGAGGGAGTCCATCGGCGACACGGCCGCGCGCAGGTTGAGCAGGGGCAGCGCCGCGACCGCCAGGAGAACCAGCAGCCCGCCCGCGACGGCGGCGGCGATCCAGCGGTCGGCGACCAGGCGCACGAGGCCGAGGCTGATCGCGAACCGGCTCCGCCGCTCCTCCGGCCGCCGGCGTCCCGCGGGGACCAGCTCGATGCTGTCGGGGAACCGCGTCGGCCAGAACACACCCCGGCCGAGCACGGCGAGCAGCGCGGGCGCCAGCGTCACCGACACCACGAGCGCCACCAGCACGGTGATCGTCAGGCCCGGCCCGAACGCCCGGAACAGCCCGGACTCGGCGACGACGAGCGTCGCGACGCCTGCCCCGACCGTCACCCCGGCGACCACGACGATCGGCAGGTACTCGGTGACCGCGCCGCGCGTGGCACCCGGGTTCTGGGCACCGAGCCGCAGCCGGTGCTGCAGCCCGGACAGGAAGAAGATCGTGTAGTCGGTGGTGATCCCCAGGGTCAGCGCGACGACGATCGGGCGCAGCTGGGCAGGCGCGGCGAACCCGACCAGCTCGGCGAACAGGCCGATCAGCCGGTCGGCGATCAGGTAGCTGACGGCGGCGGTCAGCAGCGTGACGGCCGGCGCGGCCACCGACCGGAAGCTGAGCCCGATGATCAGCGCGACGGCGACCAGCGTGGCCAGCTCCACGAGGTGCAGCCGCTCCGCGATCAGCGCGCCCTGGGCGTCCTGCAGCGGGATCGTGCCGCTGACGCCCACGAGGTCGTCGTCGGGCCGGTCGATCCGGGCGGCGTAGCCGCGGGCGAGCGCGGCCTGCTCGCCCAGGTTCGCCGTCGCTGCGGAGAACAGGTAGGTCACCGCCGTCGTACCGGTGGCGGGCGCGTCCGGGAACAGCACCGGGTTGTTGATCAGCGGCAGGGCGAGCAGGATCCCGCGCCGGCCCTCGGTGCCCTGCAGGATCGTCGGGCGGTCCACCTCCAGCGCCCGCAGCACCACCCTGGCCCGCGTGTAGATGCCCAGCCCGTCGGGGTTGTGCTGCACCACGGCGGTGCGGCTGAGCAGCGGCAGCCCGAACTGCTCCACCGCCTCGACCTGCGCCTCGATCGCCGGATTGTCCGTGCCGACGAGCCCGGAGAGCCCGCCGCCGCTGCTGCCGAGGCTGGGCAGCAGCGTGATCGCGAGCGCGGTCGCCGCACCGACGACGGCGATGATGCGCCACCGCCAGCGGGTGACGAGGACGGCATAGCGCGCCGCGAGCCGCCTGCCGCGGTCGTCGCCCGCCTGGGCGGTCACCGGGGCCGGGCCGGCTGCTCGGGCGCGCCCTCCCACCAGGCCCGAGGCGCGGTCACGCCGAGCCGGTGCAGCTCGGCGGCGGCGAGGCGGTGGTGCCGGCCGGCGTCGAGGTCCTGCCACGGCGACCGGGTGACGCGCAGCAGGTCGGCGTAGGGGATGCGGAACACCGCCGCACGCGCCAGGTGCTCGACGAGCGTGGGGTCGACCGGTCCGGCGAGCAGCCTGCGCAGCCCGCGCACCTCGCGGTGGCGGACCCACCGCAGCGGCAGGTACACGCCGAGCACCAGCGGCAGCGGCAGCAGCGCGAGCGCCACGGCCACCACGACGGCGAGCGTCCCCATACTGCCGCGCACCTCGGTCGCCGTCGTCGCGACGCTGCCCGCGGCCTCCGCGACGCTGTCGGAGAGCCGGCCCGCGGGCTCCCCGACGACCGGCACCTCCGCGAGCAGGGAGAGCCCGCGCGCGGCGAGGTCAAGCGACCGCGCGACGTCGCCGAGCCCGGTGCCGAGCCTTGCGAGGTCGGCCAGGAGCACCCCGGCGGCCACCCCGATTGCCGCGAACCCGAGCACGGTCAGCACGGCGAGGGCGTCGAGCCTGCGCAGCGCGCGCCGGCTCGGCAGCAGCGCGAGCTCACCCATGGTGCGAACCTCCGTTGCCGGGCGTGCCGCAGTGGCCGCGGACCGCTACCGTTGCGCGGCCATGGGGAACTACGACGATCCGCGGCTCACCGGCGCCGACCCGCCACCCCGGCGCAGCTGGTGGGTGCTCGCCGGCACCGGCGTGCTCGTGCTCCTGCTGGGGCTGGCCGCCGGGTACCTCCTCGGCGCGCGCGACGTCCAGGATCCCCCCGTCGCGGCCGCTCCCACCACCACGACGCCACCGCCGCCAGCCACGTCCGGCCCTCCGACCACTCCCGGCGGCGGCCCGCCCTGCCTCGCCGCGGGCGAGGCGGGCGCCGCGGTGCTCGAGCAGGTCCGGGAAGGCGTCCGGGCCATCGGCGACCTCGACCCGGCCGCGCTGCGCGAGGTGCTCAACCGCCTGCAGCCGTTGCAGGCCGAACTCGAGGAGGCCGTCGCCGCGTGCTACGGCCGCGTCGCGCCGGACCCGGCCACGACGGCCGCGCCGCCCACCTGAGCCCGACCCGATCCCGGCTGCACCGCACCCGGCAGCGGAGCGGGCGGTGGCGAGCATGGCGCGGAGTACCCCATCCCTCGATTGCGGAATCGCAACCAACGGCGCATGGCGCCCGGCGCGGCGGGTAGCCCGGGGTCGGCCTGCGCCGCGACGATCGGGGAACCATGCAATTGCTGAAGGGCGTCGGGCGGGCCTTCGGCGGCGCCCTGCTGTTCGCCCTGCCGCTGCTCATGACGATGGAAATGTGGCGGCTCGGCGTGAGCATCTCCCGTTGGCGGCTCGCGCTCCTGGTGGCGGTCACCGTGACCCTCGCCGTCGTGCTCGCGCGCTACTTCGGCTTCCTGGACAAGGGAGGCACCGGCATCGGCGAGGCCGCCGTCGACGGCGGGGTCGCCGTTCTCGTGGGGGTGGTGGCCGCGACGGTGGTGCTGAGCGTCCTGTCGGTCGTCCACCCCGTGCAGGACTGGCGCAGCGCGGTGTCGATCGTGGCGATCGAGATGCTGCCCGCGACGGTCGGGGCGTCCTTCGCGCGCTCGCAGCTCCGCGAGGACGGCGGCGAGGTGAGCAGCGAACGATCGGGGCCGCTGCGGGAGCTGACCATCCTCGCCGCGGGAGCGGCCGTCTTCTCGGCGAGCGTCGCCCCGACCGAGGAGATCGTGTTGCTGGCGGCCCGCATGAACGAGCTGAGCGCGGTACTCCTCGTCGCCCTGTCGCTGGCCGTCATGCACGGGTTCATCTACGGCGTCGGGTTCAAGGGCGGTGCCCCGTCACCCGACGGCTTCTGGCGCACGTTCACCCGGCACACGCTCGTCGGCTACGCCACCGCGCTGGCGGTGTGCGCGTACCTGCTGTGGACGTTCGGCCGGTTCGACGGCCTGGCGCTGCAGCCGGTCGTGGCCGAGACGATCGTGCTCGGCCTGCCCGCGAGCGTCGGCGCCGCCGCGGCCCGGCTCATCCTGTGAGGAGGAGACGATGAACGAGCACAGGTCACACGTGGCGAGCTCCTCGCGGGGGGAGCTCGTGCTGGGCGTGATCGGCGCACTCGTCACGATCGCCGTGCTCGGCTTCCTGACGTTGCAAGCCGTGACCGGGCGCGACGCGGACCCGCGGTTCCGGGTCGAGGTCGTCGCGGTCGAGGACACCGGCCACGGGGTCGTCGCCGAGGTACGCGTCCACAACGACGGCGGCACGACCGCCGAGGCGGTGCACGTCGTCGGCACGGTGTCCACGGCGGCGTCCGCGCCGGAGGCCACCGCCACCATCGGCTACGTCCCGCCGCACAGCTCCCGCGAGGTCGCGCTCGTCCTCCCAGCCCGGCCGGGTCCCGGCGGCGTCGAGGTCCGGATCGCTGGCTACACGCCGTCCTGACGGCCGGACCGACCCGCGGCGCACGTCACCCGCTCCTGCTCCGCGCAAAGGTGATCGTCCGCGCGGTGACGGCCGCGACCGGGACCGCGAGGAACGCCCCCAGCACCCCCAGCAGCGCCGCGCCGATGCCGATCGCGACGATGACCGTGAACGCCGACAGCCGGATCGCCCGGCCCATCAGCAGTGGTTGGACGACGTTCCCCTCGATCTGCTGCACCACCACGATCAGCCCCAGCACGAGGAGCGCGCTGACCACGCCGGCGTCGGCGAAGGCGACGAGGACGGCGACGAGCCCGGACACGAACGCCCCGACGAACGGGACGAACGCGCCGAAGAACACCAGCACCGACAGCGGCAGCACCACCGGCACGTCGAGCGCCCACAGCCCGAGACCGATGAGCGTGGCGTCGAGGAGCGCGACCACGAAGAGGGTGCGGGTGTAGGTCGACAGCGTCTGCCAGACCTGGTCGAGCAGCTCCCGCGCGGCGGGTCGGCGCGCGGCGGGGAGCGCCGAGGTCCCGGTCGCGACGATCCGGGCGCCGCCCGCCAGGTACAGGGCGAGCAGGACGACCGCCAGCACGAGCCCGGACAGGAGGCTCAGGCCGGTCCGGACCGCCGACCCGACCCCTCCGACGACGGCGACGACACCCTGGCGGATCAGCTCGCCCGGTGTCGTGTCCGGGGGCACCGACGGCAGCTGGTCGATCAGCGCGTCCAGCCGGTTGCCCGCGTCGGTCAGGGACCGGGCCAGCGTGGGCAGCTCCGCCGCGACGGCGGGCACCACCAGGAAGCCGGCACCGGCGACGACGGCAGCGGCGGTGAGCAGGACGGCGAGCACCGCGAGCGGACGGGGGACCCGCAGGCGGTCGAGCCACCCCACGGCGGGAGCCAGCAGCGCGGCCGGGAACAGCGCGAGGATCATCGGGACGACGACCAGCGCCAGCCGGGCGGCGAGCATCCAGGCGACGACGACGAGGACGATCACTCCGACCGCGACCCACAGGCCGACGCCGACCCGCCGTAGCGTTCGTACTTCAGCGTGCCGAAGAACCGCTCGACTACGCCGTTGGTCTGTGGGCTCCTCACCCGTGTGCGGACGTGACGGAACAGCGGGTCGTCGCCGGCGAACGCGTCAGCGAAGGTCATGCCACGAAAGCATGGCCCGCTGTCCGTCACGACGGCGATCGGAGCGGGTGCTTCACCGATCACGTAGTCGTCGGCGCCGACGACGTCCATCACGCCGCGGTCGGCACGGAGGTCGTCGAGGTCGAGGACCCGTTCGGCCTCGACAACGGCCCGGCGGAGGCAACCGAGCGCATCCTGGCCGCGAGACGTCGGGGTGACGGTGGCGGCGATGCAGTACTTGGTGGCGTAGTCGATGACTGCGCAGATCCGCCAGATCCCGCCGCGGGCGGTCTCGAACTCGGAGAAGTCCATCTGCCAGACCCGGTTCCGCTGGCGTGGTGGGTCTCGGAACACCCGCTTCCGCAGCCGCGCCCACGATCTGCGGTCTGCCCGGAACCGGGTCGGCAGCAGCAGTCCGCGCCGGCGGAGGGCCCACTGAACGGTGGAGGTGGACACCTGGTGGCGGTCGGCACGCATCATCGCGGCGATCTTGCGGTACCCCCAGGCGGGGCAATCCGCTGCGTACTTCGCGGCGACTGCTGCTCGTCCACCGACACCTGCCGTGACGGCTTCTGCTGTCTGCTCACCCAGCCATCCTTCCCGACCCCTCAACTCAACCCCCTGCCGGAAAGTTTGACTCACTCCAGGAGCAGCCATGCGAACATATGTTCGTGCCGAGCGACACTCCCATGCTGCACGCCGACCTGGACGCCTTCTACGCGTCGGTCGAGCAGCGCGACGACCCCCGGCTGCGCGGGCGCCCGGTGATCGTCGGCGGTGGGGTGGTACTCGCGGCGAGCTACGAGGCCAAGGCGTGCGGCGTGCGCACCGCCATGGGCGGCCGGCAGGCGAGGGCACTGTGCCCGCAGGCCGTGGTGGTCGAGCCGCGGATGGCGGCGTACGCGGCGGCGAGCAAGGCCGTCTTCGCCGTGTTCCGGCGGACCACGCCACTGGTGGAGGGCATCTCCATCGACGAGGCGTTTCTCGACGTCGGCGGCCTGTGGCGGATCGCGGGCCCGCCGCGGGACATCGCCGAGCGGCTGCGCCGGGAGGTGCTGCAGCAGGTCGGCCTGCCGATCACCGTCGGAGTGGCGCGCACGAAGTTCCTGGCGAAGGTGGCCAGTGGCGTGGCGAAGCCCGACGGGCTGCTGGTCGTCCCGCCGGACGGAGAGCTCGCCTTCCTGCACCCGCTGCCGGTCGAGCGGCTGTGGGGCGTCGGCGCGGTCACGGCGGGCAAGCTGCGTGCGCTCGGGGTGCACACGGTCGGTGAGGTGGCGGAGCTCGGCGAGTCGGCGCTGGTGTCGATCCTGGGTCGGGCGGCGGGCCGGCATCTGCACGCGCTCGCGCACAACCACGACCCGCGCCCGGTCGAGACCGGCAGGCGCCGCCGCTCGATCGGCTCGCAGCGGGCGCTCGGCCGCCGCCCCCGCACGCCCGCGGAGCTCGACGCGATCCTCGCCGGCACCGTCGACCGACTGGACCGCAGGCTCCGCTCCGGCCACCGCGTCTGCCGCACGATCGTGCTGCGGTTGCGGTTCGCCGACTTCACCCGGGCCACCCGGTCGCACACGCTGCCCGAGGCCACCGCCCACACCGACACGATCCTCGCCACCGCCCGCGGGCTGTTGACCGGCGCCCTGCCGCGGATCGCCGACCAGGGCATCAGCCTGCTCGGGCTGTCGCTGACCGACCTGCACGACGACCGCACGGTCCAGCTCGTGCTCCCGTTCACCGCGCAGAGCGGGCCCGCACTCGACGTCACGCTGGACTCCGTCCGCGCCCGGTTCGGCGCGCAGTCGGTCACGCGAGCCACCCTGCTCGGCCGGGACCAGGGGCTCAGCGTGCCGCTGCTCCCGGAACAGGAGTAGCGGTGGAAGGCTCTCCGCCATGCGAGCGGTAGGCGTCACGGAGTTCGGCGGCCCGGAGACGCTGCGGATCGTGGACGTGCCCGAGCCGCACGCGGGGCCGGGCGAGGTGCGCATCCGCGTGCACGCGGCGGCGGTCAACCCGAGCGATCTCGCACTGCGCGCGGGGATGCGGGCCGGCGCCCTCCGGCAACCTCCGCCGTATGTGCCGGGCTGGGACGCCGCGGGCGTCGTCGACGAGGTGGGCGAGGGCACCGGCGGACACCGGGTCGGGGACGCGGTGATGGCCGTCGTGCAGCCGTTCGGGCCGCGTGGTGGCGCCTGCGCCGACCACGTCGTGGTGCCGGCGGAGTCGGCGGTGCCGATCCCGGCGGGCGCCGACGTCGTGGCCGCCGCGACCCTGCCGATGAACGGCCTCACGGCCTGGCTGGCGCTGGAGCGCCTCGCCCTGCCCTCCGGTTCCACGCTCGCCGTCACCGGCGCCGCCGGCATCTTCGGCGGCTACGTGGTGCAGCTCGCCAAGGCGGCGGGCGTGCGAGTGATCGCCGACGCGGCCGCGCGGGACGAGGATCTCGTGCACCGCCTGGGCGCGTACCAGATCGTGCGGCGCGGCGACGACGTCGCGCAATGGATCCGCGCGCTGGTCCCGCACGGCGTCTACGCCGTCGCCGACGGAGCCGTGCTCGACGAGCGCGTCGTCCCCGCCGTGCGTGACGGCGGCGGGCTGGCCGTGCTGCGCGGCTGGGACGGCGACCCGGGCCGCGGCATCGCCGTGCACAAGATCATGGTCGGCACCGCGGCCCGGAACACCGCGGCCCTCGACGAACTCCGCCGCCACGCCGAGGACGGCACACTGACGCTCCGCGTCGCCCGCACGTTCCGGCCGGAGGAGGCCGCCGAGGCCCACCGCATGCTCGAGGCCGGCGGCGTCCGGGGCCGGATCGTGCTGGACTTCCGGGACTGACGGCTCCACTCCCAACGACGTCCGCACTCCCGTCCGGCTGCGCTAGCGTCGACCGCGTGCGCCGCGCCGTCCTGCTCATCGCCGCCGCGGCCCTGCTCGCGGCCTGCACGACGGAGGCCCCGGGGAAGGCCGAGCCCGCCCCCACCTCGTCCGCACCGACGGGGCTCGTCCTGCCGCCCCGGCCGTTCGAACTCCCCCTCGACGGCGTCGACCCGTGCTCTCTGCTGACGCCCGACCAGCGTGAATCGATCGGACTGACGGACGACGTCCTCCGCTCCGCCTCGAGTGCCCCGGGGTTCACCGGGCCGACCTGCACGATGCAGGGCTACGAGCCCCGCGCGATCTCGGTCGAGTTCGCGCTGGCCACGAGCAACGGGATCGAGGTCCTCACCGAATCGGAGTACCTCACCGACGAGCTCACGCCCATCACCGTGCAGGGGTTCCCCGCCGTCCTCGCGCGGCCCGAGCACCCCACGTTCTGTTCCGTCGACGTGGACGTCGCCGACGGCCAGTTCCTCGACGTGCTCTTCGCCGACGGCGGACGACGGGTCATCTCGCAGGATCAGCTCTGCCGCGACGCCGTCGCGGTCGCGGAAGAGGCGATGAAGACGTTGCTCAGGCGCTGATGTTCGCGATCGCTAACCGTTCCCGCCGACGACGGCGAATCGACCGTCCCGATCGGTAGCGTCCGGGTAGCAGGTAGTGGCGACCAGCGGAGGAAACCGTGCCCGACCACCCGAGCCTGGCTCTCCGGATCGAGCCACGCACCCTCCCCGCCCTCCGCGCCGCCTACGAGGAGGCCGCGCTCGGCGTCAAAGCCGTCGTGAACGAGGTGAGGCGCCGCGGACGGCTCCCCGGACCGTGGGCCGCCGACGAGATCAGCGTCGCGATGGCCGAGCACTACAACCACGAGATCATGGACGGGGCGTACTCCACGCTCGTCGCCCTCGAGCGCTACGAGCAGGAGCTGACGTCCGTCGTCGATACGCTGAAGCGTATGGAGGTCGAGTACCGGCGGACCGAGAGCGAGAACTCCGAGAGGTGGCGGCAGTTGTGAGCGACGTTCGCCGGAAGCGGTTCGGACCCGAGGTGATCCATCGGCTCGGTTGGCGGCGAGGAGCCGCGTGAAACCACCATTGGCGGGCGCCATCTCCCTGCCCGACGGCACCCTGGTGCGCGGCCGCGGGCGCCGCGAGCCCGTCCCACCCGGACCGCTGCCCGACTTCGGCCTGTACCTGGGCCACGCCCCGGACCGGGCGCGCCGCACCCTGCTCCCGCGCCGCACGCCGTGGCGGCCCGACTGGCCCGCCGCGTGGGTCGACTGGCCGGACTTCCGCATCCCGCGCGACGCCGTCGAGGCGGCGGCGGCCATCGTCCACGCCTACGAGCTCGCCCGCACCGGAACACCCGTCGAGATCGCCTGCACCGGAGGCACCGGCCGGACCGGCACGGTGATCGCCTGCATGGCGGTGCTCGCCGGGTATCCCGCCGACGACGCCGTGCCGTGGACCCGCCGCCACTACCGGCCCCGCGCAGTGGAGACGCGCGGGCAGCGCCGCTGGATCGCGTGGTTCGCCGCGCAGCACGAGGAGCGTGACGCCTCCCGCCGTGGTCTGTGACCTACCGGATCCGGCGCAGTACCCCGCGGACGCGGTCGGCCACCCCTGGCCCGGCCAGGACGTCGCGGGCGGCGAGCAGGCCGCTGGCCCCGGCGAGACCGGGGCCGGGGTGCGTGCTGGCGCCGATGTGCCACAGCCGCTCGACGGGCGTGCGGTGGCCCGGCGTGCGGGCGAGCGGGCGCCAGAGCAGGAACTGGTCGAGCCGGCACGAACCCGCGTAGGGATCGCCGTCGACGAGGTTGGGGTTGGCGGCCTGCAGGTCGGCCGGGCTCAGAACGGCGCGCCCCAGGGTGATGCCGTCGAGGCCGTCGATGTGCCGCCCGAGCTGCTCGACGACCCGGTCGGCGTAGCGCTCCTTCAGCTCGGCCGTCCATTCCCCGGCGCCCACGTCGATCACGCCGGCGCTGTCACCGACGGGCCGGAACGGGGTCTCCTGCAGCTGGATCCACAGCGCCCCGCCGCCGGGTGGGACGCGGGTCGGGTCCAGCGCGGCGGGCTGGCCGCAGACGATCGTGGGGTGGGCGGGCAACAGGCTGCGGTCGGCCTCCGCGACCGCCGCGCGGACGCCGTCGAGGCCGGGGGTGACGTGCACGATCGCGGTGCGGGCGAGCTGCTCGGAGTTCTCGCGCCAGCGGGGCGGCTCGGACAGCGCGAGGTGGATCTGCATGTCCCCGCGCCCGTACCGGAAGCGCTGCGCGGCCTCCCGCACGGCGACGGGCACGGCCGGCTCGCCCGCCAGCAGCCCGGAGTACAGCGCCTGCGGGGTGACGCTCGCGAGCACCGCCTCGCGGGCGCGGACCTGCTCGCCGTCGGCGAGCAGCACACCCGTGGCCCGCCCGCCCTGGACGACGACCCGGTTGACCGCCGTGCCCGTACGCAGGAGACCACCGGCGTCGGTGACGATCCCGACGAGGGCCTCGACCAGGCGCACGCCGCCGCCTTCGGGCACCGGGCACCCGCCCTGCGCGAGCGCCAGCCCGATGACCTTGGCGATGAACGCCGACGCCGCGTCGTCGGGGCCGAGCCCGTTGTGCCCGACCCAGGCCCCGAGCAGCGCCCTGGCGGCCTCCCCGCCGGAACGTGCGGCCCAGCCACGCGCTGGCCGGTTCGAGCGCGGATCCGCCGAACTCCAGCAGGCCCGCCGGCCCGAGGCGTCGCGCCGCTCTGGCCGCGAGCTTCAGGCCGTCGGCCGACCGCAGTTCGGTGCCGAGTGCCGCGAACGCGAGGTCCGCGTGCTGGCCGAACTCCGCGAGCATCCCGCGCCACGCGTCGCCGTCGCCGGGGTGCAGCCGGTCGAGCCCGCCCGCCGTCACCTCGGCGTCGGTGGCGAGCACCGCGGTGCTGCCGTCGGCCACCGCGGCCGCCGCGGGCAGGTCGGTGTTGCGGTAGACGACCCCCCGGCGCTCCAGCTCCGGTCGGAGGCCGGGGTAGGCGGGCCCACCGACGAACAGCGGGTGCCAGCAGGAGAACACGTCGGTGCTGAACCCCGGGACGGGGAAGTCGACCTCGGTGCGGATCGCCCCGCCCGCCCGCGTGCTCTGCTCGCACACCAGCACGTCGCGCCCGGCGCGGGCCAGCTCCGCGGCGGCGACGAGCGCGTTGATCCCGCCTCCGATGACGATGACATCGTGCTCGGCCACGGACCCGTCCTACCCGCGGCCGCGGCGATCAATCCGTGGCGATGGCCGGCCGGTCGTTCGAACCCGCGGTCCCTCCGCCCTTCGGGTGGCAGGTGATGCGCCGATCGGCGTCGCGGTGCTGACGCCTGGCGACGCGCCGACGACGTGGAGGCTGCCGTCACCGTGCACGGCCCGCTCGCCGACCTGCTCCTGGTGGTCTACCGGCGCCGGCCCGTCGACTCCCCCGGCGTCGCCGTGACCGGGGACGCCGCCCTGCTCGGCTTCTGGCTGGAGCGGATCGGGTTCGGCTGAGCGGGCGGGGGCGGTGCATGCGCGAACGCCAGCACCTCGTCCTGGAACGCGAGGTAGAGGTTCGCGACCGTGCTCGCCGCGGTGATCGGCGCGGCGAGCAGCTGTTCGACCTTCCGCAGCCGGTACCGCACGGTGTTGGCGTGCACGAACAACCGCTCGGCGGTGCGGCGCACGTCCTGGTCGCACGCGAGGTACGTGACCACCGTCGCGGCGAGGTCCGGGGCGCGGACCAGCGGCCCGAAGTGGCGGTCGAACCGGTCGGCCACCTGGGCGTCGTCACGGCGCGTGAGCAGCCAGGTGGCGAAGTCGACCTCGTCGAGCCGCACGATCGCGGCGCTGCCCCCGCGGTCGCGGCGGCGGGTCGCCACCTGCCAGGCCGTGAACGCCTCGGCGAAGTATCGGGCGGCCACGGTGAGGTCGCCGAACGGGCCGCTCACGCCGGTGACGTGGGTGTCCGCGAGCAGGGCCAACCACCGGTCGGCGGCCGCTCCGTCGGCGAGCACGGCGGTGAGGGACGCGCTCAGCTCCTCGGGCTCGTCGTCCTCGGCGAGGACGACGCCGAGCCCTTCGAGGTGGGCCTCCTCCAGCAGCGCGTCCGACGGCCGGCGTGGATCGGCCGGCATCCGCCTGCCCTCGATCGGGGCGGCGGCGACGATGCGCACGTCCTGCCCCACGCGGATCCGGAACGGCCGCAGCCGGTCCCAGGTCTGGCGGACCCGCGATGCGGGGATGCCGACGCGCAGCGCCGACACCAGCCGCGCCGCCTCCGCCCGCTCCTGGCCCATCGCGAGGGCCCGTACCGCGTTGGCGGCCGCCAGCACGCGCTCGGCGATCTCCAGCAGGAGCGGCCCGAGGTCGTCGACCAGCGCGTGGCTCCGGGACGCGACCGCCAGCCGGTAGCCCGCGCCGCGGAGCAGGAGCGGGCGGGTGGCGACCGCCCACCGGCCCACCGTGAACTGCTGCGGCGCCACCTCCCGGGCCGTGATCTCCTCCCGGATCAACCGCAGCGGACCCTGCCCCGTGGAGGTGACGATCCGGCCGGACGTCTCGTACAGCGCGGCGCTGCCCTTGCTCAACGCGGCCAGCCGGGCGACGAGGGCGTGGACCGGGTCGTCGGACGCGAGCGCCTGCAGCAGGTCGTTCTGCAGCCACACCGTCCGCCGCAGCAGCCGGATCTCCGCCTCCATTGGCCGACCGTACAGCGGCAGGCCCAGATCGTTGGAGTTCTTACAGTGACCACCCGCACAGCCTCATGCAGAGTCTCCTCCCAACCCACCCCAGGAGGAGGCACCGGATGGCGAAGCAGCGAGTTGCCGTCGACGTCGGCGGAACCTTCACGGACGTGTGCATCTTCGACGAGGGCACCCGCGCGATCCGCGTGACGAAGGTGCCGTCGACGCCGGGCGACCCGATGCGGGCGGTCCTGGACGGCGTGGAGCGCGCGGACGTCGACCTCGCCGCGGTGTCGCTGTTCTCCCACGGCACGACGGTCGCCACCAACGCGCTGATCACCCGCGACTTCCGCCCGGCGGCGCTGGTGACCACCACCGGCTTCCGCGACGTGATCGAGATCCGTGACGGCACCAAGGACGACCTCTGGGACGCCTACTCCGACGTCGCGCCGCCCTACATCCGCCGCCGCGACCGCTTCGAGGTCCCCGAGCGCATCGACTACTCGGGGCAGGTGGTGACGCCCCTGGACGAGGAGGAGGCCCGCCGGGTGGCGGCGCTGCTGCGCAGGCGCGGCGTGCAGACCGTGGCCGTCTGCTTCATCAACTCCTACGTCAACCCCGCCCACGAGATCCGGATGCGGGAGATCCTGGAGGAGGAGTTGCCCGAGGCGACGGTCTCGACGAGCGCGGAGATCCTGCCGGAGATCTTCGAGCGCGACCGCTTCACCACCACCGTCGCGAACGCCGTGCTGGCCCCGCTGGTCAGCGGCTACGTCGGCAGGCTGGCCGACCGGCTCGCCGCGGGCGGCTACACCGGCGACCTCCTGCTGCTGCACTCCGGCGGCGGGTCGATGACGCCGCGGATGGTGGAGCGCTACCCCGTGCGGCTGGCCGCCTCCGGCATCGCGGCCGGTGCCATCGCGGCCCGCCACGTCGCGGCGCAGTGCGGCTTCGCCAACGCGATCGGCCTCGACATGGGCGGCACCAGCACCGACATCTCGCTCGTGCACGGCGGCGAGCTGCGGGTGACGAAGGAGTGGTCGGTCGAGTTCGGCTACCCGATCATCTTCCCGTCGATCGAGGTGCTGACGATCGGCGCGGGCGGCGGCTCGATCGCCCACATCGACGAGGCGGGCTCGCTGCGCAACGGGCCGCAGTCGGCGGGCGCGGACCCCGCCCGGCCTGCTACGGCACCGGCGGCTCCCGGCCCACGAACTCGGACGCGAGCCTCGTGCTGAACCGGCTCGGCACCTCGCTCGCCGGCGGGGCCAAGGTCCTCTCCCCCGAGCTCGCCGAGCAGGCGATCCTCGACGGCGTCGCGCGGCCGCTCGGGCTCGACCTGGAGAAGGCGGCGAGCGCCGTCCTCCAGGTCGCGAACGCCAACATGGCCGACGCCGTGCGGCTGATCTCGATCCGCCGCGGCTACGACCGCCGGGACTTCGCCCTGGTGGCCTTCGGCGGCGCGGGCGCGCTGCACGGCGCCGAGGTGGCCCGCGAGCTCAGCATCCCGACCGTGATCGTCCCGCCGCACCCCGGGGTGACCTCGGCGCTGGGCTGCCTGCTGGTCGACATCCGCCACGACCTGTCGGCGATGCTCGGCGCCGTCGCGCACGAGGCCGACGAGGAGGAGTTCGAGAACGCGTTCGCCGGGCTCGAGGCCGAGGCGACGGCGCGGCTGCGGCACGAGGGGGTGGCGCCCGAGGACGCGGTGCTGCAGCGGCTGGTCTCGATGCGCTACCTGGGCCAGTGGCGGTCGCTGACGGTGCGGTGCGGCACCGGACCGGGCGCCCTCGCCGAGGCCGTGGCGCTGTTCCACGAGCAGCACGAACGCGAATACGCGTTCCGCCGCGACGACACCGGTGCAGATCTACCAGCTCGGCCTGACCGCGATCGGCACCACGCCCAAGCCGGCGTTCAGCCCGGCCGAGGTCGTGCCGGCGCCGGCGCCGGCGCCGGCGCCGCTCAAGACCCGCGAGGTCTACTTCGACGGCGCGGGCTGGGTCGACACGCCGGTGCACGAGCGCGACGGGCTGCCCGCCGGCACCGCTCTGACCGGCCCGGCGATCATCGACCAGCTGGACGCGACCACGGTGGTCCCGCCGGGGGCCCGGGCCGAGGTCGACGAGTGGCTGAACATCCGGATCCACCTGACGGAGGCCTGAGTCCATGACCGCGACCGACGCGACCGCGACGACCGGCACGCCCGCCGACCTCGACCCGGTGACCTTCGAGGTGCTGAAGAACGCCTTCGCCACCGCCGTCGACCTGATGAGCGAGCAGATCATGCGGACCTGCTACTCGTTCGTCATCTACGCCCGGGACTTCTCCTCCGCGCTCTGTGACGCCGAGGGCAACACCGTGATGCAGGGGACGGGCGACATCGCCGTGCACGTCGGCACCCTGCACTTCCAGTGCAAGGCGGTGCTCGAGGAGTTCGGCGACGACGTGCATCCCGGGGACGTCTTCGCCATCAACGACCCCTACCGCGGCGGCACCCACTTCAACGACGTCAGCTTCATCCGGCCGATCTTCGTGGGCGCGGAGATCATCGGGTTCGCCCAGAACAAGGGGCACTGGGCCGACATCGGCGGCACAGTGCCGGGCTCGTTCGACGTCAACGCCCAGGAGCACTTCGGGGAGGGCCTGCGGATCACCCCGGTGCGCGTGTGGCACCGCGGCAGGTTCCTGCACGACGTCGCCCAGCTGCTCGTCTCCAACACCCGGTCGCCCTACAGCAGCATGGGCGACCTCAACGCCCAGGCCGAGGCCACGGCGGTGTGCGAGCGGGAGGTGCTGCGGCTCGTCGACCGCTACGGCAAGGACACCGTGGTGGCCGCGATGGGCGGGGTGCAGGACTACGTCGAGCGCATCGTGCGGCACCGCCTCACCGAGCTGCCCCGGGGCACGTGGACGACCGTCGACCACCTCGACGCCGACCCCGGGCAGCCCGAGGGGCTCGTGCCGGTCGTCGTGACGATGACGATCGACGAGGACGGCATCCACTACGACCTCGCCGGGAGCGCCCCCGCCGTCTCGACGTTCCTCAACTCCGGGTACGGCACCACGCACTCGGCCCTGTACGCGGGCACGAAGACGTTCTTCCCCGAGGTTCCGCTGAACTCCGGCTTCTACCGCGTGGTACAGGCCGACATCGGATCGGAGGGCACCGTGGTCAACGCGGGCTGGCCGCACGCCGTCACCGGCTTCTGCTCCGGGCCGTACGAGAAGCTGATGAACGGGATCTTCGAGATCTGGTCGCAGGTGATGCCGGAGCGCGCGATGGCGTGCGCGTTCAACCTGGAGTACCTGCTCGTCGGCGGGCGCGACGCGCGGACGGCCGAGCGCTCCTACTTCATGTGGTACGACTGGATGGCGGGCGGCTGGGGCGGCCGCGCCACCAAGGACGGCTCCGGCGCCACCGCTCCGGTGTTCGGCGCCGGGCTCGCCGTGCAGCCCGTCGAGGGGCAGGAGCGCCTCTCCCCCGTGCTCACCACCGCCCACCGCATCGTCACGGACTCTGGCGGCCCGGGCCGCCACCGCGGCGGCTGCGGCCTGGAGAAGGGCGGCACCCTCACCGACTGCGAGACCACGGTGATGTCGTACTGCTGCGACCGGGCCCGGTCGATCACCTGGGGCATCGAGGGCGGGCTGCCGTCCGTCCCGCACGGGGTGTGGTTGAACAAGGGCACCGAGGAGGAACGCTTCCTCGGCTCGACGTTCTCCGGGGTGCCGGTCCGGCCCGGCGACGCCTTCACCCGGCCGTCGGCGGGCGGCGGCGGGTTCGGGGACCCCCTGACCCGCGACCCCACCGAGGTGGTGGAGGACGTCATCGACGGCTACGTCTCGGTCGAGCGCGCCGCGCGGGACTACGGCGTGGTGGTCACCCCGATCGACCCCGAGCTGGACCGGTACGAGGTCGACCGGGCCGCCACCGAGGAGCTGCGGCGGGAGATCGCCGCCGCGCGCCGCGGGTGGCTGGAGGAGGACGCCGACGACGTCGCCCGCCGGTACCGGGCCGGGGAGCTGGACATCCTCGACCTGGTCCGCCGCTACGGGGTCATCGTCGACTGGGGCACCGGGCAGCTGCACGCGACCACGACGCGGCAGTACCGCGAGCTGATGGCGAAGCGGTCCGCGGCGCACTGGACGTGACGACCGGCCGTGCACACCCCGCGGACCCGGAGGCGTGCACGGTCCTTCGGTGCGGCCCGGTTATCGTGGCTCGACGATCGAGCGGGGCGGGAGCTGGGGTGGCGCGAGGACGGCCGGTCGGCAGTGGCGATGAGCAGCGCGAACGGATCCTCGCCGCGGTGGCCCCGCTGATCGTCAAGCACGGTGCTCCGAAGGTGCGGCTGCGCGACGTCGCGGCCGAGGCCGGCGTGTCGGTCGGCATGATCCAGCACTACTTCGCCACCCGCGACCGCTTGATCGACGAGGCCTTCCGGCACTACTCGCTGTCGGTGGTGCAGGAGCTCGCGGCCGCGCCCCGGCCCGGCGACGACCCCTGGCAGCGACTCGTGGCGCTGTGCAAGGCGGCCACCTCGTCCGCCCGAATCCGCCAGCGCAGCATCATCTGGTTCGACTTCGCCGGGCAGGCCGCCCGGGACGCCTCCCGCCGGCGGCTCGTCCAGCAGGTGTACGAGGCCTGGGTCGAGGCGTTCGTCGCCGTGGTGGAGGACGGGACGTCGACCGGCGTCTTCAAGCCCGTCGTCGCGCCCCGGATGGCGGCGGCGCAACTGGTCGCGCTCGTCGACGGCATCGACCTCGCCGTGGCGATCCGGATGCCGCAGGCGGACCGGGCGTGGCGTGAGCAGCACCTGCTCTCCGCCGCCCGCGCGCTGCTCGGCGTCTCCTGACCCACACCTGAACGTGAGCGTTGACACACGGCGACCCCGAGGGCAATAGTGCCGTATTAATAATTCAGCCATCGGAGGTTGCATGTGTCCCCCGCCATCGCTGTCGCGGTCTACTACGGCCTCATCCCCCTCGCCGTCATCACCGTCTCGTGGTTGATCGTCCGCCGGGACTACGGCACCCGGCCGGAGGCGGACTGATGTTCGCCGCCGGAGTCATCGCCAGCTTCGTGCTGTACCTGGTCATCGGCGCCGTGGTCGGCCGCAAGGTCAAGACCCGGTCGGACTACTACGTGGCGGGCCGCAACGCCCCGACGCTGCTCGTGGCCGGCACCCTGGTGGCGTCGTTCCTGTCGACGGTGTCCTTCATGGGCGAGCTCGGCTTCTCCTACGACGGCTTCCCGGTGGTCATGCTGATCCTGACCGCCCTCAACATCAGCGGGTACGTGCTCGGCGTGCTGGCGTTCGGCCGGTACCTGCGCCGCTCGGAGGCGCTCACCGTGCCCGAGTTCTTCGGCCGCCGGTTCGACTCCCCCGGGCTGCAGGCGGTGGCCGGGCTGATGGTGGTCGCCGGGATCGGCCTCTACCTGGTCGCCGTCACCCAGGGCCTGTCCCTCGTGGTGGCGCAGCTGCTGGACGTGCCGGAGTGGAGCGCGCTCGTCATCGTGTGGGCCGCGTACACGGTCTTCACGCTGATGTCCGGCACGAAGGGCGTGATGATCAACGACACGATCATGTTCGGCATCTTCATGATCGCGGGTGTCGTCGGGATGTCCTGGATCATCGGCGAGGCGGGCGGGCCGGGTGCCGCCGTCGCGGCGATGACGGCGATCGAGTCGAAGCCCGACGCGCTCACCTGGCACGGCGTCACCGGCCCCGGTGCGTACATGGGCAGCCCCACCGAGGTGCTGGTGTGGGCCCTCACCCTGGGTGTCGTGTGGGCGACGGTCGTGGCCGTCAGCCCGTGGCAGTCCAGCCGCTACCTCATGGCGCGCAACGAGCACGTGTGCCTGCGCAGCGGGTTCGTCGCGATGGGGGCGGTGGGCGTCCTCTACGTCTTCCTCACCCTGGGCGGCTTCGCCATCAACATCTTCAACCCGGACATCCGGCCGTCGGAGATCGCGTTCATCTGGGCCGCGCAGAACGTCCTGCCCACCGCGCTCGGCGTCGTCGCGGTCACCGGCATCGTCGCGGCCGGGCTGTCCTCGGCGGCGGCCTTCCTCTCGCTGATCGGCTTCAGCGCCGCCCACGACGTCCTCCCGTGGCTGACCCGCCGCCGCGGCACGCCCGTCGACGACGCGTCGGCCCTGCGCACCTCGCGCATCGCCATGCTCGGTGCCGGCGTCGTGGTCCTGCTGATCACGTTCTGGTCGCCCCCCGCAGTGCTCACGATCGGCTACTTCGCCGCCACGCTGTTCGCCGCCGCCTGGGGTCCGGTCGCGATCTGGTGCATCCGCAGTGCACGGCTCTCCACGCGTGCGGCGATGGCCGGCATGATCGCGGGCTTCGGCACCGTCGCGGTGCTCAACGGGCTGGTCGAGTTCGGTGGGCTGGACCTGCCGGTGTGGGCCGATCCGGTGTTGATCGGCTTCACCGCCTCGATCGTGGCCACCTGGCTCGGCGGCCTCGGCCGGCAGCCCGCCCCGGCGGGGGTGCGGTTCCGGGAGAAGATCCTGCACACGCCCGCCGAGGACCGCCGCCCGCGCGAGCTGCGGACCACCCGCACCGTCGCGATGGGCACCGCAGGCGTCTTCGCGGTGACCCTCGTGGCACTCGTCGCAGTGTACGCCGTCCCCGTCACCCAACAGCTCGGGATCGGACGATGACCTCGGTTCCGACCCGCGGAAAGGATGATCGCCCCACCATGGTCGACCCCGGCTTCCGGCACGCGCTGGCCCCGCTCCCGCTCGGTGCCCGCACGCTGCGCAACCGGATCGTGAGCACGGCCCACCAGACCGGGCTCGTGCACGACCACCTGCCCACCGACGACCTGGTGGCCTACCACCGGGAACGCGCCCGCGGCGGCATCGGCGCGATCTTCCTCGAGGCCTCCGCGGTGCACCCCAGCGGGCTGCTCACGCCGCACACCATCGGTGCGTACCTCCCGGAGGCGGTGCCTGCGTTGGCCCGGGTGGCGGACGCCGTCCACGAGGAGGGCGCGGCGCTGCTCGTCCAGCTCTTCCACGGGGGCCGCGAGCAGATCGCGATCGCGCCCAAGGCCCCGGCCGTGGCCCCCAGCGCCGTGCCGACGACGCGGTTCCACGTCGAGCCGCGCGCGCTCACCCGCCGCGAGATCGCCGGGCTCGTCGCCGGCTACGGGCTCGCCGCCCGGCACGTCACCGAGGCGGGGCTGGACGGCATCGAGGTCTCCGCGGCCCACGCGTACCTGCCCGCCCAGTTCCTGGCCTCCCGCAGCAACGTGCGCACGGACGAGTACAACGGCGACCTGCGGGCCCGGCTGCGGTTCCTCGTCGAGGCGCTCTCGGCCGTCCACGACAACACCGACCGCCCGGTCGGGGTCCGCCTGGCCCTCGACGAGATCAGCCCCGACGGTCTCACGAAGGACACCTGCCTCGACGTCGCAGCGACACTGTGCGAGCTCGTGTCGCTGGACTTCGTCTCGTTCGCCCTCGGCGACTCGGCCACCTACCGGGGCTCCGCCTACATCGCCCCGGCACCCCCGGTCGCCCGCAACGTCGTGCTCGACCTGCTCGCCGGCGTGCGCGACGCGGTGCCGGCCGGTGTGGCGGTCCTCGCGACCACGCGGGTCCTGGAGCTGGCCGACGCCGACCGGGCGATCGCCGACGGCCTGACCGACCTCGTGGGGATGACGCGCGCGCACATCGCCGACCCCCACCTGGTTCGCAAGGCCGTGGCGGGCGAGCGCGCGATCCCGTGCATCGGGTGCAACCAGGCCTGCATCGGCCACTACCACGCGGGGGTGCCGATCGGCTGCGTGATGAACGTGCGCACCGGCCGCGAGGCCCACCTCCCGCAGCCGCGGCCGTCGCGCGCGCCGCGGCGCACCCTGGTGGTCGGCGGTGGCCCGGCGGGCGTCGCCGCGGCGCACGCCGCCGCCACCGCGGGCCACGACGTCGCCCTCGTCGAACGCGAGCCGGAGCTGGGCGGTCAGCTGCGCCTGGCCGGTCGCGCGCCGGGGCACCGCGAGACCTGGCTCCGCTGGCAGGAGTGGGCGACCGCGGAGCTGAAGCGGCTCGGGGTCGACGTGCGCCTGGGGGTCACGGCGGGCCCCGGGGACGGCGTCGACGAGTTCGACCACGTCGTCGTCGCGACGGGGGCGCACCCCCATCGGCCTCCGCTACCGGCCGGCTTCGCCGTGGTCGACGCGTGGACGGCACTCGCCGACCCCGGCGCGGTGCCCGGTCCCGTCCTGGTCGCCGACTGGGGCGGCGAGCCCACCGGCCTCGACGTCGCCGAGGTGCTCGCCGCGGCCGGCACCGCGGTGACGCTCGCCTACTCGGCGCCCGCGCCCGGCGAGCAGATCCATCAGTACCAGCGCAACGGCTACCTGGCCCGCCTCGACGCCGCCGGGGTGGACCTCCTGCCGCACCTGGAGCTGGCCGAGTGCTCCGGCGACCTCGTCCTGCGCAACGTCTTCTCCGGGCGCACCCGGCCGATCGACGACGGCATCCGGACCGTCGTCGTCGCGCACGGGAGGGAACCGGAGACCGCCCTGTGGGCCGAGCTCGAGCCGGACCCTCGGGTCGAGCTCGTCGGCGACGCCGCCGGCCCGCGGGGGCTGGAGGAGGCGACGTTGGAGGGGACCATGGCGATCTCCCGGGTGATCGCCGACCGACCCGATCGGGTCCGGGTTCCCGACACCGCCGCTCCGGGTCAGGAGCAGAACCGGACCGACGTGGTCGCGGCCGGCCGCCCACCGACCAGTGCCGTCAGCTCGACGGGCGACGGGCTGCAGAAGCTCTGATCGATCGGCCCGACGACGACGTCGATGGTGCCGTCGGCATCGGCCTGGTCGAAGGCGACGAAGAAGGCACCGCTGTTGATCGTGACGCCGGCGCCGGGCGTGAACCCGGAACCGGGCAGGGTGAGCCACTGCCCCGGCTGGACGGTCGACGGCGAGACCGCCAGGACCGGCCCCGTACTCGGCGGTGCGGGCGACGGGCTCGGCGCACCGGTCTGCGGAACAGGGTTGTCGGGTCGGCTCTCCGACCCGGTTGTCGACACGGGTTGCGGAACCGGCTGCGGTGGGGGAACGGAGGGTGAGAAGAAGGCCGGTCCCGCGACCCCGATGAGGGCGGCACCGAGGACCCCGATGGCTCCGATCCATGCCGCCGTGACGGTGTTCCGCTCTCGGCCCGGAGGCGGATCGGATCGACCGCTCGCCCTCGTGCCCCGCAGATCGCTCATCGATCCACCCCTCGGCATGGTTCGGTAGGCCTGCCATCCACCACGGCTAGAGCGTGTCCCTTGGATCATGGGACGGGGTCGCGGAGCCAGATCCTGATCGAGGCGACGTCGATGGTTCCGCGGAACATGTAGTCGCGCTTGTCGTAGCGGGTGGCGACCGCGCGGTGGCCCT
>NZ_JAHKRK010000076.1 GCF_019396355.1 Pseudonocardia nigra
CCCCGCCGTCCCCGACGGCGGCGCGGAACCCCGCCCCCGGGCGGAACGCCGGCACGGTGGTGGCCGGCACCTCGACCGCCTCACCGGTGCGCGGGTTGCGCGCCCTGCGGGCGGCGCGGGCGCGCGGCTCGAACACGCCGAACCCGGTGAGCGAGACCGAGTCGCCGGAGCGCACGGTGTCCACGATGGTCTCGAGCAGCCCGTCGACCGCGCTGGCCGCGGTGCGCCGGTCGCCGATGCGCGCCGCCAGCGCGTCCACGAGCTGGGTCTTGTTCATGCCCGAGACCGTAGATGCCCTGCTCGTCGCCACGCCAGCGGCACCCGGGACGTCACGGCGTGGTGGTGGGCAGGCGCTGCGGGCGCGCCTCCTCGAACGCGGCGATGTCCTCGGCGCGCCGCAGGGTGAGCCCGATGTCGTCGAGGCCCTCCAGCAGACGCCAGCGGGTGTAGTCGTCAATCTCGAACGGAACCGTGAGGTCGCGCGCCTGCACGGTCTTCTCCGTCAGGTCGACGGTGACCTCGGTGCCCGGCTCGTTCTCCAGCAGCTTCCACAGCAGCTCGACGTCGGGCTGGGCGACCTCCGCCGCCACGAGGCCCTGCTTCGAGGAGTTGCCGCGGAAGATGTCGGCGAAGCGCGAGGAGATCACCACCCGGAACCCGAAGTCCATGAGCGCCCAGACCGCGTGCTCACGTGAGGAGCCGGTGCCGAAGTCGGGCCCGGCGACGAGCACCGAGCCGTGGGAGAACGGCTCCTGGTTGAGGATGAAGTTCTCGTCGTTCCGCCACGCCGAGAACAGCCCGTCCTCGAACCCCGTGCGCGTGACGCGCTTGAGGTAGACGGCGGGGATGATCTGGTCGGTGTCGACGTTGGACCGGCGCAGCGGGACGCCGATGCCGGTGTGGGTGCGGAAGGCTTCCATCAGTCCAGGTCCTCCGGCGAGCTCAGGGTGCCGCGCACGGCCGTCGCGGCGGCCACCAACGGCGAGACGAGGTGGGTGCGGCCGCCCTTGCCCTGGCGACCCTCGAAGTTCCGGTTCGACGTCGACGCGCTGCGCTCACCGGGGGCGAGCTGGTCGGGGTTCATCCCGAGGCACATCGAGCAGCCCGCCGAGCGCCACTCGGCGCCCGCCTCGCGGAAGACCGCGTCGAGCCCCTCGTCCTCGGCCTGGAACCGCACCCGCATCGAACCCGGCACGACCAGCATCCGGACACCGTCGGCCACCTTGCGGCCCTTGATCACGGCCGCGGCGGCGCGCAGGTCCTCGATCCTGCCGTTGGTGCAGGAGCCGACGAAGACGGTGTCGACGGCCACCTCGCGCAGCGGGGTGCCGGCCTCCAGGCCCATGTACGTCAGCGCCTTCTCGGCGGCGAAGCGCTCGTTCTCGTCGACGATCTGCGCCGGGTCGGGCACCCGCTCGCCCAGCGGCAGGCCCTGCCCCGGGTTGGTGCCCCAGGTGACGAACGGGGTGAGCGCGTCGGCGTCGATGTCGACCTCGGCGTCGAAGACCGCACCCTCGTCGGTGCGCAGCGCCTTCCAGGCCTCGACGGCCTCGTCCCACGCCGCGCCCTGGGGGGCGTGGTCGCGGCCCTGCAGGTAGGCGAACGTGGTGTCGTCCGGCGCGATCATGCCCGCGCGGGCGCCCGCCTCGATCGACATGTTGCAGATCGTCATGCGGGCTTCCATCGAGAGGTTCTCGATGACGTTGCCGCGGTACTCGAGCACGTAGCCCTGGCCGCCGCCGGTGCCGATCTGGGCGATGATCGCCAGCACGACGTCCTTGCTCGTGACGCCCGGCCGCAGCTTCCCGTCGGTCGAGTTCACGTTGATCGCCATCGTCTTGAAGGGCTTCAGCGGCAGCGTCTGCGTGGCGAGCACGTGCTCCACCTCGGAGGTGCCGATGCCGAAGGCCATCGCCCCGAACGCGCCGTGGGTGGAGGTGTGGCTGTCGCCGCAGACCACCGTCATACCCGGCTGCGTGAGCCCGAGCTGCGGGCCGACGACGTGCACGATGCCCTGCTCGGCGTGGTTCATCGGGTAGAGCCGTACACCGAACTCGGCGCAGTTCTTGCGCAGCGTCTCCACCTGCGTGCGCGACACCGGGTCGGCGATCGGCAGCTCGACGTCGGTGGTGGGGACGTTGTGGTCCTCGGTGGCGAGCGTGAGGTCCGGGCGCCGCACCTGGCGGCCCACGAGCCGGAGCCCGTCGAACGCCTGGGGGCTGGTGACCTCGTGCACGAGGTGGAGGTCGATGTAGAGCAGGTCGGGCTCGTTGCCCTCCCCCTTGCGGACGAGGTGCTGTTCCCACACCTTCTCGGCCAGCGTGCGTGAGGCTCCCACGGCCGCTCCTCCTGGACGTCCCAGATTTCGGGAAGTTAGTATCGGTTCGTGAGACAGTCTAGCGGGATCGGCGTGCTCGACAAGGCGGTGGGGGTGCTGCGTGCCGCAGCCGCCGAGCCGTGCGGGCTGGCCGAGCTGTGCGAGCGCACCGGCCTGCCCCGCGCCACCGCGCACCGCCTCGCCGTCGGGCTCGAGGTGCACGGGCTGCTCCACCGCGGTTCCGACGGCCGCTGGCGCCCCGGACCCGCCCTCACCGAGCTCGCCGCCGGTGGCGTCGACCCGCTCCTGGAAGCCGCGAGCGCGGTGCTCCCCCGGCTGCGCGACATCACCGGCGAGAGCGTGCAGCTCTACCGCCGCGACGGCGTGCAGCGGATCTGCGTGGCCACCGCCGAGCCGGCGAGCGGCCTGCGTGACACCGTGCCCGTCGGCACCCGGCTGCCGATGACCGCCGGGTCGGGCGCGAAGGTGCTCGCGGCGTGGGCCGACCCCACCGTCCAGCGGGCGGTGCTGGCCGAGGCCACGTTCGGCGAGCGGGTGTTGATCGACGTCCGTCGCCGCGGGTGGGCGCAGAGCGTGGCCGAGCGGGAGTCGGGCGTGGCGAGCGTCTCGGCCCCGGTGCGGGACGCGTCGGGGCAGGTGGTCGCCGCCGTGTCGGTGTCCGGCCCCGTCGACCGCATCGGCAGGCGCCCCGGCGTGCGCTGGGCCGCCGACCTGCTCGCCGCCGCGGAGGCGCTCCAGCACCGGCTCTGACCGGATCGGTGGCAGGGAGTCACCGCACCCGCCCGAAAAGCCCAGCGTCGCGGCGCTAACGTGACCTTCGCACGCCACGATGGTGCACACAGGGTCGTGAGACGAAGACGGGTGACGATGAGTTATTTGCTCGGCATCGATGTGGGCACCACCCGGACGGCGGCCGCCATCGGCCGGTCCGGTGCCCGGCCGGGCGAGACGGAGATCGTCAACCTCGGCGATCGCTCCAGCGCGATCCCCTCCGTCCTCTACATCGGCGACGACGGCGGCGTACTCGTCGGTGAGGCCGCCGAGCGGCGGGCCGTCACCTCCCCCGATCACGTCGTCCGTGAGTTCAAGCGCCGCATCGGCGACCCGACCCCGCTCGTCGTCGCCGGGAGGGCGTGGGCGCCGGAGGACCTGTCAGCGAACCTCGTGCGCTGGGTCGTCGACCGCGTGGCACAGCGCGAGGGCGGGCCGGCCGCCCGCGTCGCGATCACCCACCCCGCGTCCTGGGGCGCGCACAAGAAGGACCGCTTCGGCCGGGCCCTCGCCGCGCAGGGCCTCACCGTGACGTTCCTCGCGGAGCCGCAGGCCGCGGCCCTGCACTACGCCGCCGCCGAGCGCGTGGAGCCCGGCTCGACGATCGCGGTGTACGACTTCGGCGGCGGGACCTTCGACTCCGCGGTCGTGCACAAGGATGCCTCGGGGTTCGGCCTGCTGGGTCGGCCCGAAGGTGTGGAACGCCTCGGCGGCATCGACTTCGACGAGGCGGTGTTCGAACACGTCCGCGAGGGGCTGCCGGAGGCGTTCGACGGGCTCGACGACACCGACCCGGCCGTGCTCTCGGCCGTCGCGGCGATCCGCCGGGAGTGCGCCGAGGCGAAGGAGGCGCTGAGCAGCGACACCGAGGTGTCGATCCCGGTGCTCACCCCCGCCGCGCAGGGATCCGTGCGCCTGCACCGCAGCGAGTTCGAGGCCATGATCCGCCCGCAGGTGGAGGAGACCGTCGACGCGCTGCGCCGGGCCGTCACCTCCGCGGGGCTCGCGCCCGAGCAGCTGTCGGCGGTGCTGCTCGTCGGCGGCTCGTCGCGGATCCCGCTCGTCGGGCAGCTCGTCTCCGAGCAGCTGGGGCGGCCGGTGGCGGTGGACGCCGACCCGAAGAACGCGATCGCCAAGGGGGCCGTCCTGTCGCTGGCCCCGACGGCGGCCTCCGGCACCGGTGTCGCGCCCGCCCACGTGCCGGCCCCGCGCACGGGCACGCCTGCCCGGCAGCCGATGGGGGCCGCTGCAGCGCCCGCCGCCTTCGCGGCGGGAGCCGCGGGGGCCGTGGCAGGCGGCACCGGCACGCACCGCCCGGGAACCGGTGCCTTCCCCGGCCCGGCCGCGCCGCCGACCCAGCGCCTGTCCGGCCCGGGCAGCCTGCCCCCGCCGATGGCGCCGCCGCCGGTGCGGCCCAGCCAGACCTACGCCGACCCCCCGCCCGTGGACCCGGACGACGACGGCTTCGCGTACCCGCCGCCTGCCCGGGGGCAGAGCCCCGCCCGGCTCGTGGGCATCGGCGGTGGCACGGCCGCGGTGGTCCTGATCGCGACGCTGTTCCTGTGGCAGCCCTCCATCCCGGACCGCGCCGGCGCCGTGGTGCCCGGGCAGACCGTCCCGTCGTCGGTGGCGGTCGAGCCGACCTCGGAACCCGACGACGACCAGCCGCCTGCCCAGCAGCCGGAGCCGGAACCCGACGGCCGCCCGGCACCCCCGCCCGCCGACCAGCCCACCGTGGTCGCGCCGCCGCCCGTGGTCGAGACCAGCGCCCCGCCGGTGACGGAGACCAGCCCACCGCCGGCGACGACGCAGCCGCCGCAGCAGACCACACCGCCCCCGGAACCGACGGACCCGCCCACCAGCAACCCGCCGGAGCCGACCGACCCTGCACCCACCGACGTGACCCAGCCTCCGGGTGGTGGCGGCGGCGAGGGGGACGGCTCCGCGGAGGGCGACAACCCGCCGCCCGGCGCCGCCTGACGCCCACAGTCGCGCACCCCTTCTCCGCCCACGCACCCCATCGACGGGGGGCGCGAGCCGAGACCTGGTGCGTGAGCCGATACGAGGGGCGTGGGCCGGCACGGGCGGCGGGTCGCACCCCGAGCCCGACTCGCGCACACCCAGAGCGCGACTCGCGCACACCCAGAGCCCGACTCGCGCACACTCGCGCCCCGACTCGCGGACGGCGGAACGAGACACCGGCGAGTCGGGCCACACGGGACCGCGAGTCGGGCGGTACGGGAGCCGGCACGGGCGGCGTCGGGAGGCCGGCCCGACGGTGCGACGCTCGCCACATCTCTCGGCGTATTCCCCGAAATGAGAAATGGCCCGTTCCGGCAGAACCGGAACGGGCCATTTCGCTGTAGCCCCGACGGGATTTGAACCCGCGCTACCGCCTTGAGAGGGCGGCGTCCTAGGCCGCTAGACGACGGGGCCGTGGACTCGCTTTTTCTTTTGTCTGACTGCTGGCTGGAAGCCTATCAGAGGCCAGATCTGGCGTTTCCGCTGGGGTACCAGGACTCGAACCTAGACTAACTGAACCAGAATCAGTCGTGCTGCCAATTACACCATACCCCAAGGGATCACATCCGACCGGGGCGCCAGCTGTGGCTCCCGGTCTTCCGTGCCCTGCGTGGAACACTCTAGCCGAGGCCTCCAGCGCGCTCCAAACCGGCCCTCAACCTCCGCAGCGACCGCTCGCGACCCAGCAGTTCCATGGACTCGTACAGGGGCGGCGACACCGTCCGGCCGCTCACCGCCACCCGCACGGGTGCGAACGCCTTGCGCGGCTTGAGGCCCAGCCCGTCCACGAGCGCGGCCTTGAGGGCGCCCTCGATCTCGGCGGTGGACCAGTCGGCCAGCGCGTCCAGGCTGGTCACGGCCGCCTGCAACGCCGGGGCGGCGTCCGCACCGAGGTTCTTCTCCGCGGCGTCGGGCTCGGGCGCGAAGCCCTCCTCGGCGACGAACAGGAACCGGAGCATCCGCGCCGCGTCGGACAGCACGGTGCTGCGCTCCTGGACGAGCGGGGCCGCCGCGGCCAGCAGTGCGCGCTGCTCGTCGGTGAGCGTGCCGGTGATCACACCCTCGGCGGCGAGGTAGGGCTCGAGGCGCCGCGCGAACTCCTCGACGGGCAGCGCCCGCACGTGTGCACCGTTGATCGCCTCGGCCTTCTTGAGGTCGAACCGCGCGGCGTTGCTCGACACCCGGGAGATGTCGAACGCGGCCGTCATCTCGTCCATCGTGAACACGTCGCGGTCCTCGGCGATCGACCAGCCGAGCAGGGCCAGGTAATTGAGCAGCCCCTCGCGGACGAATCCGCGGTCGCGGTAGTGGAACAGGTTCGACTGGGGGTCACGCTTGGACAGCTTGCGATTGCCCTCGCCGGTCACCAGCGGGAGGTGGCCGTAGCGGAACGGGCCGGTGCCGATCCCGACCCTGGCCAGCGCCTCGAGCAGGGCGATCTGGCGCGGCGTGGACGAGAGCAGGTCTTCGCCGCGCAGCACGTCGGTGATCCCCATGAGCGCGTCGTCGACGGGGTTGGTCAAGGGGTACAGCGGGGTGCCGTCGCCGCGGGCGAGCACGAAGTCGGGCACGGTGCCGGCGCGGAAGGTCACCTCGCCGCGCACCAGGTCGTCGAAGGTGATGTCCCGGTCGGGCATCCGCAGGCGGTAGACCGGGGAACGCCCCTCGGCGCGGAAGGCGGCGCGTTCGGTGGCCGTCAGGTCGCGGTCGGCGTTGTCGTAGCCGAGCTTGGGGTCGCGACCTGCGGCGCGATGCCGGGCCTCGATCTCCTCGGCCGTGGAGTACGACTCGTACACCTCGCCGGCGTCGATCAGCCGGCGCAGCGCGTCGGCGTAGAGCGGGCCGCGCTCGCTCTGCCGGTACGGGCCGTGCGGGCCCCCGACCTCCGGGCCCTCGTCCCAGTCGAGCCCGAGCCAGCGCAGGGCGTCGAGCAGGGCGGCGTAGGACTCGGCGGAGTCGCGGGTGGCGTCGGTGTCCTCGATCCGGAAGACGAACGCGCCGCCGTGGTGGCGGGCGTGCGCCCAGTTGAACAGGGCGGTGCGGATCAGGCCGACGTGCGGGACCCCGGTGGGCGACGGACAGAACCGGACCCGGACGGCGTTCGGTGCGCTCATGATGTCGTCAGGGTATCCGGGCCGGTCCCTGGCCCTGCGCGGCCGATACCGCTATACGTCGACCATGAGCGAGCGCACCACGTGTGTCGTCGTCGGTGGCGGCCCCGCCGGGCTGGTCCTCGGCCTGCTGCTGGCCAGGGGCGGCGTCGAGGTGACGGTGCTGGAGAAGCACGCCGACTTCCTGCGCGACTTCCGCGGCGACACCGTGCACGCGTCCACTCTCACGCTGCTGGACGAGCTCGGGCTCGGCGCACGGTTCGCCGCGCTCCCGCAGCGACGCGTGGACCGCGCGCAGGTACAGCTCGACTCCGGCACCGCGCGGATCGCCGACCTGACCCGGCTGCCAGGCGCGCACCAGCACATCGCGCTCGTCCCGCAGTGGGACTTCCTCGACCTGATCGCCGACGCGGCCGAGGAGGAGCAAACGTTCACCCTCCGCCGCAACGCGGAGGTCGTCGGGTTGCTGACCGACAGCTCCCGGGTGGCAGGGGTGCGCTACCGGGACCGCACCGACGGCACCGAGCACGCGCTGCGGGCGGGCCTCACCGTGGCGTGCGACGGGCGGGGCTCGGCCGTGCGGTCCGCCGCAGGCATGCTGCCGCGTTCGTTCGGCGTCCCGATGGACGTGTGGTGGTTCCGGCTGCCGCGCCGCGCCGACGACCCGGCGGGCGGGCTGGGCCGGATCTCGACGGGCCAGTTCGCGGTGCTGATCGACCGCGGGGACTACTGGCAGTGCGCCTACCTGATCCGCAAGGGCACCGACGCGCAGCTGCGGGCCGCCGGAATCGAACGGTTCCGGGACCGGTTCGCCGGGCTGCTGCCGTGGCTGACCGATCGGCTGGACGCACTCGGGTCGTTTGACGACGTGAAGCTGCTCGACGTCCGGCTGGAGCGGCTGCGCCGCTGGGACCGCAACGGGCTGCTGTTGATCGGGGACGCGGCACACGCGATGTCCCCGGTCGGCGGCGTCGGGATCAACCTCGCCGTGGCCGACGCGGTGGCGGCGGCCCGGCTGCTCGTCCCGGCCCTGCGCTCCGGTGGCATCGTGCCGCGCTCGCTCCTGCGGCGGGTGCAGCGGCGCCGCTGGTGGGCCACCGCACTGATCCAGACCGGTCAGCGGCTCGCGCACCGCGCGATCCTCGGTGGGCGCGCGGCGGACCCGGGCACCCCGCCCCCGACGGTCACCGGCCCGCAGGACGCCACCGCGGAGGCCCCGGCGCACACGCTGCCGCTGCCGCTGCGCCTCGCGCGCCGGTTCCCGGTGCTGCAGGGCGTGCCCGCGCGACTCATCGCGATCGGGCCGCTGCCCGAGCACGCCCCGCAGTGGGCCCGCCGGTCCCCGGAGGCCGCTCGCTGACCCGCGCCGTCACCGGTACCGCGAGCGCGACGACGGCGGCGGCCGCGACCGTCAGCCATCCGAAGCCCGCCTGCTCGTACAGCGGGCCGGCGAGCACCCCGGCGACCGCTGCCCCGCCGTACGTCGCCGCAGTGTTGAGCGCGAGCACGGCGCCCCGGGCGGTGGGCGCGGCGGCGGCGAGCCTGCTCACGAGCAGGGTGAGCCCGGCGTGGTTCACCAGACCCCAGCCGAACGCCGCGGCGAGCACCGCGGGCACCGAGCCGATCGTGGCGCCGAGCGCCAGGTAGACGACCGCGAGCAGCGCGAGGGCGGGGGCGACGAGCCGGGCCGTGCCGAACCGGTCGAGGAGCCGGTCGGCACCGGCCGCGAGCCCGAACCCGGCCCCGTAGCAGAGGGCGAGCAGGCCCGCGGTCGTCGCGCCGCCGCCGTGCAGCGCGCGGATCTCGGCGCCCACGAACGCGTACACCCCGTAGAACGCCGTCATGAAGGCCAGCACCCCGACGAGCAGCCTCGGCACCCCTGGCGTGCGCAGGGCCACACCGAGCGGACCACGTCCGCGGACGTCGAGGGTTGCCGAGTCATGCACCGGCACTCCCACCGGCAGCAGCCGGTAGAGCACCGCCTGGACGGCGCACACCGCCGCCAGGGCACCGAACGCGGCGCGCCAGCCCACCGCGTCGCCGAGGACGGTGGCGAGCGGCACCCCGGCCACCAACGCGATCGACCAGCCGACCAGCACACGGCCGGTGGCCCGGGCCTCGGCGCCGGGGGCGGCGAGCTCCGCGGCCAGCGCGTAGGTGGCGGGCAGGACCAGGCCGACCCCCAGCCCGCCCACGAGCTGGGCCGCCGCGAGCAGGGCCCAGTGCGTCGCCGCGGCCGACCACGCGGCGCCGACGGCGATGGCCGCCATCCCGGCGGTCAGCGCGGTGCGGCGCGGAAGCCGGTCGAGCCTGCGCCCGAGTACGAGGGCGGACGCCACGATCCCGGCCCCGTAGGCCGAGAGCGCCCGGCCGATCTCGGCCGGGCCGGTGGCGAGATCGGCCGCGATGTCGGCCAGCAGCGGGGCGAGCACGAAGGCCTGGGCCCCGACCGTCACGACGCCTGCGGTGAGTACGGCGATGGCACGCATGCACCGAAGATGAATCAGCAGAGGGCGCCGATCCAGCGTGGTTCGTCAAGACCATACGGACTTCGGCCGGAGAAATGTCAGGATGCCTCCGTGGACGCCGTCGACCGAAGAATCATCGGGCTGCTGCTCGAGGATGCCGACCGCACCTATGCCCAGCTCGGCCGCGAGGTGTCGCTGTCGGCCGCCGCGGTGCACGAACGCGTGCGGCGACTGCGCGCGTCCGGCGTGATCCGGCGTACGACGATCGAGGTCGACGCGGACGCCATCGGCCGTCCCGTCCTGGCGTTCGTGCTCGTCGACACCGAGGGCTGGGTGAAGCAGACGCTGTTCGACGCCAGCGCCGCCGACCCGCGGATCGAGGAGGCGCACTCCGTGGCCGGCAGCAGCAATTTCCTGTTGAAGGTGCGCGTCGGCGACCCGGACGAGCTCGAGGACGTGCTCCACGATCTCTACCGCGTGGACGGCGTCGTGCGCACTCGGACGATCATGGTGCTGCGCCGGGGGTTCGAGCGGGGCGTCGGCCCCCCGGCGGAGCCGTCATGACTTCCCGTTGACCAGCAGCCGGGCGAGGACGGGGCGATGGTCCGACGACGCCGTGGGCAGCACCTCGCTGCCCAGGAAGCGGGACCGCTCGGCCAGCACGTAGTCGATCCGACGGTCGGGGGCCTCCACCGGGTAGGTGTGGCCGATGCCGGCGCCGGCCTCGTGGGAGTCGGTGAGCAGGGCGGTCAGCGTGGTGATCTCCGGGGCGTCCGGGGTGGCGTTGAGGTCGCCGGTGAGCACGACCGGCTCCGCCGAACGCTCGACCGCGGCGGCGACCTCGCGCGCCTGCAGGAGGCGGGACTCCGCGCTGTCGTGCTGCAGGTGCGTGTTCAGTACCCGGACCGGCACGCCGTGCACGTCGAGGACGACCTCCAGCAGGCCCCGCTGCTCCTCGGCCGGCCCGCCCTTCGGCAGCGGCGTGTTCTGCCGGGACACGATCGGGAACCGGGACAGCACCGCCGTACCGTACTGCCGGCGCTCACCGCCCGGCGTGGCGGGTTCCCGGTCGAGGTTCGCCCCGTAGGCGACGTGCATCCCCAGGCGCCGCGCGAGTTCGGCGGGCTGGTCGGCGAGGTGGCTGCGCTCGCTCCAGTGCCGGTCCACCTCCTGCATCCCCACCACGTCCGCCCCGGAGTCGCGGATCTCCGCCGCCACCCGGTCGAGGTCCACCGTTTCGTCCGGACCCTCCGCGTGGTGGATGTTGAACGAGAGCACGTCGAGCTGGCGTACCGCCCGGTCCGGCGGCGGGTCGGCGGCGGCGAAGGCGGTGGGGGCGAGCCCCAGCAGCGCGAGCAGCATCAGCAGGAGAACGGGGGTGGATCGGCGCATGCCGGTCATCTCATCTCGATCGGGTGTCACCCGATCGGGTTCGACGTGAACGCCGTCCAAACAACGACGAGATGGCCGTCAGGACGGCTCGGCGATGCCGCACTCCCCCACGCGGCGGAACCCGACCCGCTCGTAGACCCGCGTCGCGCAGGCGTCGCCCGCGGCGAGGAACACCAGTTCCGCTCCCGCGTCCCGGGCGGCGACGGCCAGCAGCGCCGTGACCGCGGCGCCCAGCCCGCGGCTCCGCGCAGCGGCGGACGTGCCGATCCCGACCAGCTCGACCACGTCGCCGGCGCGCTGCGCCGATCCCGCGGCCACGGGCCCGTCGGGTCCGGTGACGAGCGCTCTGGCCACCGCACCGGCGGCGAGCTCGGCGCGGAGCCCGGCGAGTGACCGGTCGGTGGGCGGGGCCGGCGCGGGAACCCCGAAGGCCCCCGCCACCACCGAGTCGAGCGCGTGCACCGCCCGTTGCAGGTCGCCGTCGGCGGGTCCGAGCAGCCGCGCCGAGTACCCGGGCGGGAGCGGGGTCGCGGCCGGCTCGCCGTCGAGCACGAGCAGCGGGCAGACCTGCACCCGCAGACCCGTGGCCCGCGCCGCGTCCGCCATCGAGGGCGCGGCGGCGAGCACCCACTCGAACGCCTCCGCGAGCCGCAGCTCGCGCTGGCGGGCACGGACCCCTTCGACGTCGGCCGCCGTGATCGGCGCGCCGCCGGGCACCGGGCGGGCGTAGAACGGCCAGCCCTCGCCGTGGCGGACGAACAGCCGCAGCGGGCCGTGTTCCTCCGCACGCGCCCACTGCCGCTGCACCGCGTCGCAGAACTCGTCGATGCGCTCCAGCAGGTCGTCCACGCGGCGATCCTGCCCGGCTCAGGACGCCGTGCCCACCGGGTTCCGATCCCGCAGGGCGGCGTAGGCCAGCGCGTCCACCAGCGCCAGCCAGGAGGCCTCGACGACGTTGCCGTGCACCCCGACGGTGGTCCACGCGCCACCCGGGCCCGTGGACTCCACCAGCACGCGGGTGACCGCGTCGGTGCCGTGCCCGTCGGCCCCGCCGCGCGGGGTGAGGATGCGGACCTTGTAGTCGGCGAGCTCCACGTCCTCCAACCACGGGCAGGACGGGGTGAGCGCGGCCCGCAGCGCGGCGTCGAGGGCGTTGACCGGCCCGTTGCCCTCCTGGGTGGCGATCAGCCGCTCGCCGTCCACGAGTACGCGCACCGTCGCCTCCGCGACGACCGTGCCGTCGACGCTGTGCTCGGTGATGACCCGGTAGGACTCCAGCGTGAACGGCGCCGGCGCCGCCCGCCCCAGCGCCGAGCGCATGAGCAGCTCGAGCGAGGCGTCCGCCGCCTCGAACGACCACCCCTGGGCCTCCCGCTCCTTCACGGTCGTGACCACCGACGACACCGCGTCCGGATGGCCGGCCAGGTCCAGGCCGAGCTCGGAGCCCTTGAGCTCGACACTGGCCCGGCCGGCCATCTCGGTGACCAGCACCCGCTGCCCGTTGCCCACATCCACAGGGTCCATGTGGTTGTAGAGCTCGGGGTCCACCTTGATCGCACTCGCGTGCAGCCCCGCCTTGTGGGCGAAAGCCGACGTCCCGACATAGGCCTGGTGGGTGTCGGGAGCGATGTTGGCGATCTCCGCCAACGCGTGCGAGGTACGGGTCAGCTCGCCGAGCGCGCCGTCCGGTAGGACGGGCATGCCCAGCTTGGTCACCAGGTTCCCGACGACGGCGAACAGATCCGCGTTGCCGGCCCGCTCGCCGTAGCCGTTGGCGGTGCACTGCACGTGCGTGGCGCCGGCCTGGACCGCGGTGACCGAGTTGGCCACCGCGGAGCTCGTGTCGTCCTGGCAGTGGATGCCGAGGCGGAAACCGGTGCGCGCGGCCACCTCCGTCACCACCTCGGCGATGCCCAGCGGAAGCATGCCGCCGTTCGTGTCGCACAGCACCGCGACGTCGGCGCCGGCCGTGACCGCCGCCTCCAGCACGCGCAGCGCGGTGTCCGGGTCGAACTTGTAGCCGTCGAAGAAGTGCTCGGCGTCGAGGAACACCCGGCGGCCCTCGTTGCGCAGGAACGACACCGTGTCCGCGACCATCGCGCAGTTCTCGGCCACGTCGGTGCGCAGCGCCCGCTCGATGTGCCTGCGGTCGGACTTGGCCACCAGCGTCACCACGGGCGCCTGGGAGTCGAGCAGCGCCCGCACCTGCGGGTCCTGCGCGGCGGCCAGCCCGGCGCGCCGGGTGGAGCCGAACGCGACGAGCACCGCGTGCCGCAGGTCCAGCTCCCCCGCCGCGGCGCGGGCGAAGAACTCCGTGTCCTTCGGCATCGCCCCCGGCCAGCCGCCCTCGATGAACCCGACCCTCAGCGCGTCCAGGTGGCGGGCGACGACGAGCTTGTCGGCCACCGAGTAGCTGATCCCCTCGCGCTGGGCGCCGTCGCGCAGCGTCGTGTCGTAGACGTGGAACGCGTCGCCGAGCGGGGTTCCGGCCGGTGCGGTGCGGGACATGCGGGCTGCTCCTGGGGGTCGAGGCGTGACCGGGCAACAAAAAAGACCCCCCGCGGGTGCGAGAGGTCTGCGCGTCGGCCGTGGTGCTGGTTAGCCGACGCGCTCGACGATAATGATCACGCTGAGGTGCTGCACGTCGTGGAGTCTGGCACGGACCGTCCCGCGCTGTCACACCGCTCTCCCACATCGTGGGACCAGCGGTTTCGCAACGGGCCGCGGTGCAGTAGGAAATGCCTCGGAGTCCGCGGGCAGCGTCGCCCGTGGGCCCGCTACTGATGCCCCCACCCCCGCCCCCGCGTGAGCCGCGCCGCCGTCGTGGGGCCCCCGTTGCAGCAAAGCCACTTTCATGCAACGAGATGGCGTGAAAGTGGCTTTGCTGCAACCGGAGTTCGCGAAACGGGCCCGCACGACGCGCGCGTTGGTCAGCATGCGCTCATGGCACCGTCGACGCCCGGCTCCCTCCGCGCCACGTTCTCGGACGGGGTCGCGACCGCGAAACAGCTGGTGGCCGCAGGCGTGCCGGAGCGCACGGTCTACCACCGATGCCTCGACGGTGGACCGTGGCAGCTCATCCTGCCCGGGGGGATCTTCCTGTTCACCGGCCGTCCGACGCGCCGGCAGCTGGTACTGGCGGCCGTTCTGCTCGGCGGTCCGGACGCCATGGTGACCGGCCTCGAGGCGTGCCGGCGGTACGGCCTCCGCCGCGGACCCGCCCGCATCCGCGACGAACGGGAATCGCCGGAGGAGGTCGACCTGCTCGTGCCTCAACACCGCCAACTGCGGTCCGTGGGATACGTGCACGTCACGCGCACCAAGAGCCTGCCCGAACCCGTGCTCCGCGAGGGCGTCCCGCTCGCGCCCCTCACCCGGGCCTGCACGGACGCGGCGCGACGGCGCCGCAACGACGGCGAGATCGCCGAGCTGATCTCCGACGCCGTTCAGCGGAACCTCTGCACGGTGGCCGCACTCGGTCGGCAACTCGACGACGGTTCCCGGCGCGGCACCGCCATCCCCCGGCGCGTTCTCCGTTCCGTCGCCGATGGGGCACGTTCGGCAGCGGAGCTGGACGCGCAGAAACTGTGGCGAGGCACCGGGCTACCCGAACCGCTGTGGAACGTGGAGGTGCGCACCGCGGGCGGCGTGCTGCTCGGCATCGCGGACTGCTGGGTCGACGACGTCGCGATGGTGTGGGAGATCGAGTCGACCGAGTGGCACCTCAGCCCGGAGGACCACGACCGGACGGTGGAGCGAGCGGGTGAGTTCGTCGCAGCGGGTGCGGTCTACACGGCGTCCAAGCCGAGGAAGATCCGGACCGACCGGGCAGGCGTCATCCGCATGCTCCGGCAGACGTACGCGCAGGCGGCGGCCCGGCCGCGCCCAGCGCTGTACGCGACGCCTCGGGACGCCCACCCGTTGCAGTAAAGCCACTTTCACGCAAGCACGTTGCGTGAAAGTGGCTTTGCTGCAACCTCACCGGCGGGCCCGTGCCCAGCGGTGGGGCGGTCAGCTGGACGCGGCGGGCGTGGCGTGTGCGCTCACCAGCGCGGCGAGGCGGTCACCGATCGACTGCGTGTGGCCCGTGGCGCTGTGGTCGCGGGTGGCGAGGTCGAAGGCCACAGCGGCCTCGATGCGACGGGCGGCGTCGCGGTTGCCGAGGTGGTCGAGCAGCAGCGCCACCGAGAGCACGGCGGCCGTGGGGTCGGCGATGCCCTGTCCGGCGATGTCGGGGGCGCTGCCGTGCACCGGCTCGAACATGCTCGGGTTGCGGCGGCTGACGTCGAGGTTGCCGCTCGCGGCGAGCCCGATGCCGCCCGTGACGGCGGCGGCGAGGTCGGTGAGGATGTCGCCGAACAGGTTGTCGGTGACGATCACGTCGAAGCGGCCGGGGTCGGTGACCATGTGGATCGTGGTGGCGTCGATGTGCTGGTAGGCCACCGACACGTCCGGGTGCTCCAGCGACACCTCCTCCACCAGGCGCGACCACAGGCGGCCGGAGTAGGTGAGCACGTTCGTCTTGTGCACGAGCGTGAGGTGCTTGCGGGGGCGCCGGGTGGCGCGCGCGAACGCGTCACGGACCACGCGCTCCACACCGAACGCGGTGTTGGTGCTCACCTCGGTGGCGATCTCGTTGGGGGTGTCCTTGCGGAGGATGCCGCCGGTGCCAACGTACGGGCCCTCGGTGCCCTCCCGCACGACGACCATGTCGATCTCGTTCGCGCCCGCGAGCGGCCCGCGCACACCCGGGTAGAGCCGGGCCGGGCGGAGGTTCACGTGGTGGTCGAGCTCGAACCGCAGCCGCAGCAGCAGGCCGCGCTCGAGGATGCCGCTGGGGACCGACGGGTCGCCGACCGCGCCGAGCAGGATCGCGTCGTGCTGCTGCAGCTCGGTGAGCACCGACTCGGGCAGCAGCTCGCCGGTGGAGTGCCAGCGCGCGGCACCGAGGTCGTAGGTGGTGGTCTCCGCGCCGGGAGAGACTTCGTTGAGGACCTTCAGCGCCTCGTCGATGACCTCCGGCCCGATGCCGTCGCCGGGAATGACCGCAAGGCGCATTACCGATGTCCCCTCTCCAGTTGGCGTCGCCGCACGTTACCGGCTGCGACCGCCCGCATCCGTCATCCGCCACCTGATCGGGGTCACCCGGTCGGGTGGAAGCTGTGTGGAAGCGGTGCCGGCTCCGGCCGTCCCGGAGCGACACGGCCCCCGAGCGGGCCATTCTGCCGCGTCCCGCCGGCCGGTGGCGAGAGGGGTCGGCGTCAGCGCGGGAAGCGCGCCGACGACCACTGGCCGACCGGCGCCAGCAGGGCGTCCATTCCGTCGCCGAGCACGCTCACCCGGTCGCCCGACGCGTTGCGGCCGAGCACGACGAGCAGCGAGGCCGAGCCGTCGACGTCCAGCACGCTGCCGTCGTCGGCGGGGAAGAGCAGCGCGGACGGGTCCACGCCGCCCTCGGTGGGCCGGACGGAGAACCCGGGGGCGAGCGGGTCGAACGCGACCGGGGCCTCCAGCGCGTCCACCACGCCCTCGTCGGAGGCGGGCGGCCCGTAGTCCCCGGCGACGGCGACCGAGAACCGCAGCGGCGCGGACGGGGCGGCCGGATCGATGCCGAGGGCGGCGAGCCGGACCGGCAGCACCCAGGCGTTCGTGTCGAAGACGTTCGCGCCGCCGTCGCCGTCCAGCCCGTTCACCGGATGCACGTCGACCTCCTCGCCGTCCTCGGAGGCGTGCAGGTCGAGGGTGCGGGCCACGAGGACGTCGGTGTCGGGCAGCTTCGTGAGGGCGGTCGCGAAGTCGGGCACGTCGTCGCCGTCGGTGGAGATCTCGACGACGGGCCGGGTGAACGAGCCGACGTTGTACAGGTCCGCCCACGTCGTGACGGCGAACGCCAGCAGGGCCTCGTCCGGGTCGTCCGCGGTGGGCGCCGTGGACCGCACCCCGACGTACCGGAGGTCCCCGCCGCGACCGGTGTCGTTCACCACACAGCCCGACACCGCGTCGGGATCGGAGCACACGGGCAGCTCCGGGCTGCTCGCGGCGAGCGCGAACACCCCGACGCGCGACCGGTACGCCTCGGTGCCGGAGCCCTGGTCGAGCCCGGTGCCGCGCAGGCTGAGCGTGCCGTCGTCGAGGTCGGCGGACAGGTCCGACACCGGCTCGGGCGCCGCGGAGACCGGCACCCGCAACGTGGGCACGTCGCCATCCTGCGGGGTGAGCACGACGTGCCCGGACGCGTCGGCGACGTACTGGCGCGGCCGTCCCTCCTGGACCAGCTCCAACGTGGGGTCCGGCGTGCGCCGCAGCGCGGACGGGTCGTCGACCCGCACCGCCACGTCGAGCAGCGCAGCCCCGCCCGGCGGGACGTCCGCCTGCTCCGGCGTCACGTCGTACCGCACGCCCGGCATCCGCGTGACCGGTTCGTACGTGGCCGCCAGCGCGACGGGCACGGCTCCGCTGTTCGTCACGCGGATCTGCTCGCGCCGGACGAGCGGTGCGCCCGGAGGCACCTCGAGTGCCCCGAACGTGACGCTCACCGCGACCGGTTCCTCGGCGTTCGCCGCCAGCACCGGCGTGGCCAGTGCCGCCCGCGCGTCCACCCGGCCCGCCCCGACGCGCATCGGGGCCAGTCGCTCGCCGTCGGCCGCCAGCACGTCGGCCGTCGCCGTCCCCATGATCGCCGCCTTCACCTCGGCGGGCGACCGGTCCGGGTACTCCTCCCGGACGAGGGCGGCGACCCCGGCCACGAACGGGCTCGACATCGACGTCCCGGACTTGCTCGACCGCCCGGCCCCGGTGCCCGACGCGGCGGACGTGATCGTCTCCCCGGGGCCGGCGACGTCCGGCTTGACGGTCGGGCCGCGCACGCCGCGCGAGGTGAACGCGCTGACGGTGTCCTCGAGTTCGGGCACGGTGATCTGTTGCGACCCGCGCAGCTCGCCCGCCAGCCGCACGCGGAGCGCACCGGCGGCCAGCGCCGGGCGCAGGGCCGCGGTGGCCGGCCCGGTCAGCTGGAACATCGGGATCTCGGCGTTGCCGGCGATGCGCGTGGAACCGAACTCCGGGCGCTGCGAGGTCAGCAGCGCTCCGACGGCGCCCGCGGCCGCGGCGTTGTCGGCCCGTGGCGCCGACCCGCAGCTGCGTTCGCTGCCGAGGTCCGACCAGGCCAGCCACACGATCGCGCCGCGCACGCGGGCGGCGTCCGCCGGGTCGTAGGGCTCGCAGCCCTCGGCGTCGGCTCCGCCCAGCTCGACGACGGGTGCGGCGACGTCGAGCGTGTCGTAGTCGTCGTACTCGATGCTGTACTGCCCGGCGACGGGGCCCGCGACCGCGTCCGGCGCCAGCACGTTGAGGCCGTCGAGCAGCACACCGGCATCGCGCACGCTCGCGACCGCCAGCGCCTCCGGTGCGTTGCCCGGCGAGCCGCCCGCGTCGAAGACGTCGCCGTCGTTGCCCGCCGCGGCCACGACGAGCACGCCGTGCTGGGTCAGGACGCGCACGAAGTCGTTCACCGGGTCGTCGACGGCCCCGAACGCGCTGCCCAGCGAGAGGTTGACGACGTCGAGGCGGTCGGAGAAGTCGCCGTCGCCGTCCGGGTCGAGGGCGTGGTCGAGGGCGAGGGCGGTCAGCGCCGTCGAGCCGGAACAGCCGAAGACGCGGATGCCGTAGAGCTCGGCGGCGGGGGCCGCGCCGGGCCCGATCCGCATGTCCTGCAGCAACCCGGGGGTCAGGTTCGCGTAGTCGCCGCGGAAGGCCTCACCGTCGGCCGTGACGCCGTAGCCGGCCGCCGTGCCGGCCACGTGCGTGCCGTGCCCCTGGCAGTCCAGCGGGTTGGGGTCCGGCTGCGGAACCGTGCGTGACTTCTCGTCGGAGTCGGCGTCGTAGTCGTCGCCCGCGAGGTCGACGCCGCCGACCACCTTCTCGTTCGGGAAGAGCTGCGGGTCCACGCGGGTGGGGTCGACGGCCTCGTACGCCGCGGCCGTGCCGGGGCCGCCGAAGTCCGCGTGCGTGTAGTCGATCCCGGTGTCGACGATGCCGATGCGCACGCCCTCGCCCAGCCTGCCGGTCTGCTGCCACGCGTCCACGGCGCGGCCCAGCTGCACCGCGCTCGCGTTGGTCGGGCGGGCGGGGGTGATCCGGCGGACCGAGCGGACCCCGGGCTGCGCCGCGAGCTCGCGGACCGTCGCCGGGGTCGCGCGCAGTGCCACGCCGGGCACCGCGTTGGTCGTCCGGAAGAGCTCGTTCGTGCCCTCGGCGCCGCGGAAGCGGGCGAGCAGCTCGTCGGCGAGGGAGTCGATGCGGCTGCGGGCCTCCCGGGCGGCGCGCCGGGCCCGGTCGATCCCCTCGTCGCGCTGCGCCCGGAACTCCTGCACCGCCGACGGCCCGTCGAGCTCGACGAACACCGTGGCCGGTTCGCCCGGCGCAGGTGGTGCCGCCGCGGCCGGGGCGGCGCCGGTGACCGCCAGCGCGGCCGCGATCCCCACCGCCGCGACGACCGCACTCCCCCGTGGTCGATGCCCCACCCGTCCACCCCTCACCGCGCCCCGCCGCATGGGCTGCGGGAACGCTAGGCGAGATGCGGGGCGTGATCAGGAGCGGTGCGAGGCCACCCGGTGGGGCGACACGCGCGTGGCGGGGGCAGCTACTCGACGTGAGAACGGCCGGCGCCACGGCACACACGTGGCAGCAAGGTGGCCATACTGCCGTCCAGTGACAGCATGGCCACCTTGCTGTGGCCCGAAGGGCCCTGACGAGACTCCGTCAGTCGTCGAACGAGATCAGGCGGGTGGTCTTCGCCCCCACCGACGCGCCGATCGGCTCGAGCACGCCCGGGTCGACCGGCCGGTCCACGCGCAGGAGCATGATCGCGTCGGTGCCGTCGGTGGTCTGGCTGATCTGGGCGGCCTCGATGTTCACCGCTGCCTCACCGAGCAGCGAGCCGACGCGGCCCATCACGCCCGGGCGGTCGGCGTACTCCAGGAGCAGCACCTCGCCCTCGGCGCGCAGGTCGAAGTGGCGGCCGTTGACCTCCACCAGCTTCTCCACCTGCGCGCGCCCGGTGAGCGTGCCGGACACGGTGACCGCCTCGCCGTCCGGCATCGCGGCGCGCAGCTGCACGACGCTGCGGTGGTTCTCGCTCTCCGGGGCGGTGGTCAGCTCGACGCCGACGCCGCGCTCGGCGGCGAGGCTCGGCACGTTGACGAACGTGACCTGGTCCTCGACGACGTTGGTGAACACGCCGCGCAGGGCGGCCAGCTGCAGCACGGAGACGTCCTCGGCGGCGAGCTCACCGGCCACGTCGACCGTGACCGAGGTGGGCACGCGCCCGGCGACGGCGTAGAGCACCGTGCCCAGCTTCTGCACCAGCGGCAGCCAGGGGCGAACCTCCTCGCCGACGACGCCGGTGACCTGCACGTTCACCGCGTCCGGCACGAACTCGCCGGCCAGCGCCAGCTGCACCGAGCGGGCCACGTCCGTGCCGGCGCGGTCCTGCGCCTCGTCCGTGGAGGCCCCGAGGTGCGGCGTGACGACCACCTGCGGCAGCTCGAACAGCGGGCTGGAGGTGGTGGGCTCGGTGACGTAGACGTCGATGCCCGCGCCACCGACGTGACCGCTGCGCACGGCCTCGGCGAGCGCGTCCTCGTCGACCAGGCCGCCGCGGGCGGCGTTGACGATGAGGACGCCCTTCTTGGTGAGGGCGAGCTGGTCCTTGCCGATCAGCCCGAGCGTCTCCGGGGTCTTCGGCAGGTGGATCGAGATCGCGTCGGCGCGGCGCAGCAGGTCCTCGAGCGAGACGAGCTCGATGCCGAGCTGCGCGGCACGGGCCGGCGCGACGTAGGGGTCGTAGGCGATCAGCTCGACGTCGAACGCGGCGAGCCGCTGCGCCACCAGCTGCCCGATCTTGCCCAGGCCGACGACGCCGACGACCTTGCCGCCCAGCTCGACGCCCGTGTAGGAGCTGCGCTTCCACTGCCCCTGCCGCAGGCTCGCGTCGGCGGCCGGGATGTGCCGGGCGGTGGCCAGCAGCAGCGCGACGGCGTGCTCGGCCGCCGAGACGATGTTGGACGTCGGCGCGTTCACGACCATCACCCCGCGCGCGGTGGCGGCGGGGACGTCGACGTTGTCCAGGCCGACGCCGGCCCGTGCGACGACCTTCAGGCGGGTGGACGCGGCGAGTGCCTCGGCGTCGACCTTGGTGGCCGAGCGGACGAGCAGCGCGTCGGCGTCGGCAATGGCCGCCAGGAGGGCGGGGCGGTCGGTGCCGTCCACGTGGCGGATCTCGACGTCGTCACCGAGCATGGACACCGCGGACGGCGCGAGCTTCTCGGCGAGGAGGACGACTGGGCGGGTGGCGGCGGTGCTCACGGCGGTTGCAGGGCTCCCGGATCGGACGGCTCGGACAGCACCGATCGTAGATGCGCAGCTCGCAGACGGTGCCGGCGGCGTGGGCGGGGCGACAGGCGGTGGGCGCGCAAATCGCGCGAACGGCACTTTCGCCCCACAGCTTTGGGCGAAAGTGCCGTTCGCGCGACGAGGTGGCGTTCAGCTCGCCTTCGTGCCCACCCAGCTCATCAGGCCGCGAGCTTCTCGCCGACCTGAGGACGGTGTGCGCCGACGTGCCGCAGCGCGCATGCTTGCCTCCTGCGGCAAGATTGCGGAGGGAGGTGCCCGTGCATCAATCCGTCGAAGCAGCGCTCCCGCAGATCACCACGCTCTGCGAGCGGCTGGAAGTCGTGCGCCTCGATCTCTTCGGCTCGGCGACGGGCAGCGGATTCGATCCCGGCTCCAGCGATGTCGGCCGTTGCGAAACTCCCGCTCCTGCGCGCGACGCTCGCCGAGATTCTGGGCGGCTGACGCCACCCCGTGACGCGCGAACGGCACTTTCGCCCCATAGGTTTGGGCGAAAGTGCCGTTCGCGCGACGGGGCGGGGCTCAGCTCGCCTTCGTGCCCACCCAGCTCATCAAGCCGCGGAGCTTCTCGCCGACCTGCTCGATCGGGTGCTCCTGGCCCTCCTGCTGCAGCTTGGTGAAGTTCGGGCGGCCGTTGTCGTCCTCGGTCACCCACTCCTGCGCGAAGCGCCCGTCCTGGATCTCCGCGAGGATCTTCTTCATCTCCTCCTTGACCGCGGGCGTGATCACGCGCGGGCCACGGGTGAGGTCGCCGTACTCGGCGGTGTCGGAGATGGAGAAGCGCTCGTTGGCGATGCCGCCCTCGTACATGAGGTCGACGATCAGCTTGAGCTCGTGGAGGCACTCGAAGTAGGCCACCTCGGGGGCGTAGCCCGCCTCGGTGAGCACCTCGAAGCCGGTCTGCACCAGCGCCGCGGCACCTCCGCAGAGCACGGCCTGCTCGCCGAACAGGTCGGTCTCGGTCTCCTCCTTGAACGTGGTCTCGATGACGCCCGCGCGGGCGCCGCCGATGGCCGCGGCGTAGGAGAGGGCGAGCTCCTTGGCGGTGCCGGTGGGGTTCTGCTCGACGGCGATGAGCGCGGGCACGCCCTTGCCGTCGATGAACTGCCGGCGCACGAGGTGCCCGGGGCCCTTCGGAGCCACCATCGCCACGTCGACGTCGCCCGGGGGCTTGATCAGCTCGTAGCGGATGTTGAAGCCGTGGCCGAAGAACAGCGCGTCGCCCGGCTTGAGGTTGGGCGCGATGTCCTGGGCGTAGATGTGGCGCTGCTTGGTGTCGGGCGCCAGGATCATGATCAGGTCGGCCTCGGCGGACGCCTCGGCCGGAGTCACCACCCGCAGCCCCTCGTCCTGGGCCTTCGCCCGGCTCTTGGAGCCCTCGGGCAGGCCGATGCGGACGTCGACGCCGGAGTCGCGGAGCGACAGCGCGTGGGCGTGGCCCTGGCTGCCGTAGCCGATCACCGCGACCTTGCGGCCCTGGATGATCGACAGGTCGGCGTCGGCGTCGTAATAGATGTTCACGCTCATGACGGGTGGCGCATTCCTTCCGAGGGGTGGGTACTCGCGGGGTTCATTGTCGGACGGCGGCGGCGGTGATCGACCGGGGACCGCGGCCGACGGCCACCATCCCCGACTGCACCATCTCGCGGATGCCGAACGGCTCGAGGTTCTTCAGCAGCGCGCCGAGCTTCTCGGCGGTGCCGGTGGCCTCGATGGTCAGGGCCTCGGGCGTGACGTCCACCGCCTTGGCGCGGAAGAGCTGCACGATCTCGAGGACCTGGCTGCGCACGCCGGGGTCGGCGCGCACCTTGACCAGCAGCAGCTCGCGCTGGACCGACGCGGCCGGCTCCAGCTCCACGATCTTGATGACGTGGACGAGCTTGTTGAGCTGCTTGGTGACCTGTTCGAGCGGGAAGTCCTCGACGGTCACGACGATCGTCATGCGCGAGACGTCCGGGTGCTCGGTGGGCCCGACGGCGAGCGACTCGATGTTGAACCCGCGCCGGGAGAACAGCCCCGAGACGCGGGCGAGGACACCGGGCTTGTCCTCGACGAGCACCGAGAGCGTGTGCCGCTGCATCTAGGACTCCGTTCCCTTGGCCGGGGCCCCCTGGGCCTGGACCTGTGCCGTCGCGGCCGCGATCTCGTCGACGCCCGGGGCCAGCTCGTCGCCGTCGAACAGCGGGCGGATGTTGCGCGCGGCCATGATCTCGTCGTTGCCGGTGCCCGCGGCGACCATCGGCCACACCTGCGCGTCGGCCCCGACCACGAAGTCGATCACGACGGGCTGGTCGTTGATCTCCATGGCCTGCTTGATGACCCGGTCGACGTCGTCCTTCGACTCCGCCCGCAACCCCACGCAGCCCATCGCCTCGGCGAGCAGCGTGAAGTCGGGGATGCGGTGCTTGTGCGTGCCGAGCTCGGTGTTCGAGTAGCGCTCGGAGTAGAAGAGGTTCTGCCACTGCCGGACCATGCCCAGGTTGCCGTTGTTGATGATCGCAACCTTGATCGGGATGTTCTCGATCGCGCAGGTGGCGAGCTCCTGGTTGGTCATCTGGAAGCAGCCGTCGCCGTCGATCGCCCACACGACGGTGTCCGGACAGGCCATCTTGGCGCCCATCGCGGCGGGCACGGCATAGCCCATCGTTCCCAGCCCGCCCGAGTTCAGCCACGTCCGCGGCTTCTCGTACCTGACGAACTGCGCCGCCCACATCTGGTGCTGCCCCACACCCGCGGCGTAGATCGCCTCCGGGCCGGCGATCTGCCCGATCCGCTCGATGACGTACTCAGGCGAGAGCGAGCCGTCGGCCGGCCAGTCGTAGCCCAGCGGGTAGGTGTCGCGCAGCTCGTCGAGCTGGGTCCACCACGGCCCGAGATCGGCGGTGCCCGACTGGCGCTCGGCGCGGACCGCGTCGATCAGCTCGGTGATGACCTCCTTGCAGTCCCCGACGATCGGGACGTCCGCGCGGCGGTTCTTGGAGATCTCGGCCGGGTCGATGTCGGCGTGCACGATGGCCGCGTTCGGCGCGAAGCTCGCCAGCTGGCCGGTGACACGGTCGTCGAACCGCGCACCGAGGGTGACGAGCAGGTCCGACTTCTGCATGGCGGCAACGGCCGCGACCGTGCCGTGCATCCCCGGCATCCCGACGTGCTGCGGGTGGCTGTCCGGGAACGCGCCGCGCGCCATCAGCGTGGTGACCACGGGGATGCCCGTGAGCTCCGCCAGCTCCAGCAGCTCCGTCGACGCGTCGGCCTTGAGCACCCCGCCGCCGACGTAGAGCACCGGCTGCTTCGCCGAGCAGATGAGCTTGGCCGCCTCACGGATCTGCTTGCCGTGGGGCCGCGTGGTGGGCCGGTAGCCGGGCAGCTTCAGCTCCGGCGGCCAGGTGAACGTGGTCTGCGCCTGCAGGGCGTCCTTCGCGATGTCCACCAGGACCGGGCCGGGTCGGCCGGTGCTCGCCAGGTGGAAGGCCTCCGCGATCGCGCGCGGGATCTCCGTCGCGTCGGTCACGAGCATGTTGTGCTTGGTCACCGGCATGGTGATGCCGGTGATGTCGGCCTCCTGGAACGCGTCCGTGCCGATCAGCGGCCCGGCCACCTGCCCGGTGATCGCGACGATCGGGACCGAGTCCATGTGGGCGTCGGCGATCGGCGTGATCAGGTTCGTGGCGCCCGGCCCCGACGTCGCCATGCAGACGCCGACCTTGCCCGTGGCCTGCGCGTAGCCGGTGGCCGCGTGACCGGCGCCCTGCTCGTGCCGCACCAGGACGTGCCGGACCCGCGTGGAGTCCAGCAGCGGGTCGTACGCCGGGAGGATGGCGCCGCCGGGGATGCCGAACACGACCTCGCACCCGACCTCCTCGAGCGCGCGCACGAGCGACTGGGCACCGGTCATCGGCACTCGGTCGAAACGCGGGCCGGGGGTCTGCGCCGAGCCCGGCTGCGCCTGGACGCCCTGGCGTCCCGGCGGCGGGGCCGGCTTCGGTCCCGGCGGGCCGGGACGGGGGTTCGCGGTGGTCATCTGCTCCTCGCTCCGCGGGAGTTGGGGTCCGGACAGAAAAAAACCCCCGACCGCCGCGTAGGGCGGAACGAGGGTGGCGCGTCGACGTCCGAGGACTTCACTCAGGCGTGGACGCGCCTGCGAAGTACGAGCACCCGGACGGCGGACATGACGGGGACGCTAGCGCCCGGCCCGCCCGGGCGTCAACTCCCTGGGACGTCGATACCAGATCGTGGGACGGCCGCCGGAGTTGCAGCAAAGCCACTTTCACGCAACGTGATGGCATGAAGGTGGCTTTGCTGCAATCGGTGACCCCCGCTAGAAGGGGACCTCGACGTCGAGCAGCCCGTGACCCGGGGCGCGACGGGCGAGCGTGCGGCAGAACTCCACCGCATCCAGCTCCACCACCGGTCCACCGGAGCCGAAGGTCCAGTGCCCGCCCGCCGGGCCCGCCAGGGTGAGCGTGCAGGACTTGCCGTGCCTGCTCGCCCACTCGGCGACGACATCGGCGACGAGCACGCCGTCGTGGTCAGCGGTGAGCACCAGGCCGCGCCCGGTGGCGCGGGCCGTGTCGACGCGGTGCATCCAGGGGTCGCGGGTGAGGATCGTGTCGACGAGGTATCCGAACGTCCACCGCTCCTGCACCCCGCCGACGTGCTGCGCCACCGGCATCGGGAGCCTGCGCAGGAGGAAGGGGCTGCGACGACGGCCGCGGGCGGCGCGCGGGCCCGCCTCCGCGTACCTGGCGACGATCTCGGCCGGGGACATGTCGCGCCGTTCCTCGACCTGCAGCCCGGTGAGCGCGTCGATGAACACGCCACCACGCCGCCCGGCCTCGCGGTTCTGCCGGAGGTTCTCCCGCACCGAGGCCGCCATCTCGGCCATGCCGAGGTTGTGCGCCGCCATCTCCCGCACGGTCCACGCCGGGCAGTCGGTGGGCAGGTCCCACTCGCCGGGCTCGAGCGCGCGCAGCAGGTCGAGGTAGCGCGAGTACTCCGTCTCGGCGAGCCGCATCGCCGACCCGCGGTCGAGTGCGCAGCGGCGGGACGCCGCCGGGCGGCGGGTGTCGGTCGTGGTCATCGGTCCTCCTTCGGGCCCCGTGGCAGGTGGAGCGCATCGGCGTACATGTCGATCGCGCGGTCGATGAGGCGGGCCCAGCGGGTGCCGCCCGGGTCGTTCGCCCACTGCTGGTCGATCAGGCCGCTGACCAGCGCGACGTAGAGGTCCACGTCCTCCTGCGCCGTGATGCCGATCGCCGCGAGGCGGACATGCAGCCCGTCGAGGACCCGCACCGCGGGGGCGTAGCTCTCCGCGCTCGGGGCGAAGTCCGGGATCGTGCGCAGGTTCATCAGCTGGTGGCGGGCGAGGTCGGCCACGGAGAAGTCGAAGAACGTGCGGGCCATCAGCGTCAGCGCGGCGCGCGGTTCGGCGGGCATCGTCGGCTCCAGCCCGGTGAGGAGCTCCTCGTACTCGCTCCACGCCTGCCCGAACATCGCGTCGTAGATCGCGTGCTTCGAGTCGAAGTGCGAGTACAGCGACGGCGCGCGCATGCCCACCCGCTCCGCCACCTCCCGGAGCGTCAGCGCGGCGAGCCCCTGCGCGCGGGCCACGTCCCACGCCGCCGCCAGGATGTGGCGCCGCGTCTCCTCACGGCGTTTGGTTTGCCAACTCGCCGTAGCTTCTCCTAACACAATTAGGAAGTGTGACGTGGAGCACGAGCGGTGTCAACGGGCCCGTGACGGCGGGTGCGACCATGGACGCGTGAGCTCCGCCGACCGTCCGCACCCGGGCGTCGTCTTCCGCGTGCCCCCGCTGGTCGTGCTCTTCGCGCTGTTCGTGGCGTTGTGCGCCACCCCGTTCGCGTTCGGGGCGCCGTACCTGTGGCTGATCTACCTCGTGCCGATCGCGATCATCTGGTGGACCCTGCGCGTGCGCACCGTGGTGGACGGGGACGGGGTGACCGTGCGGCGGATCGTCGGCGGACGGCGCGTACCGTGGACGCAGATCAGCTCGCTGCGGCTGGGTGAACGCCGGGTCAGCGCGATGCTGACCGACGGCACCGAGCTACCGCTCCCGGCCGTCCACGTCCGCGACCTGCCCCAGCTCGCCGCCGCCAGTGGCGGCAGGCTGCCCGACCCGGCTGGAGACGACTGATGCCGGCCCTCCGTTCCCGCGTGACCACCCACGGCCGCAACGCCGCCGGAGCGCGTTCGCTCTGGCGCGCCACCGGCATGGGCGACGACGACTTCGGCAAGCCGATCGTCGCGATCGCCAACTCCTACACCCAGTTCGTGCCCGGCCACGTGCACCTCAAGGACCTCGGCGACCTCGTGGCGTCGGCGATCCGGGAGGCGGGCGGCGTGCCGCGCGAGTTCCACACGATCGCCGTCGACGACGGCATCGCGATGGGCCACGGCGGGATGCTCTACTCGCTCCCCAGCCGCGAGGTGATCGCCGACGCCGTCGAGTACATGGTCAACGGGCACGCGGCCGATGCGCTCGTCTGCATCTCCAACTGCGACAAGATCACACCCGGCATGCTCAACGCCGCGATGCGGCTCAACATCCCCACCGTGTTCGTCTCCGGTGGGCCGATGGAGGCGGGCAAGGCCGTCGTCGTGGGCGGTGTCGCGCAGGCCCCCACCGACCTCATCACCGCGATCTCGGCGTCGGCGTCGTCGGCCGTGGACGAGGCCGGGCTGTCCGAGGTGGAGCGCTCCGCGTGCCCCACCTGTGGCTCGTGCTCCGGGATGTTCACCGCCAACTCGATGAACTGCCTCACCGAGGCGCTCGGGCTCGCACTGCCCGGCAACGGCTCCACGCTGGCCACGCACGCCGCGCGCCGGGAGCTGTTCCTGGAGGCCGGCCGCACCGTCATGGAGCTGGCGAAGCGCTGGTACGGCGAGGACGACGCGTCCGTGCTGCCCCGCAACATCGCCACCCGCGAGGCCTTCGAGAACGCCATGGCCCTCGACGTCGCGATGGGCGGCTCCACCAACACGGTGCTGCACATCCTCGCCGCCGCGCAGGAGGGCGAGATCGACTTCGACCTGGCGGCGATCGACGCCGTGTCCCGCCGGGTGCCCTGCCTGGCCAAGGTGTCGCCGAACTCCGACTACCACATGGAGGACGTGCAGCGCGCCGGCGGCATCCCCGCCATCCTGGGCGAGCTGTGGCGGGCCGGGCTGCTGCACACCGGCGTCCACACGGTGTACTCGCCGTCGCTTGAGAAGTGGCTCTCGGAGTGGGACGTCCGCGCCGAGTCGCCCTCGGAGAAGGCGGTGGAGCTCTACCACGCGGCGCCCGGCGGCGTACGCACCACCGAGGCGTTCTCCACGGAGAACCGCTGGTCGTCGCTCGACACCGACGCGGCCGCGGGCTGCATCCGCGACATCGAGCACGCCTACACCGCCGACGGCGGGCTCGCCGTGCTCCGCGGCAACATCGCCCCCGACGGCGCCGTGATCAAGACCGCCGGCATCCCGGAGGACATCTGGCGCTTCTCCGGCCCCGCCCGCGTCGTGGAGAGCCAGGAGGAGGCCGTGTCGGTCATCCTCAGCAAGCAGATCCAGCCCGGCGACGTCCTCGTGGTGCGCTACGAGGGCCCCGCCGGCGGGCCGGGGATGCAGGAGATGCTGCACCCCACCGCGTTCCTCAAGGGCGCGGGCCTCGGCGCGAAGTGCGCGCTCATCACCGACGGCCGGTTCTCCGGCGGGTCGAGCGGCATCTCCATCGGGCACATCTCGCCCGAGGCCGCGGCGGGCGGTGTGATCGGGCTGATCGAGGACGGCGACCAGGTGCTGATCGACGTCCGCAGCCGCACGCTCGAGGTGCAGGTGCCCGAGGAGGTGCTGGCCGAGCGTCGCGCCAAGATGGACGCCTCCGAGCGGCCGTGGCAGCCGAAGGACCGCGACCGCGCCGTGAGCAAGGCGCTGCGCGCTTACGCCGCGCTGGCCACGAGCGCCCACACGGGAGCGGTCCGCCGCGTCCCGTAGCCTCTCCGCAGTGTCAGGAAAGCCACGTTCCCGTCATTCAGCGACAGGAACGTGGCTTTCCTG
>NZ_JAHKRK010000077.1 GCF_019396355.1 Pseudonocardia nigra
CCTTCGCCGCACCGGATCCGTTCGACCAGCCCAGCCCCGACAAGGCCTGGCTGTGCCACCCCACGGTGACCGGACTACCGATCCCAGAGTGGAACGCGTTGATCACCACGATCACCACCCTGCACCAGCAACAACGGGAAGCCGAGCTGGACAAACGACGCGGCCACCGCCCCCGAAAGACCGCCCCGGCGCCGGACCTCGCCCCATCCTGACCCTCCCCGACCGGCTACTGGCCACCGTCCTGCACCACCGACTCGCACTGCCCCAGGTCGCCGTCGCTGCCCTGTTCAGCGTCCGCCCCGAAACCATCAACCGGCGCATCCGCGACACCCAGTACCTACTGGAACAGGCCGGCCACACAGTCCAGCCCGCCGAGAACCCGCTGGCCACGCTCGATGACCTCTACGACCTCGCCAACACCGCAGGCATCACCATCCCCACACGAGTTACGACGGCGAGTTGATGATCTGCAAGCCCTTACTGCCCGGCGATCGGGGCCCCGGGGTCAGCCGGGTCTGCCTTCGACCGCGGAGCGCGGCCCGTACGTCAGCCGGCGCAGCAGGATCTCGGCCGGGCCGCGGAAACCTGCGCGGGCCGAGGCGGCGGCGACCGCGAGGATCACCAGCCAGGTCCCGAGCCCGACGAGCGCCACCTGCCAGAGCCGCGCCTGTTCGCCGAGCCCGAGCGTCCACGCCGGGAGCAGTGCCACGAACGCCACCGACTGTGCGAGGTAGCACGACAGCGACCGCTGCCCGCACGCCTGCAGGGCGGAGCCGACCGGGCCGACGCCGCCGCGGGCGAGCCGGATCGCCAGCAGCCCGAACAGCGCGGCATATCCCACGCCACCCGCGTACCCGCCGAGGCCGTGCAGCGCGCCGGCGAGCAGGGCCACGCCCAGTGGCGGTGTCGCCCACAGCTGGGCCGCCATGAGGCCGAGCGGCAGGCCGCCGAGCACCGCCGCGGCGAGCCCGAGGGCCGCGGCGCGCACGAGCAGCGCGCGGTGGCGCTCCGGCTCGTCGAGGATACGTCGGCGGGCGGCCCACGCGCCGAGGGCCACTGCCCCGAACACGGCGAGCACCTGCGAGAGCAGCCCGCTGACGAGCCATTCCTGCACCCGCAGGACCAGCGCCGTCGCGGCGTCCGGCGCGGCGATCGAGCCGAGGAGCGCCCGGATCTCACCCTGCAGCGGGGCGCCCGCCGCGGTGTAGAGCAGCGTGGCCAGCGCGATCCCGGCCGCCGCCGTGCCGAGCAGCGCGCCGTCCCGACCGCCGACGAGCACGCCGGCGAGCAGGACGGCGATCAGCCCGTACGCCCCGACGATGTCGCCCGCGAACAGCAGCACGCCGTGCGCGAAGCCGATCGCGACCATCGAGAAACCGCGCCGCCGGACCAGCCGCGTGACCGCCCCGACGGGCAGGCCCGCGTCGCCCCGGCGCCAGGCAAGCTGCACGATCCCGTACCCGAACAGCAGGCCGAACAGCGGATAGGCGCGGCCGTCGACGAGCAACATCTGCAGGAGCACGACCACCCGGTCCATGCCCTCGACGACCCGCGGGTAGCCGCGCACCGCCAGCGGACTCCCGTGGACGTACACGTGCACGTTCGCCAGGGCGATCAGCAGCAGCATGCCGCCGCGGGCCAGGTCCGGGGCGAGCGAGCGGGCAGCGGTCGGGGTGGCACCGGGGTCGGCCGGGGCGGTCATGCCGGCGAGGCTAGCGGGGTGACCGCTGTTCGAGCCCGACGCCCGGCCGAGCTGCCGCCCAGCGTGATCGTCGCGAGGGCGCGGTTCGTGCTGTCGGAGGTGCCGAATCGCGCATCTCGCGGTGGTTCTCGGGCCGGTGATCGTCGCGAGTGTGCGCTGTTTGCTGTCCGGGCTACGGAAACCGGCCTTTCGCGGTGATCTTGGGTGTGGGAATTCCGGCGAGTGCGCTCGGGCGCCCACGTGATCGTCGCGAGGGTGCGGCTCCTGCTGTCGGGGGTGCGGTAGCGCGTATCTCGCGGTGGTCTTCGGATGGGTGATCGTGGCGAGTGCGCGATGGTTGCGGTCCGGGTTGCGGGAACAGCGATCTCGCGGTGATCTTCCAAGCGCTCGGCTCGGCGCCGGCGGTCTGCCGGGCTGCCGCCCGTGATCGTCGCGAGGGTGTGGTTGCTGCTGTCGGGGGTGCGGTAGCGCGTATCTCGCGGTGGTTTCGGGCCGGTGATCGTCGTGAGTGCGCGATGGTTGCGGTCCGGGTTGCGGGAACAGCGATCTCGCGGTGATCTTCCAAGCGCTCGGCTCGGCGCCGGCGGTCTGCCGGGCTGCCGCCCGTGATCGTCGCGAGGGTGTGGTTCCTGCTGTCGGAGGTGCCGTATCGCGCATCTCGCGGCGGTCTTCGGGCCGGTGATCGTCGCGAGTGCGGGATGCTTGCTGTCCCGGCCACGGTCAGCGGCCTCTCGCGGCGATCCGCAGAACGCGCGGCAGGTGCGGCCTCGCTGACCGCTACCGGCTCCCGGCGGGCCGCGCCACGCCGGTGACCCGGCGGGGACCGTAGGTCAGCCGCCGCAGGAGCAGCTCGGCCGGGCCCCGGAGCCCGGCGCCGGCCGACCAGGCTGCGACCAGCAGGATCACCGCCCACGTGCCCACGGCCACCAACGCGGTCTGCCACAGGTGCGCGCCGGCGCCGAGCCCGAGCGTCCAGGCGGGCAGCAGCGCCACGAAGGCCACGGACTGCGCGAGGTAGCACGACAGCGAGCGCTGCCCGGAGGCCGCGAGCGCCCCGCTCAGCGGCCCCGGTCGGCGGCCCGTGAGCCGGATCGCCAGCAGCCCGAACAGCGCCGCGTAGCCGAGCCCGCCGGCGTAGCCGCTCACCGTGTGCAGGGCGCCGGCGGCGACGATCGCGCCGAGCGATGGCTCCGCCCACGGCCCGGTGACCATGAGCGCCAGCGGTACCCCGCCGAGCACCGCTACCGGCAGCCCGATCGCGGCCGCCCGCAGCAGCAGCCGCCGGTGCTGCGCGGGGGCGTCGAGCACCCCGCGGCGCGCCACCCAGGCGCCGAGCGGAACCGCGGCGAACACAGTGACGGCGTTGGCGAGGAGCCCGATCCCGCCCCACTCGACGGTGCGGATCACCAGCGCGGCGACCGGGTCGGCCGTCGTCATCGAGGGCAGCAGGGCGTCGGTCGCGCCGGGCGGGGGCAGCACGCTGACCATCCCGAAGAGCGCGGTGAACACCAGCCCGGTCACGACCAGGACGCGCAGCCGGGCGGGCCGGCCCGCGACGAGCGCCCCGGCGAGCAGGACGGCCAGCAGCCCGTAGGCGCCCACGATGTCCCCGGGCCACAGCAGCACGCCGTGCACCGCCCCGATGAGCAGCATCCACCAGCCGCGGCGGCGGGCGATCCGCACCGCCGTCGCGGGGCTGTCGCGCCTGCGGGACAGCTGAACGATCCCGTAGCCGAACAGGAACCCGAAGAGCGGGTACGCGCGGCCGTCCACGAGCAGCAGCTGCACCGCGGCGACGAGGGCGTCGACGCCCCCGAGGTCGGCCGGGTAGCTGCGCAGCCCGAGCGGATGGCCGAACACGTAGACGTGCACGTTGGCCAGCGCGATGAGCAGCAGCATTCCGCCGCGGGCGAGGTCGGGCGCGAGCGCGCGGGCGGTGGTCGGGGTCGCACCAGGATCGGCGGGTGGCGGTGCTGCGGTGGTCATGTTCGGACGCTAGGACGACGACGCTGTGCCGCGTATCGATCGACCGACGGACGGTCCGTCCGCCGATGGCGGTACACCGCTGGGCGGGACCGGCACTGTGATCCGTGTTGTCCGCGCCCGTCCGGGGCCGTCCGGCGGGCGTACATGCACTAGCCTCGCCCCGTGTCTGCGTCGACCACACCTGTCACCGTCACCGTCACCGGAGCAGCCGGCCAGATCGGCTACGCGCTGCTCTTCCGGATCGCCTCGGGCCAGCTGCTCGGCCCGGACACTCCGGTCCGGCTGCGCCTGCTGGAGATCCCCCAGGCGGTGAAGGCCGCCGAGGGCACCGCGATGGAGCTCGACGACTGCGCGTTCCCGCTGCTCTCCGGCATCGACATCACCGACGATGCGAACGTCGCGTTCGACGGCACGAACGTCGCGCTGCTCGTCGGTGCCCGCCCGCGTACGAAGGGCATGGAGCGCGGCGACCTGCTCGAGGCCAACGGCGGCATCTTCGCCCCACAGGGCAAGGCGATCAACGACCACGCCGCCGAGGACGTCCGCGTGCTGGTGGTCGGCAACCCGGCCAACACCAACGCGCTCATCGCGCAGGCCGCGGCTCCGGACGTGCCCGCCGAGCGCTTCACCGCGATGACCCGCCTCGACCACAACCGCGCCATCGCCCAGCTGGCGAAGAAGCTGTCGGTGCCGCTCACCGACATCCACAAGCTCACGATCTGGGGCAACCACTCGGCCACCCAGTACCCCGACCTCTTCAACGCCGAGGTCGGCGGCAGGACCGCGGCCGAGCAGGTCGACGAGGCCTGGCTGCGTGACGAGTTCATCCCCACTGTCGCCAAGCGCGGTGCAGCGATCATCGAGGCGCGCGGCGCGTCCTCGGCGGCCTCGGCGGCGAACGCCGCCATCGACCACGTCTTCGACTGGGTCAACGGCACTCCCGAGGGCGACTGGACCTCCGCCGCCATCCCGTCCGACGGCTCCTACGGGGTGGCCGAAGGGATCATCTCGAGCTTCCCGGTCACCTCGAAGAACGGGAAGTGGGAGATCGTCCAGGGCCTGGAGATCAACGACTTCTCCCGGCAGCGGATCGACGCGAGCGTCCAGGAGCTCCAGGAGGAGCGCGACGCCGTGAAGTCGCTCGGCCTGCTCTGACCTGAGCCCGATTGCAGCAAAGCCACTTTCACGCCACCTCGTGGCATGAAAGTGGCTCTGCTGCAACTCACGCCAGCTGCACGATCGCGAACGCTTCCGGTGGCACGGTGAGGGCGTTGTCCTCGCCCTCCACCGGCTCGGACGCCAGCAGGATCCGGCCGATCGGGGCGGTCATCGCGAGGGTCACCGTGTCGCCGCCGAGGTTGCACGCCACCCGGAGCCTGCCGCGGTGCAGCACGACGGTGCGGGCGTCCTCGTCGATGTCGACCTCCACCTCCTCCAGCCACGGGTCGGACAGCTCCGGCCACGCCTTGCGCAGCGCGATGAGCTCCTGGTGCACCCGCAGCAGGGTGGCGTGCGGTTCCTGGGCGGGCTCGTCCCAGTCGAGCTTCGAGTCGAGGAACGTGCTCTCGGCGTTGGGGTCGGGCACCTCGGCGTCGCCCCAGCCGTGCTCGGCGAACTCCGCGGTCCGTCCGGTGCGCACGGCCTCGCGGAGTTCCTCGTCCGGGAAGTAGGAGAAGAACTGCCACGGTGTGCGGGCGCCCCACTCCTCGCCCATGAACAGCATCGGCGTGAACGGTGAGCAGAACACCAGCGCCGCGCCGCAGGCCAGGAGGCCGGGGGAGACGGTCTCGGTGAGCCGGTCGCCGGTGGCCCGGTTGCCGATCTGGTCGTGGTTCTGCAGGTAGGCGAGGAACCGGTGCCCGGGGATCCGGCGGGTGTCCACCGGCGCCCCGTGGTTGCGCTGCCGGAAGCTCGACCAGGTGCCCTCGTGCAGGAACGCGCGGGTGAACACATGGGCGAGGCCGGTGAGGCCCGCCGTCGCGAAGTCGGCGTAGTAGCCCTGGGCCTCGCCGGTGAGGGCGCTGTGCAGGGTGTGGTGGATGTCGTCGGCCCACTGCGCGTGCAGACCGTAGCCGCCGGCCTCGCGCGCGGTGACCATCCTCGGGTCGTTGAGGTCGGACTCCGCGATGAGCGACAGCGGCCGCCCGACGTGCGTCGACAGCGCCTCCACCTCGACGGCGAGCTGCTCCAGCAGGTGGGTGGCGCGGGTGTCGCGCAGCGCGTGGACGGCGTCGATGCGCAGGCCGTCGACGTGGAAGTCGCGCAGCCACATCACAGCGTTGTCGATGACGTAGCGGCGCACCGGCTCCGAGTACGCACCGTCGAGGTTGAGCGAGGGGCCCCAGATGTTGGACCCGGCGAAGTACGGCCCGAACCGGTCGAGGTAGGCCCCGGACGGGCCGAGGTGGTTGTAGACGACGTCCAGAACCACACCGAGTCCGCGGGAGTGGCAGGCGTCGACGAACCGCTTGAACGCATCGGGCCCGCCGTAGTTCTCCGTGACCGCGTACCAGCCGACGCCGTCGTAACCCCAGTTGCGCGGCCCGTCGACCGCGTTGAGCGGAAGCACCTCGACCAGGTCGACGCCCAGCGCGACGAGGTGGTCGAGCCGCTCGATGGCGGAGTCGAACGTGCCTCCGTCGGTGAATGTCCCGATGTGGAGCTCGTAGAGGACGCTGCCCGGTAGTTGGCGGCCCGTCCAGGCCTGGTCGGTCCAGAAGAAGCCCGTGTCGTCGTAGAGCCGGGACGCGCCGTGCACGCCGGAGGGTTGCCAGCGTGAGCGCGGGTCGGGGAGCGGGGTCTCGTCGTCGTCGAGCAGGAAGGCGTAGGCGGTGCCGGGGCCCGCGTCCTCCACGGTCGCGCACCACCAGCCGGCGCCGTCGCGCGCCATCGGGTACGGGGCGTTGTCCACCAGCACCCTGACCTGGTCGCGTTGGGGCGCCCACACGGCGAAATCGGTCACCCGATGATCCTGCCGGGTGGGGCCACGACGCGCCCGTTGTGACCCTGGGATCCACGCGCATCGGCGTGCCGAGCAAGAGACGCTCAGGTCCCCGCGGGGGGAGCGGAGCGCGGCCCGGTGAACACGAACCGGTCGAACAGCACGAACTTCAGCACGAACAGGAAACCGTACGTGCCGAGGAACGCCGCCCCCACGAGCACGACCTGCCAGCCGCGGCTCTCGACGGCCGCGCGGACCCAGGTGTCGGCGGTGGTGGTCACAGCGGCCGCGGCCAGTGCCGTGGCGACCGCGATCGCGGCGTAGGGCGCCACCTCCCGCCGGACGTCGGCGCGGCCCCGACGGCGCCAGGCCCACTGCCGGTTGAGCAGGTAGTTCGGCACCGCGCCCGCCACGAAGGCCGTGACGCTGGCCACCAGCGGTGACGTGCCCAGCGCGTAGCAGGCGACGAACGTGGTCTGGCTGATCACGCCCGCGATCACCGAGCCGGCCGCGTAGCGCCACCACAGGCGGAGGCGTCCGCGCACACCCCCGGTGGAGCGCGCACGGGGGCCGAGTCCGGAGGTCACCGAGGGCCTTCGCGGGGCTCCGGCGGGCGGCGGGCGACCCCCAGCACCGACTGCCCGAACGGTACCCGGACCACCCGCTCCACGGCACGCGTCACCGGCACCACGAACCGGTCGTAGAGCCGCACCAGCCGCGGGTTCGGCGAGCCGGCGCCGCCGCGGCGGACGGCGATCCACCAGGCCACTCCGCCGAGCAGGTTCGCCGGACCGGTGCGCTCGACCTCGAGGTCGGCACGGCGGAACGCGTCGTCCAGTGTGGTGGGGGTGTAGCGACGCACGTGCCCCACCCTCCGGTCGAACTCCCCGTAGAGCTGTGGGTAACCGGGCACCCACATCACCAGCCTGCCACCGGGCCGGACGAGTGCGGCCATCTCGCGCAGCGCGCCTGCGTCGTCCTCGATGTGCTCGAGGACATTGATCGCGACGACGGTGTCGACCGGATCGACGGCGGGCGCGGCGCCGCCGATCTCGAACCGGTGGGCCCGCACGTCGGGACGGTCGGCGAAGCGCTTGTGCAGCACCTGCACGACGTCGGGATCGACATCGGTGACGACGAGCCGGTCGAGACCGCGGAACTGCGCGGCGAACTCGCCGAGCCCCGCGCCGATCTCCAGCACCGAACGCCCGCAGTGGGGGGCGATGAGATCGTACTGGTAGCGGCGGTACCGGGGCTGGTCCGTGCCGCCCTCCAGGTCACGGCCCGTCGCCCGGGTGAACGCCCCTGAACCGTCCTCCACGCGTCGCCCTCCGCTCGTCACCGGTGTGCTGAGGCCCGAGCCTAGGCCGCCGAGTGGCTGAGCGCGGCGACAGGGTATGGGCACACGGCGCGTCGGGCAGCGTACTAGTTATGGTCGTTTGGTCCGGTTGGTCCGGGAACTCCCGGCTGGATACCGGGCGGATCGGTTTGCCATCGTCGTCGACCGGAAATGAGATCAAGATGCGAGTCCTCGTCCTGGGTGGAGACGGCTACCTCGGCTGGCCCACCGCCCTGCATCTGTCCGACGCGGGTGACCAGGTCGGGATCGTCGACAACTTCCTGCGTCGCGGTTACGACGAGGAGATGGGCGTCCAGAGCCTCGTGCCGATCGAGCCGCTGGAGGTGCGCACCGACGTCTGGCACGCGGTGACCGGCAGGCGGATCGAGACGTTCGTCGGTGATCTGGTCGACGCCGAGTTCCTGCTCGACGTGGTGCGGCGCTTCCGGCCCGACACGATCGTCCACTTCGCCGAGCAGCGCTCCGCGCCCTACTCGATGATCGACCGGGCGCACGCGGTGCACACCCAGCACAACAACGTCGTGGGCACGCTCAACCTGCTCTACGCGATCGCGGAGGTCGACCCGCAGATCCACCTGGTCAAGCTGGGCACGATGGGCGAGTACGGCACACCGAACATCGACATCGAGGAGGGCTGGCTCGACATCGAGCACAAGGGCCGCCGGGACCGCGTGCTGTTCCCGAAGCGGCCGGGGTCCTTCTACCACCTGAGCAAGGTGCACGACAGCCACAACATCGAGTTCGCGTGCCGGGTGTGGGGGCTGCGGGCCACCGACCTGAACCAGGGGGTGGTGTACGGCCAGCAGACCCCGCAGACCGAGCGGGACCCCCGGCTGGCGACCCGGTTCGACTACGACGCGGTGTTCGGTACGGTGCTCAACCGGTTCGTGATCCAGGCGGTGCTGGGTGAGCCGCTGACGGTGTACGGGTCGGGTGGCCAGACCCGGGGCATCATCGACATCCAGGACACGGTGGAGTGCATCCGGCTCGCCGCCGAGACCCCGGCGGAGCGCGGCGAGTTCCGCGTGTTCAACCAGCTGACCGAGTCGATGTCGGTGGAGGAGATGGCCAAGGTCGTGGCCGACACGTTCCCGGGTCCGGTCGAGGTGCACAACGTCGAGAACCCGCGCGTGGAGGCGGACTCGCACTACTACAACGTGGTCTTCACCGGGCTGCCGTCGCTCGGGCTGCAGCCGCACCTGCTCTCCGACACGCTGATCAGCTCGCTGTTCCCGGTGGTGGAGCGCCACCGGGACCGGGTCGACCGGGCCGCGTTGCTGCCGACCGTGCAGTGGCGCAGGGCCGAGAGCGCGTTACGCGGCTGACGAGCGCCGAGAGGGTGTGGTCGGACCCGAGCCATGCGCCGCTACCCGGTCTGCTCACTCCCGCGTGTGGGTTCTGCGGCGCCGACGGGCGCGCACTACGTTGGACAACCATGTCTCCCGATGTCCGGCGTCCGCCCGCCGGCCTCGTCGTCGTCACCGGGGGGAGCGGCTTCGTCGGCCGGGCCGTCGTGGCCGCGCTGCGTGCAGCCGACATCGAGGTGATCGTCGTCGATCGGGAGCCGTTCGGCAGCCACGGTCCTGGCGTCGCGACGGTCCTCGGCGATCTCGCCGACCCGGCCGTGCGCGAGCAGGCCCTGTCCGGCTCGCCCTCCGCGATCGTGCATCTGGCCGCCGCGACGTCGGTGCTGCGCTCCACCGAGGAGCCGTCTGCGACCTACCGGGCCAACGTCGAGATCACCCAGCACCTGCTCGAGGCGGCCAGGCGGGGCGGGGTGGGCCGGTTCCTGTTGGCATCCACGAACGCCGTCGTCGGCGAGGTCGGGCACGCGACGATCGACGAGACCACCCCGCTGCGGCCGCTGACGCCCTACGGCGCCACCAAGGCGGCCTGCGAGATGCTCCTGGCCGGGTACGCCGGTGCGTACGGCCTCGCGACGTGCGCGCTCCGGTTCACCAACGTCTACGGGCCCGGAATGGGGCACAAGGACAGCTTCGTGCCGCGGCTGATGCGCGCCGCGCTCGCAGGCGGCTCGGTGCAGGTGTTCGGCGACGGGACGCAGCGCCGTGACCTCGTGCACGTCTCCGACGTGGCGCAGGCCGTGCTGCGCGCCCTGCCGAGCGCCGTGACCGGTCCGCTGATCGTCGGGAGCGGGCGCTCGATCACCGTGCTGGACCTGGTCGACGCCGCCAGGAGCGCCACCGGGCGCCCGATCGGGGTCGAGCACGTGCCAGCCAAACGCGGCGAGATGCCCGCGGTGCTCGTCGACAACGGGCGCGCCCGCACGGAGCTGGGCTGGTCGCCGGCGCTGTCGCTCACCGCCGGGCTGGGTACGGTCTGGGACGACTTCCGGCGGAACCCGGTCGGCGAGGGGCAGCCGTGACCTTGACCGGCCCTGCCCAGGCGGGGCGCGCCGGCGCGGGCCCGGAGCCGGTGGATCCGCCCGGCTTCCGCGACCGGGCGGGCGGGCTGGCCCGCCGGCACGGGCTGTTCCTCACGCTGATCGCGGCCGGTGCGGTGCTGCGGCTGCTGGCGCAGCTGGCGTACCAGCCAGCGATCCTCTACTACGACTCGTTCCGCTACCTGTTGAACATCGACAGGCTGAGTCCCGCAGAGCTCAACCCGATCGGCTACGAGCTGTTCGTGCTCCGGCCGCTGCTCGGAGTGGGGAACCTGCAGCTGGTCACCGCCGTGCAGCACCTCGCAGGGCTCGGGATGGCGGTGGCCGTCTACGTGCTGCTGCAGCGCCACGGTGCGCGCCGCTGGGTGGCGGCGCTGGCCGCCGGCCCGCTGCTGCTCGACGCCTACCAGGTGCAGATCGAGCAGAACATCATGACGGAGACCTTCTTCCAGGCGCTGCTGCTCGGGGTCATCTGGCTGCTCACCTCCCGCGGCGCCCCCGGGCCGGGCCGCAGCGCCGCGGCCGGGATCCTGATCGCCGTCATGGTGGTCGTCCGGCTGGTGGCCGTGCCGCTGGTGGTGCCGGCCGTGGTGTACCTGGTTCTCGCCGGCGGGGCGTGGCGCCGCCGCAGCGATCATGGGCTGGTCCTGCGGCGGACAGGTGCCCTGCTCGCCGGTTTCGCGGTCGTCGTCGCCGCCTACGGCGGCTACTTCTGGGCAGACACGGGACGGGTCGGGATCTCCGACACCGATGGCAGCGCCCTGTACGGGCGCACGGCCACCGTCGCGGACTGCGACCGGCTGCCGCTCACCGAAGCGCAGCGCCAGCTGTGCCCGGCGGAGCGGCTCGGCGAACGACTCGGCGTCGACCACTACGTCCACGACCTCGCCTCCCCGGCGCACACCGCCGTGCCGGAGCCCGAGGGGACGATCGCCGACCTGCAGCGCGCGTTCGCCCGCACCGTGCTGCTGCACCAGCCCTTCGATGTCGCCGGCGCCGTGCTCGCCGATTTCGGCAAGGGCTTCGCATGGACCCGCTCCACGAGCCCCGACGACGTCCCTGTGGACCGGTGGCACTTCCACACGGTTCCCGTGCTGTACGCGAGCCCTGAGCTCGCGTCGGCGGTGGCTCTGCGGTTCGGGGGCACCGAGCTCTCGGTCGACCCGGACCTCGCCTGGGTGCTGCGCGCGTACCAGTTCCACGGCGGCCACACCCCCGGGCCGCTGCTGGCCGCGGCACTGGTGCTCGGGCTCGCCGGGGCCGCCGGTCTCGGCAGAGCGCGACGATCCGGCTTGCGTGCGGCGTGTCTGCTCACGGCGGGGGCCGGGATCACGGTCCTGCTCACCTCGGCCGCGTTCGAGTTCTCCTGGCGCTATCAGCTCCCCGGCCTGGTGCTGCTCCCGCTGACCGGTGCGCTGGGCCTGACCGCGCTGCTGAGCGGCGGACCCTCTCCGAGGCGCCCGTTGCTCGGCCCGTTCCCCGACGAGGTGGACGCCGCGGCGCTGGCGGCCTTCAGGGAGCGCTACGGCGAGGTGGTGCTCGGACCCGTCGTGGTGGTCATGGCGGCCTACCAGGAGGCAGACAATCTGCCCGCGGTACTCGACGGCATCCCGGACCGGTGCGGCGAACTGCGGGTCGACACGCTCGTCGTGGTCGACGGCGGCACCGACGGCACGGCGACGGTGGCGCTGGCCCACGAGGGGGCGTACACGTGTGTGACCCCGGTGAACCGCGGTCAGGGTGCCGCGCTGCGGCTGGGCTACCGGATCGCCCAGGAGCACGGCGCCCGCTACGTCGTCACCACCGACGCCGACGGGCAGTACGACATCGCCGAGCTGCCGACGCTCCTGGCCCCGCTGGTCAGCGGCGAGGCGGACTTCGTCACCGGTTCGCGGCGGCTCGGGAGGGAGGACACGACCGACCGGTTCCGGCAGCTCGGGGTGCGGGTGTTCGCAGCGCTCGCGACCGTGCTCGCCCGGCAGCGCATCACCGACACCTCGTTCGGCTTCCGCGCGATGACCATCGACGTCGCCTGCTCGGTGCCGCTGCGGCAGCCGCAGTACCAGGCGTCGGAGCTGCTGCTGGGGGCGATCCTGCGCGGCCACCGCGTCGTCGAGCGACCGATGACGATGCGGGACCGCACGACCGGCCGCAGCAAGAAGGGACCGAACCTGCTGTACGGGACGCGCTACGGCCGGGTGCTGGTGGGCACGTGGTGGCGGGAACGGCGGGCGCTGAGGTCCGGGGCGGCGGAGCGGCTGCCGGTACGGTGACCGCGACGCCGCGCTGTCGACCCGCGACGGCCGTCAGGCCGGCCGCACCAGCAGGGCCACCGGGTAGCGGTCGAGCAGCCGCGACAGCAGTGGCGCCGAGCCGTCCACCGGTGCCCCGGTGACGACGTCGGTCCAGTCGTCGGCGCCGTCGGGCAGCGGGAGCAAGGTGTCGCCCCACCCACCGCGCTCGGCGAGCCCCACCGGCAGCCGGGTGGCGACGGCGACGAGCGCGGGCGAGCGTTGGAACGCCACCGCGTGGGTGGCGGCCGGGCCCTCGGCGGGCAGCGGCCGGTAGCCGGCGAACGCCTCGGGGCGCCAGCGCCGCAGCCGCAGCGCGCCGGCCGTGACCAACAGCTTCGCCGCCCCCTCGGCGTCGACGTCGGGCAGCCAGCCGTCGTCGAGCCGGGCCAGCAGCTCGCGGCGGGCCGCCCAGTCCACCGGGCGCCGGTTGTCCGGGTCGACCAGCGAGTACTCGAACAGCTCCGTGCCCTGGTAGACGTCCGGCACGCCGGGCCCGGCGATCTGCAGCAACTTCTGCCCGAGCGAGTTGGACCAGCCGGGCCCGCTGATCCGGGCGACGAACTCCTCGATCTCCGCCACGACCTCGGAATCGGCGAGCACCTGCGCGGACCAGGCGGCGATCGCCTCGTCCACCTCCGGCACCGCGTCGACGTGGCTCGTGACGAGCTTCGCCTCCTTGGCCGCCTTCGTGAGGTAGCCCGACATGCGGTCGGCGGGGATAGGCCAGGCGCCGATCAGGTTCTGCCAGGCGAGCAGCTCGAGCGACCGATCGGGCAGCGGGTGCGCCGCCGCCCAGCGCCGCATCCGCCCGGCCCACTCGGCGGGGATCTCCGCGAGCACCGCGAGCCGGGCGCGGACATCCTCGGACCGCTTGGTGTCGTGGGTGGACAGCGTGGTCATCGTGGCCGACCAGGACGCCTCGCGCCCGGCCAGCGCCGTGTGGAACTCGGCGGGGGAGACGCCGAAGCGGGACGGGTCGCCACCCACCTCGTTGAGCGCCACGAACCGGTTCCAGCGGTAGAACGTGGTGTCCTCCACGCCCTTCGCCATCACCATGCCCGACGTCTGCTGCACGCGCGTGGCGAGCAGGCCCTGCGGCTCGGCCAGCATCGCGGCGTGGACGACCTGCAGCACGTCGGTGAGATCGGGGCGGTGGCTGCGGGCCACTGAGACGGCGGTGTCGAGCGCCGAGCGGCCCTCCGGGAGGTAGCTGCGGTAGACGGGGAAGCCGCAGAGCAGCTCCGCGACCGCCTCCCGCACGCGGTCGGCCGCCGCGCCGGGATCCTCGTCGGTGGCGGGAGCGGCCTCCGGGACGGGCACGAGCGCGGCGATCCGGCGCACCTCGGCCGCCAGGATCGTGTCGGCCACCTCGCGGCGCGCCGCGTGCTCGGCGGCGTGCAGCGACTCCTTGCGCCCGGTGTGCTCGGCGGCGAACTGCGTGAGCACACCCGCGCCCGCCGGGTCGACGAACACGCCCTGGATCTCACGCAGCGCCTCGTAGCCCGACGTGCCGTCGACGGGCCAGGACGCGGGCAGCTGCTCCCCGACGCCAAGGATCTTCTCGACGAGCAACCACCGCTGCGGCCCGATCGCCGCGCGCAGCCGCCGCATGTAGGCGCCGGGGTCGGACAGCCCGTCCGGGTGGTCGACCCGGATGCCGTCGACCTCCCCCGCCTCGACCCAGCGCAGCACCTCGCGATGGGTCTTCTCGAAGATCTCCGGCAGCTCGACGCGCACCGCGGCGAGCGTGGACACGTCGAAGAAGCGCCGATACGTGAGCTCGGCGGCGCCGCGCTTCCACGACACCAGCCGGTAGTGCTGGCGCTCGTGGACCTCCTGGGCGGTGCCGACCTCGCCGGTGCCCGGCGCGACGGGGAAGGCGTGCTCGTAGTAGCGCAGCTCGCCGCGGTCGTCCGAGAGCGCCAGCTCCGAGAGCGCCTTCTCCTCGTCGGCGTCCAGGATCGGGAGCAGGACCGGCCCCGCGTCCCAGTCGATGTCGAACGTGGCCGCGTGCTCCGACGACCGGCCGTGCCGCAGCACGTCCCACCACCACGGGTTGGCCTTCGCGACGTCGACGCCGACGTGGTTGGGCACGATGTCGAGCACGAAGCCCATGTCGTGCTCGCGCACCGCGGCGACCAGCGCGGTGCGTCCCGCCTCGCCGCCGCGCTCCTCCGACACCCGCGTGGGGTCGACGACGTCGTAGCCGTGGTTGGACCCGGCACCCGACTCGAGCAGCGGCGACGCGTAGAGCGCGCCGACGCCGAGCGCGTCGAGATATGGCAGCAGCTCCACCGCGTCGCCGAAGGTGGTGTCCTTGAAGAACTGGAGCCGGTAGGTGGAGCTGGGCCGGTTTGTCATCCCCGCGAGGTCTCCATCCGCTGCAGCACGAGCATTGCGCGCGCCGGCACGGTGAGCGCCGCGCCCGCGGCCACCGTGGGCGGCTCCGCGGCTACCACGCCCGGCGCGTTCGACAGGTTGATCACTTCGCCGGCCGCGGTGTCGACCACGACCGCCCACTGCGCCCCGTACTCCGACCCCGGCAGGTGCACGTCGATGTCCTCGTAGTGCGCGTTGAGGCACACGATGAACGAGTCGTCGCTGACCCGCTCGCCGCGGGCGTCGACGTCGTGGATGCCGTCGCCGTTGAGGAAGACCGTGACGCACTTGCCGAAGCCGGAGTCCCAGTCCTGCTCGGTCATCTCCTCGCCGTTGGGCGCGAACCAGGCGATGTCGGCGAGGGAGTCCTTGCGGCGGCGGCCGATCGGCTTGCCGGCGAAGAAGCGGCGCCTGCGGAACACCGGGTGCGCGTGCCGCATGGCCAGCACCCCGGCGGTGAACCCGATCAGGCTCGAGTTCTTCGTGGCCAGCGACCAGTCCATCCAGGAGATCTCGCTGTCCTGGCAGTAGACGTTGTTGTTGCCCTGCTGCGTGCGGCCCATCTCGTCGCCGTGCAGCAGCATCGGCACGCCCTGGCTGATCATCAGGGTGGCGATGAAGTTGCGCTGCTGGCGGGCCCGCAGCTCGAGCACGGCGGCGTCGTCGGTGGGGCCCTCCACGCCGCAGTTCCAGGAGCGGTTGTGGCTCTCGCCGTCGTTGCCGCCCTCGCCGTTGGCCTCGTTGTGCTTCTCGTTGTAGGAGACCAGGTCGGCGAGGGTGAACCCGTCGTGCGCGGTGACGAAGTTGATCGACGCGTACGGCCGGCGGCCGTCGTCCTGGTAGAGGTCGGAGCTGCCGGTGAGCCGCGCGGCGAACTCGCCGAGCGTGCCGGGCTCGCCGCGCCAGAAGTCGCGGACGGTGTCGCGGTACTTGCCGTTCCACTCCGTCCACAGCGGCGGGAAGTTGCCCACCTGGTAGCCACCGGGTCCGACGTCCCACGGCTCGGCGATGAGCTTGGCCTGGCTGATCACCGGGTCCTGCTGCACGAGGTCGAAGAACACCGACAGGCGGTCGACGTCGTAGAACTCGCGGGCCAGCGTGGAGGCGAGGTCGAAGCGGAACCCGTCGACGTGCATCTCGGTGACCCAGTACCGCAGCGAGTCCATGATCAGCTGCAGGGTGTGCGGGTTGCGCACGTTGAGCGAGTTGCCGGTGCCGGTGTAGTCCATGTAGTACCGCGGGTCGTCCTCGACGAGGCGGTAGTAGGCGGCGTTGTCGATGCCGCGCATGGACAGCGTGGGGCCCTTGTGGTTGCCCTCGGCCGTGTGGTTGTAGACGACGTCGAGGATCACCTCGATCCCCGCGTCGTGCAGGTCGCGGACCATGCCCTTGAACTCCTGCACCTGGCTGCCGGGCCGCCCGCCCGGCATCGCGTACGCGTGGTGCGGGGCGAGGAACGCGATGGTGTTGTAGCCCCAGTAGTTGGCGAGGCCCTTCTCCTGCAGGTGGTGGTCGGTGATGAACTCGTGCACCGGCATGAGCTCCACGGCCGTGACGCCCAGGCTCTTCAGGTGCTCGATCATCGCCGGGTGCGCGAGGCCGGTGTAGGTGCCCCGCAGGTCCTCCGGGATGTCCGGGTGGGCGATCGTGAGGCCCTTGACGTGGGCCTCGTAGATCACGCTCTCGTGGTAGGAGATCTTGGGAGCGCGATCGGAGCCCCAGTCGAAGAAGGGGTTGACCACCACCGACTTCGGCACGAACGGCGCCGAGTCCGTGTCGTTGCGCTGCTCCGGCTCCGTGAAGCGGTAGCCGAACACCGCCTCGTCCCACTGCACCGGGCCGTCGAGGGCCTTCGCGTAGGGGTCGATCAGCAGCTTGTTGGGGTTGCACCGCAGCCCGGCCGCCGCGTCGTAGGGCCCGTGGATGCGGTACCCGTAGCGCTGCCCCGGCTCGACGCCGGGCAGGTAGCCGTGCCACACGAAGCCGTCGACCTCGGTGAGCCGGACCCGCTCCTCGGTGCCGTCGTCGTCGAACAGGCACAGCTCGACGCGCTCCGCCACCTCCGAGAAGATTGCGAAGTTGGTGCCGGAGCCGTCGTACGTGGCTCCCAGGGGATAGGCGTTGCCCGGCCAGGGCCGCATCGTTCCTCCATCTCGCTGGTGGCCGTGCCGCCGTCGTGCGACGGCGTGCGGCCGCCGGGCACGTTCGGCGTGCCCTGTGAGCACCTCGGCCCTCGGCCCCGGTGCTGCTCGATCGTCGACCTCTCGGGGCGCCATCGACCCGCTCGGACGGAGGTTACCGGGGTGCCCCGACAGCGGCTCGGGGTAGCGAGCCTCAGGCGAGTCGCGCGGGGAACCCGCCGGTCGCCACGGGGCTCCACCGGGTCGGTGTGATGCGGATGATCGCCTTGCCCTGCGCGGCCATCGCCTTGCGGTACTCGTCCCAGTCGGGGTGCTCCCCGGAGATGGCGCGGAAGTAATCGACGAGCGGCTCGAGCGCCTCGGGCAGCCGCAGCAGCTCGGCGTCGCCGTCGACCTGTACCCACGGGCCGTTGAAGTCGTCGGACAGGACCACGACGGAGGCCTTGCCGTGGCGGGCGACGTTGAGTGCCTTCGCCCGCTCCGGGTAGGTCGAGACGACGATCCGGCCCTCCGCGTCGACCCCCGCGGTGACGGGCGAGCCCTGCCAGCCCCCGTCGTTGCGGGGCGTCATGAGGATCATGTGGTGGCGGCACCGGAGGAAGTCCAGCAGCTCGGCGCGGTCGACGGCGGTGTTCGTGGCGATGGTCCGGGCCATGGGTCGAGCCTAGGAGATAGGCTCCGCGCCGGTGGTGCTCATGTGGGCGAATCATGGGCGCGTACGGGCGGCGAGGGGGAGCCATGAGCAGCGTCTTCACGAAGATCATCGACGGTGAGCTGCCCGGGCTCTTCGTCTGGTCCGACGACCGCGCGGTCGGCTTCCTGTCCATCAACCCGCTCGGGCCGGGTCACACGCTGGTCGTGCCGCGGCAGGAGGTCGACCAGTGGGTCGACGCCGATCCCGACCTGCTCGCGCACCTCACCGCCGTCTCCCACGCGATCGGGGCGGCCGTGCGCGAGGTGTGGCAGCCGCCGCGCGTCGGTGTGATCGTCGCCGGGTTCGAGGTGCCGCACCTGCACGTGCACGTGTTCCCGGCATGGGAGATGGCCGCGTTCGACTTCGCGAACGCGGCGAAGTCGGTCGAGGCCGCCGAGCAGGAGGCACAGGCCGAGAAGCTGCGCACCGCGCTGCGCGAGGCGGGGCACGGCGAGCACGTCCCGGACCGAGCGAAGCTTGCGTAGCGAGAATCGAGGCCGAGCGAAGCTTGCGTAGCGAGAGTCGAGGCCGAGCGAAGCTTGCGTAGCGAGAGTCGAGGCCGGGCGAAGCTTGCGTAACGAGAGTCGAGGCGGGCGGGCGTGCAGCTGATCCTCGTCCGGCACGCCCTGCCGGAACGCATCCACCCCGCCGACGCCGCGGAGGTCGACCGCCCCGGCGGCCGCGCCGACCCGGCACTCACGGAGCTGGGGGAGCGGCAGGCGCAGCGCCTGGTCACCGCGCTGGCCGAGGAGGAGGTCGCGAGCCTGTACGCGAGCCCGCTGGCCAGGGCCCGCGGCACCGCGGCCCCGCTCGCCGCGGCACTGGGCCGAGAGCCGGAGATCGTCCCTGACCTGCGCGAGTACGACGCCGACTCCGCCCACTACGTGCCCGTGCACGAGATGGCCCGGCTCGACCCCGCCGCCTGGGAGCGGATGCTGGCCGGGCTGCTGCCGGCCCACGTCGACGTGCCGGCCTTCACCGCGCGGGTCGACGCAGCGATCGAGGGGATCGTGGCCGCGCACCCCGGGCGCGCCACCGCCGTCGTCGTCGCGCACGCCGGTGTGATCAACATCTGGCTTGCGCACCTGCTGGGGATCGCCCGGCCGCTGGCGTTCCCGCTCGACTACACCGGGATCACCCGCGTGCTCGCCGCGCGCGACGGGCGGCGCGTCGTGCGCAGCGTCAACGAGATCGCGCACGTCGGGGACCTGCTCGACATGACGGCGGGCAGCGAGTAGGGCACCATCGCCGGATGCTGGTCGGCGTTCCGCGCGAGGTCAAGAACCACGAGTACCGGGTGGCGATCACGCCGGCGGGGGTCCGCGAGCTCGTCTCCCGCGGGCACGAGGTGCTTGTCGAACGCGACGCGGGGGCCGGGGCGGGCCTGCCCGACGAGGAGTTCGTGGCGGCCGGGGCGCGGATCGCTCCCACCGCGGACGACGTCTGGGAGTCGTCCGGGCTCGTGCTGAAGGTGAAGGAGCCCGTCGCCGAGGAGTACCCGCGGCTGCGGGCCGACCAGGTGCTGTTCACCTACCTGCACCTCGCGGCGTCCAAGGAGTGCACCGACGCGCTGGTCACCGCCGGGGCCACCGCCGTCGCCAACGAGACGGTGCGGCTGCCCGACGGCACCCTGCCCCTGCTCGCGCCGATGAGCGAGGTGGCGGGCCGGATGGCGCCGCAGGTCGGAGCCCACCACCTGCAGCCACCGCGGGCGGGCGCGGGGTGCTGCTCGGCGGGGTGTCCGGCGTGCCGGCCGGCAAGGTCGTCGTGATCGGGGCGGGCGTGTCCGGGATGAACGCGGCCACGATCGCGCTCGGCCTCCAGGCCGAGGTCGTCGTGCTCGACACGAACATCAACCGGTTGCGCCAGATCGACTTCACCTATCGCGGCCACCTGCAGACCGTCATGAGCAACGCCTATGAGGTGGAACGGGCGTGCCTGTGGGCCGACCTCGTCATCGGTGCGGTGCTGGTGCCGGGTGCGAAGGCGCCCACGCTGGTCTCGAACGACGTCGTCGCGCGGATGCGCCCCGGCTCCGTGCTCGTCGACATCGCCGTCGACCAGGGCGGCTGCTTCGCCGACTCGCGGCCGACCACGCACGACGACCCGGTGTTCGGCGTGCACGACTCGATCTTCTACTGCGTCGCGAACATGCCGGGGGCGGTGCCGAACACCTCCACCCGCGCGCTCACCAACGTCACCCTCCCGTACGTGCTCGCCATCGCCGAGCGCGGCCTGGCCGACGCGGTGGCCGACGACCCGGCGCTCGCGGCGGGCGTGAACGTTGCAGGCGTGCACGTCGTCCTGTCGGAGGTCGCCGCGGCCCACGGGATGCGCTCCGCCGCGCTGTCAGACGTCGTCGACACCCTTCCCCCGGCGAGGTGACGCACCGTCGCCGCTCGTTGCGGGTGTCGCACAGCAGCGGGCACCATCGGGGGGCGTGCTGACCGCGCGCGCACGTTTACCTACGCTCGGTGCAACCCGCCGCGCGCAGGTGGGACGAGGGAGATGACCGATGGCGGGCAGTGAGCTGGGCGCGGTGTTCCGCGTCCGCGAGTTCCGCGTGCTGTGGGCCGCCGAGCTCTTCTCGATCGCGGGCGACCAGTTGGCCCGCGTGGCCCTCGCCGTGCTCGTCTACGGCCGCACCGGCTCGGCGGCGTGGGCCGCCGCCACCTATGCGTTGACGTTCCTCCCCGCCCTGCTCGGCGGCTTTCTGCTGTCCGGGCTGGCCGACCGCTACCGGCGCCGCGAGGTCATGATCACCTCGGACGTGCTGCGCGCTGTGCTCGTGGCGGCCATGGCGATCCCGCAGCTCCCGCTGTGGGCGCTGTGCACCCTGCTCGTCCTGGTCGTGCTGCTGGGCTCCCCGCACACGGCGGCGCAGGGCGCGCTCCTGCCCGAGATCCTCCGCGACGAGCTCTACGAACGCGGCCTCGCCGTCCGGCAGATCACGAGCCAGACCGCCCAGCTGGTCGGGTTCGCCACCGGCGGGCTGCTCGTGGCCGCGATCAGCCCGTCGCTGGCCCTGCTGGGCAACGCGCTGACCTTCGCGCTGTCCGCGGTACTCGTCCGGGTCGGCGTCGCCCGCCGGCCGCGCCCCGGCGGATCCGACGCCGCGTCCGACACCTCCATCGGCGGGCTGCGCGGCGTCGTCACGGGTCTCACCGAGATCGCCACCGACCCGCGCAGGCGTGCACTGGTCCTGCTCGCGTGGTTGGTGGGCTGGTACGCCGTCCCCGAGGCGCTGGCGGCGCCGTACGCCGACCAGCTCGGTGCGGGCACGGCCGTCGTGGGCCTGCTCATGGCCGCCGACCCGCTCGGCAGTGTGCTGGGCGCGTGGGCGTTCGTGCGGTTCGTGCCGGCCGAGACGAGGGCGCGCCTGGTCGGGGTGCTCGCCGTCGGCGCGGGCCTGCCACTGCTGGTCTGCCTGGCACGGCCGGGCATTCCGCTCACCCTCGTCCTCTGGGGTGTCTCCGGGATGCTGGCCACCGCCTACCTGCTGCAGACCCAGGCGAGCTTCGTGCGGGCCACCCCCGAGGCAGGGCGCGGCAGGGCGATCGGCGTCGCGGCGTCCGGGATCATCGCCGCCCAGGGCGCCGCGGTGCTCGTCGGCGGGTTCTTCGCCGAGCTGTGGGACCCCGCCACCGCGATCGCGGTGGCGGGTGCGCTGGGTGCGGCTCTCTCGTTCGCCGGCGCGGTGGCGTGGCGGCGCGCCAACCGCGCGTCTGCCGAGGTGCTCACCCCGGCCGTCGCGCCGTCCACCGGCTGATCCTCGTGCCGAACCCGGCAGGGTCGGCTCGCCGACCGGCGGTCCTGTGACCGGTGACCGCTCGTGGCCGGCGCGTGGCCGTCGCAGGGGTGGTCGCGCCGGGCCGGCCCCGGTGCCCCACTTCGTGTGAGGACGACGCCCCACCACCCGCTGTCGCGACGCCCGCCGTGAGCGGCTCGAGCACGCCCAAGGCCCGTCGCGGGCGGCGGTCAGATCCAGGTGCGGTTGCGCACGGCGCTCTCCTTCTCGTCGGTCGCGGTCCGTAGGCGGAGTTCAGATCCAGGTGCGGTTGCGCATGGCGGTCTCCTTTCGGTGGTCGCGGCGGGTGGGGTGGCGGGCTCAGATCCAGGTGCGGTTGCGCATCGCGGTCTCCTTCCGGTTGGCGGGGGTTGTCGGATGGAGTTCAGATCCAGGTGCGGTTGCGCATGGCGGTCTCCTCTCGGTGGTCGCGGTGGTTGGGGTGGGCGTTCAGATCCAGGTGCGGTTACGCACGGCGGGCCCCTCTCGGTGGTCGTGGTCGGTGGGCGGCGTTCAGATCCAGGTGCGGTTGCGCATTGCGGTCTCCTTCCGGTTGGCGGGCGTCATGGGGGGCAAGTCAGATCCAGGTGCGGTTGCGCACGGCGCTCTCCTCTCCGCTCGGCAGATCGAGGCGTGGGACGTCCACGGGAATCGGAATCGGCCACGGGCGTCGTAGCGCACCGTGGCGTGGGTCACCTCCTCCGCCAGGCGGGGGCCCGGCCGAATCGGACGATTCGCCGTTCCGCGGTGTGCTGCCTGTTGGGGTCGGTTCGCCTACTGCTTCCGGCGTAAGGGCTTGCTCCGCGGGCGTGTGTTCGGTCACTCGAGCCCTCGCTCGACCTGGTCACTGTGTCACGAACTCCGCGGAGCGCCACTCCATCGAGTGACGTCAGGGTGACACTTCGGCTATGCTTCGGCGGCACCAGACCCCGGCAGTGAGAGTGCGAATGTCCTCGGATCTCGACCAACGCGTCACGCTGCGGGAGTTATGGTCGAGGGCCTGGACGGTCCGGAGCTGGCCGATCTGGGAGATGCCGCGACGGGTGGCGAGCTCCATCGTCCTCGTCGAGCTCACGGCCGTCGCGCTCGTCGTCACCGGCCTGGTGAACTCGCCGCTCCCCGGTGCGGGCACCCTGTTCCACCTGGCCGTGCTCTGCGGTTTCGGGCTCGTCCACGCCGAGATCGCCATCGGCGTGGAGCGGGTGCGGCAGCGGGTCACGGCGGGCAACCACGTCGACCTGAGCTCGGTCTGGACGTTCGCCGCCGCGATCGTACTGCCGCCGTCGGTCGCCGCGTTCGTCGCCGTGGTGCTGCAGACCCACCTGTGGCTGCGGGTGGGCAGGCCGCGGGTCGCGCTCTACCGCAACGTCTTCAGCACGGCCACGATCGTGCTCGCCTGCGTCGCCGCGTCGAACGTGGTCACGTCGGTCAACGGCCCCACAGGGCGGATGCCGACCGACGCCACCGACCTCGCGGGGTACGGCCTCGCGCTGCTCGTCTACACCACCGTGAACACCGGGCTCGTGGCAGGCGCGATCGCGATCAGCACGCCGCAGCCGGACCTCACGCGGGTGTTCGGGCAGTGGGACGACTCGATGCTCGAGATCGCCACGCTCTCGGTCGGGGCGCTCGCGGCCGTGGCGCTGGCGGTCAACCCGTGGCTCGTGCTCTTCGTGCTCCCGCCGATCCTGGTCCTGCACCGGGCGGTCCTGGTCCGCCACCTCGAGGAGGCGGCGAGCATCGACGGCAAGACGGGGCTGCTCAACGCCGCGGCATGGCACACCCGCGCCGAACGGGTGCTGCGGCGCGGAGGCAGCGACGATCCGCGCGGCGTACTGGTGGTTGACCTGGACCACTTCAAGGCCGTGAACGACACGTTCGGGCACCTGGCGGGCGACCAGGTCCTGGTGGCCGTCGCGGGGGCGCTGCGGGCGGAGGTCCGCGAGCGCGACCTGGTCGGCCGGTTCGGCGGTGAGGAGTTCGTGGTGCTCCTCGCCGGCCTCGGCGTCGCCGGGCCCGCCGAGCTCACCACCGTCGCGGAGCGGATTCGCAGGCGGGTCGCCGACCTGCGCGTGGAGGTCCCCACGCCCGACGGGCCGCTGTCGGTCACGGACCTGAGCGTGTCGATCGGCGGGGCGGTGTCACCCGAGGACGGCGGGGATCTTCGGGACCTGCTGCAGATCGCCGACACGGCCCTGTACGCGGCCAAGCGGTCCGGGCGCAACGCGGTGCGGATGGGCACGGCGCATGCCCCGCAGCTGCCCAGCAGCATGAGCGAACCACCCACCGCGGCAGGCTGATACCTGCTCGCGAACCGGTGCTGACGCAGAGTGACTGCACGTGCGCCCAGGTCCACCCCGATGTGCGATCGTGATCCCCCTGACACGCCGTCGGTGGATCACTAGCCTCGCTGATGGACGCTGATCGGGCGCCGGAAGGAGATCACGGTCGTGGACGAGCCGTCACCCGCGCCGGACTCCGGGGGCTGGGAGCTGTGGCGGCTGCCGGCGCGTGCGGTCGTCACCGTACTCGCCGTCGAGGCCGCCGCCGTCGCGCTCGTCGTCGCCACCCTGACCGTGCCGGCGCCGCGCACCCTCGGACTGGCGGCGTTCCTGACGTTCCTCAGCGTCCTGCACACCGAGCTCGCCACCGGCATCGAGCGGATCCGCCGCCGTGCCGCCGAGACCTCGTACTTCGACCTCAGCTCCGTCTGGACGTTCGCCGCGGCGCTGCTGCTCCCGCCGATGCTCGCCGCCGCCGTGATCGTGGTCGTGTACGTCCACCTGTGGCAGCGGGTGTGGCGGCCCGCGAAGGTGCCGCTCCACCGGCACGTCTACACCACCGCCACCGTGGTGCTGGCCGCAGGCGCGGCGCACGGCGCGGTGCAGTGGGCCGGCGGGCTGCCCGAAGCGATGGACGACGTGGTGGGCGTCGCCGCGGTCGCCGTGGCGGTGCTGCTCTACGTCGTGGTCAACACGCTGCTCGTCGCGGGCGCCATCGCGCTCACGAAGACGCGCACGGGGCTGCGCGAGCTCGTCGGCCGCTGGGACGACAACGCCCTCGAGATCGCCACGCTGTGCATGGGCGCGCTCGCCGCCGTCGCGCTGTGGACCACTCCCGCGCTCGTCGCGCTCGTCCTCCCGCCGATCCTCGTGCTGCACCGGGCCGTGCTGGTCCGCCACCTCGAGGAGGCGGCGAGCACGGATGCGAAGACCGGGCTGCTCAACGCCGCGGCCTGGCAGGCGCAGGCCGCGCGCACCGTCCGCAGGGTCCACCGGGCGGGCGGCACGGCGGCCGTCCTGATCCTGGACCTGGACCACTTCAAGCTGGTCAACGACGCCCACGGGCACCTCGCGGGCGACGACGTACTCGCCGCCGTGGCCGCCGAGCTGCGCAGCGGGGTGCGCGAGCACGACCTCGTCGGCCGCTTCGGCGGGGAGGAGTTCGTGGTGCTGCTGCCCGATCTGCCGGCCGGGCCTGCCGGGCGGGTGGAGCTGCAGGCGGTGGCCGAACGGATCCGCCGTCGGGTTGCGGACCTGGTCGTCCCGGTCGACACGGCCGACGGAAGGCTCACCATCGCGAACCTGTCGGTGTCGATCGGCGGCGCCACCGTGCCCGCGGACGGGACGAGCCTCGAGCAGGTGCTGAAGGTCGCCGACGCCTCGCTGTACGCGGCCAAGCGCGGCGGCCGCAACTGCGTGCGCATCGCGGGACCGGTCGCGATCCCCGCGCCACGCAGCGCCGACGCCGCCCGCCAGGCGGCGTCCTGAGCGGAGCGTGCGGAGCGGACGGATGACGCGGACGCGCGGCGGGCCGCACCGAGAGGCCTTCCGTAAGCTGGCTTGGTGACCGTGTTGCGCTCCATCCGTGGCCCGGCCGATCTCAAGCGGCTCGGCGCCGACCAACTCGCTCCGCTGGCCGAGGAGATCCGCCGGGAGCTGGTGGCCTCGGTGTCCCGCACCGGTGGCCACCTCGGTCCGAACCTCGGGGTCGTCGAGCTGACCATCGCGCTGCACCGCGTGTTCGACTCCCCGCGTGACACGCTGATCTGGGACACCGGGCACCAGGCGTACGTCCACAAGATGCTCACCGGCCGCCAGGACGGCTGGGACCGGCTGAAGAAGACCGGCGGGTTGTCGGGCTACCCCTGCCGCGCCGAGAGCGAGCACGACCACGTCGAGAACAGCCACGCGTCCACCGCGCTGTCGTGGGCCGACGGTGTCGCCCGTGCCTACGCGCTCACCGGGCAGCAGCGCCACGTCGTCGCCGTGATCGGCGACGGCGCGCTCACCGGCGGCATGGCCTGGGAGGCGCTGAACAACATCGCCGCCGGCCCGGACCGCAACGTCGTGATCGTCGTCAACGACAACGGCCGCTCGTACGCGCCAACGATCGGCGGTCTGGCCGACCGGCTGGCCACCCTGCGGCTGCAGCCGGGCTACGAGCGCGTGCTCGAGGCGGGCAAGTCGGCGATCACCCGTACGCCCGTGGTCGGCGGCCCGGTCTACGCCGGTCTGCACGCGCTCAAGGCGGGGCTCAAGGACGCGCTCAGCCCCCAGGAGCTGTTCTCCGACCTGGGCCTGAAGTACTTCGGCCCGGTGGACGGGCACGACATCGCCGCGATGGAGTCGGCGCTGCGCCGCGCCCGGCACTTCGGCGGGCCCGTGATCGTCCACGCCGTCACCCGCAAGGGCAACGGCTACCCGCCCGCCGAGAACGACGAGGCCGAGCAGATGCACAGCCCGTCGGCCTTCGACCCGGAGACCGGGCTGCCCACCGGCCCGCCGTCGGTGGGCTGGACGTCGGTGTTCGCCGAGGAGATGGTGGCGCTCGGGGCGCGGCGGCCCGACGTGGTCGCGATCACCGCGGCGATGCTCGGGCCCACCGGGCTCGCGCCGTTCGCGAAGGCCTACCCCGAGCGGTGCATCGACGTCGGCATCGCCGAGCAGCACGCGCTCACCTCTGCCGCCGGGCTGGCGATGGGCGGGCTGCACCCGGTCGTGGCCCTGTACTCCACGTTCCTCAACCGGGCCTTCGACCAGCTGCTGATGGACGTGGCCCTGCACGGCAAGGCCGTCACCCTCGTCCTGGACCGAGCGGGCGTCACCGGCAGCGACGGGGCCTCGCACAACGGGATGTGGGACCTGTCGATCCTGGGGATCGTGCCGGGGATGCGGGTGGCCGCGCCCCGCGACGCCGGCACGCTGCGCGAGGAGCTCGCCGAGGCCGTCGCGGTCGACGACGGGCCCACCGCGATCCGGTTCCCGAAGGGGCCCGTGATCGAGTCCGTTCCCGCGGTGCGCCGGGTCGGCGGCGTCGACGTGCTGCGTGAGCCGGGCAAGGGCGAGGCGGGCGAGGACCCGTCGGTGCTGTTGGTGTGCGCGGGCGCCTTCGGCGAGCTGGGCGTCGCCGCTGCGGAGCGGCTGGCGCAGCAGGGGGTGGCCTGCACCGTCGTCGACCCGCGGTGGGTGCTGCCGGTTCCGGAGGTACTCGTCGACCTGGCGCGCGGGCACCGGCTGGTCGTCACCGTCACCGACAGCGGCAGGCACGGCGGCTTCGGCGCCGCGCTGGCCGAGGTGCTGCGCGACGCCGGATGCGACGTCCCGCTGCGCGATCTGGCCATCCCGCAGCGGTTCCTCGACCACGGCAGCCGCGGCGACGTCCTGGCGTCCGCTGGCCTCACCGTGCAGGACGTCGCGCGGCGGGTCACCGAGTGGGACGCGGCGCTGTCGGCGGATCCGGTGCCGGGAGCGCCCGCCTCGTCGGAGGAGGCGCGCTGATGCGGGTCCTCGTCGTCGAGGACGAGCGCGCGCTCGCCGACGCCGTCGCGCGCGGGCTGCGGCGCGAGGGCATGGCCGTCGACGTCGCCTACGACGGCGACACCGGCCACGAGAAGTCCGTGGTCACCCGCTACGACGTGGTCGTGCTCGACCGCGACCTGCCGGGGATGGGCGGCGACGAGCTGTGCGCCGAGATCGTGGCCTCCGGTGCCACCACCCGCGTGCTGATGCTGACCGCCAGCGGCACGCTCGCCGACAAGGTCGACGGCCTGTCCCGCGGCGCGGACGACTACCTCGCCAAGCCCTTCGACTTCCCCGAGCTGGTGGCCCGCTGCCGGGCGCTGGGCCGCCGCGCCACCCCCGCCGTCCCGCCGTTGCTGGTGGCCGGCGACGTCGCGCTCGACCCGGCGAAGCGCACGGTGCAGCGGGCGGGCAGGCCGGTGGAGCTCACGCGCAAGGAGTTCGGCGTCCTGGAGGTCCTGCTCGCCGCGGGCGGCGCGGTCGTCAGCAGCGAGGAGCTGCTGGAGCGCGTCTGGGACGAGAACGCCGACCCGTTCACCACCACGGTGCGGGTCACCGTCATGACCCTGCGCAAGAAGCTCGGCGACCCGGGTGTGATCGAGACCGTGGTCGGGGCCGGCTACCGGGTACCGGCCGCGGGCTGAGAGCGGTGTGACGTGCCCGAGCGCACCCGGCTGACGGAGCGGGCGGGAGCGGCCGCGGGCAGTGCCGCCGGCCGGCCCCGGTCGGGCCGGGGCGCCGAGCTCCGGCCGCGGCTCACGCTCGTCAGCACGGCTCTGGTGGCGCTCGTGAGCGCACTCCTGCTGTGGCTGGGGTGGCTGCTGGTGGGCGGCGTCGCGCAGGCCGTGCCCGCGCTGCCGCCCGGCACCACCGTGCGGGTCGGCCCCCTCGAGGTGCCCGCCGAGCGGCTCAGCGAAGCCATGGGTGCCGCCGCGCGGGCGGAGGTGCTGCGCGCCGGCCTGATCGCGTTCCCGCTCGTCGTGATCGCGGCCGCGGTGGTGTCCTGGGTGCTGGTGGGCCGGGTGCTCGGCCCGCTGCACGCCGTGACGGCCACGGCCCGGCGGCTGACCGTCGAGTCGCTCGACACGCGCACCGGGCTGGCCGACGCCCGCGGCGAGGTGGCCGAGCTGGCCGCGGGCTTCGACGCCATGCTGGACCGCCTGCAGGCCGCGTTCGACGCGCAGAAGCGGTTCGTCGCGAACGCCAGCCACGAGCTGCGCACGCCGCTGTCGGTGCTGCGGACCGAGGTGGACGTGACGCTGTCGGACCCCGCCGCCGACGTCGAGGAGCTGCGCCGGATGGCCGAGGTCGTGCGGGACGCCACCCGCCGGGCCGACGACCTCGTGGCCGGGCTCCTGCTGCTGGCCCGCACCGAGGGCGCCGAGCTCGCCGACGTCCGGCCCGTCGACCTCGCCGACGTCGTCGTGCCCGCGCTCGCGGCCGTCCGCGCGGAGGCCGGCAGGCGCGGCCTGCGGGTGCAGGTGCACACCGCCCCCGCCCCGACCCGCGGCGACCCCGTGCTGCTCGAACGCGTGGCGGGCAACCTCGTGGAGAACGCGGTGCGGCACAACCTCGCGGGCGGCTGGGTCGAGGTGCGCACCGGCCGGCGGGACGGGTACGCCGAGCTGCGGGTGTCCTCCAGCGGTCCGGTGATCCCCGGCGACCGGGTGACCGAGCTGTTCGAACCGTTCCGCCGCGGGCCGGTGGAACGCACCGGCGCGGTACCGGGGTCGGGACTCGGGCTGTCGATCGTCCGGGCCGTCGTCCAGGCGCACGGGGGAGCGGTGCGCGCCGAGCCCGTGGCGGGCGGTGGCCTGACGGTGACGGTGCGTCTCCCCGCCGCCTGACGCCCGCCCGGAACGCCAGCAAGGTGGCGATACTGCCACTGGACGGCAGCATCGCCACAGATC
>NZ_JAHKRK010000078.1 GCF_019396355.1 Pseudonocardia nigra
GCCGCGGCGCGCGCCGCCGCCGGCGTCGAGACGGAGCCCTTCGAGCTGCCCGCGGGCGGCACCGTCGACGACGCGCTCGCGGCGGTCCGGGAGCGCCACGGCGCCGAGCTGGGCCGGGTGCTCCACCGCTGTAGCTTCCTGCTCGACGAGGTCGCGGTGCGCGACCGCAGCGCTCCGCTGCCCGGCAACGCCACGCTCGACGTCCTGCCGCCGTTCGCGGGGGGCTGACGCCGCCGACCGACGTCATCGTGCGCCGCTCCGGGCCTCGCAGCGATCACGGCCAGACGGCGGTCAGCCGATCTCGGCGCGCGACCCTCCGCCCGTGATCACGCAGCTCCCGCCACCCCGCTTCGGCCGTGGGCTCGCCGAAGCTCGATGTTCACGGGGACGGCGTCGCGGCAAGCTCGTGCTCGCCGCCGCCCCGCTCTACGCGCCGTCCCGCGCCAGGTCGTGGGCTGCGGCGTGCCAGAGCGCGTCGAGGGCCGCTGCCGTCGCCGGATCACCGCTCGGCGCCGGGACGGCTCGCACATGCGCCGCGGCCGCGGCGACGAGCGCATCGAGGGTCCGGCACACCGTCGTCCGCCCGGTCCGGGTCGCCACCGTCCAGCCGCCCGGAACGGCCCGCACGGTGAGACCGGGACACACGTCGCCGACCGCCCGCGCGACGGCCGCGCGGCGGCGCGGGCCGGCCACCAGCGCCCCGGCCGGGTCGGGCGGCGGCGCGCCGCACGCCCCGCACATCAGTCGGCGATGCGCGGGCGCCGCTGCAGGAAGTCCTGCGCGATGGCGTCGAACGTCGACCACCGCACCCCGTCGTGCCCGGAGATGTGCTCGATCAGCCGCTCCAGCATGAGCAGCACCTGCGGGCGCCCGGAGACGTCGGGGTGGATCGTGAACGTGAACACGGCGTAGTCGATCTCGCGGTACACCCAGTCGAACTGGTCGCGCCACATCTCCTCGATGTGCCGCGGGTTCACGAAGCCGTGGCTGTTGGGGCTGGTCTTGATGAACATCATCGGCGGCAGGTCGTCGAGGTACCAGCTCGCCGGGATCTCCACGAGGTCGGTCTCCTCGCCGCGCACCAGCGGCTTCATCCACTCCCGGGCGGGCTTGTCGTAGTCGATCGGCGTCCAGGAGTCGCCGACGCGCACGTAGTACGGCTCGAAGTCGCGGTGCATCAGCGAGTGGTCGTAGGTGATCCCCCGCTCGATCAGCAGTTCGTTGGTCACTCGCGAGAACTCCCACCAGGGCGCGACGTAGCCGGTGGGGCGGCGGCCGACGCGGTCGGTGATGAGCTCGATGCAGTGGTCGAGGATGTCGGACTCCTGCTCGCGGGTCATCGCGATCGGGTTCTCGTGGCTGTAGCCGTGCACCCCGATCTCGTGCCCGGCGGCCACGACCTCGTCGAACTGCTGGGGGAACGTCTCGATGGAGTGCCCGGGCCAGAACCAGGTGGACGGCAGGCCGTGCCGGGCGAGCATGCGGTTGATCCGCGGGACCCCGACCTCGCCGGCGAAGACGCCCCGCGAGATGTCGCCCGGCGAGTCCTCCCCACCGTACGAGCCCAGCCAGCCGCCCACGGCGTCGACGTCGATCCCGAACGCCACGAAGATCTCCTTGGCCATGGGGCAGTACACCACCGCCGGACGCTCTCCGCTGGGTAGGAAAAAGCCTACCCTTGACAGGTAGGGATTCTCCTACCTATCGTCGGGTCATGACGATCACGCAGATCAGGACCATGACGCTGTTCGTTTCCGACCAGCACCGGGCCAAGGTCTTCTACGCCGACCGGCTGGGCTTCGAGGTGCGGACGGACCTCGCGATGGGAGACAACCGCTGGCTGGAAGTGGTCCCGCCGAAGGGCGGAAGCGGCATCGTGCTGCACCGGCCGTTCCCCGGCATGAGCGCGGGCGCCGCCCAGGGGGTCATCCTCGGCACCGACGATCTCGACGGCGACTGCGCCGCGCTGGCGAACGCCGGCGTCGCGGTCGAGGGCCCCACCGACATGCCCTGGGGCAGGCAGGCCACGTTCAGTGACCCGGACGGCAACGGGTTCGTGCTGTCCGAGGCCCGTTGACCCCAGCTGGTTTGCCGTGGGTCACGGTCGATGATGAGCTTGACGGTCATGCCGCAGCGCGCGAAGTCCTCACCGGCCGATCGCGTGTTCGCCGCGCTCGCCAACCCCACCCGTCGGGACGTGCTCGACCTCCTCCTCGACGGACCGCGCCCGGTGCAGGACATCGCCGAACGGTTCGACATGGCCCGCCCGAGCGTCTCGGAGCACCTCAAGGTCCTGCGGGACGCCGGGCTGGTCACCGAGACCCGCCGCGGCAGGCAGCGGCTCTACGCGGTGGAGCCCGACCCACTGCGCGACCTGCAGCAGTGGCTCGCCCCGTACGAGCGGTTCTGGCGGGCGAAGTTCGCCGACCTGCACGAGTTCCTCGACGCCCGCGCGGGCACCGACGCATCGGATGCGACCGGATGACCGACGAGGACCTCACCGCCATCCACGTCGACCAGTTCCTCCCGCACCCGCCGGAGCGCGTATGGCAGGCCCTCGTCGATCCGGATCTGCTCAGCGCCTGGTTCATGCCGACCGACTTCGCGCCGGTCGTCGGGCACCGGTTCACGTTCCGGGCGCGCCCGATCGAGGCGGTCGGCTTCAGCGGCGTGGTGCAGTGCGAGGTACTGGAGATCCGCGAGGGCGAGCTCGTCCGCTTCAGCTGGGCCGACCCGGAGCGGCCCGACGGGCTGGATTCGACTGTCACGTGGACCCTGCACCCTGAGGGCCGCGGGACCCGCCTGTTCCTCGAGCACCGCGGCTTCGACCCCGACGACCCCGTCCAGCAGCTCTCCCGCACGATCATGAACGGCGGCTGGCGAAGTCACGTCGTGCGCAGGCTTGCCGAGTTCCTGGGCGGGGCCGGGCGGCCCCGGCCGGACCGCGCGAACGACCCGTTCGATCAATAGGTTTGTGCGCCAATGCTTGTCTGGTGGCTGAACGCCGTCGCGGAGCAGGCGGACAGCCACCAGTGAGAAACGCAGTGCCGTTCGCGCAATCCGCGCGCGTCAGGCGAGCCCCGCAACATCCCGGTAGCTGCGCCAGGTCCCCGCCGGGGTCGTCACCGTCTCGGCCGCGAGCATCGCGTGCGCGACCGCCCGGCTGACGACGTCGGCCGCCGTGGCCTGGAGCGCGACGAGCCCGGGCAGGTCGGGGGCAGGCCGGGTCGCGGTGGACAGCCCGAACACGGTGTCGCCGTCCAGCGCGGTGTGGATCGGCGAGATCGCCCTGGCCAGCCCGTCGTGGCCCATCCCGGCCAGCCGGGCGCAGCCGGCCTTGTCCAGGGCGACGTCGGTGGCGACGACGGCGAGGGTGGTGGCCGTCCCGGGCGCCGGGAAACGGGAGGCCGCGACCGCCCGCAGCGCGTCCACGGCCGCCGCATCCACCGCCACGGGGGCGAACTCGCCGTGCTGCCCGAAGCGGGCGCCGAGCAACTCACCCGTGCCCGGCTCGACGGCGGACCCGACGGCGTTGACGACGACGAGCGCCGCCACGACCGCGCCGTCGTCGAGCACCGCGCTGGCCGTACCGATGCCACCCTTGAGCCCACCGGCCTGCGCACCGGTCCCGGCGCCGATGACACCTTGGGCCACCGGCCCGTCGGTCGCGGCGTCGTGCGCCGCCGCACCGGTGGCCGCATCCGGGCGTGTGCCGAAGTCGCCGCTGCGGCCGAGGTCGAACACCACGGCGGCCGGGACGATCGGCACCACGCCCCCGGGCACCGGGAACCCCACACCCGCGGCCTCGAGCCGGGCCATCACCCCGCTCGCCGCCGCGAGCCCGTACGCGCTGCCCCCGGTCAGGACGACGGCGTGCACGCGCTGGACGGTATTGCGCGGGTCGAGCAGATCGGTCTCCCGGGTGCCGGGCGCGGCGCCGCGCACGTCCACGCCTCCGACAGCACCCTCCGGCGGGGCGAGGACGACGGTAGTGCCGGTGAGCGCACCCACGACCTCCGCATGGCCGACCCGCAGGCCGGGGACATCGGTCAGGGCGTTGTGCGGTCCAGGGCGCATACGGGCATCATCCCGGTGTCCGTTTCCCGCGAGCGGAAGCGTGGCGCGTCGGTGACAGTGGAGGCATGACCGCCGTCATCGACCACCTGGACTGGCCCGTGCTCGCCGAGCGCCTCGACACCGACGGCGTCGCGACCACGCCTGCCCTGATCTCGCCGCAGGAGTGCGCCGACGTGGTCGCGATGTTCGACGAGGTCGAGCGCTTCCGCAGCACCGTCGTCATGGCCCGGCACGCGTTCGGCGAGGGCACCTACCGCTACTTCGCGGACCCGCTCCCGCCGCTGGTCCAGGAGCTGCGGGAACGGCTCTACCCGCCGATCACGGCGATCGCGAACCGCTGGGCCGAGATCCTCGGCGAGCGCACGTTCCCCACCGACCTCGACGCCCTCCTGGCCGAGTGCGCCGCGCTCGGCCAGCACCGGCCCACGCCGCTCGTGCTCAGGTACGGGCCCGGCGGCTACAACTGCCTGCACCAGGACGTCTACGGCGACCTCACGTTCCCGCTGCAGTTCCTCGTCATGCTCAGCCGCCCCGACGAGGACTTCACCGGTGGCGAGAGCGTGTTCGTCGAGCAGCGGCCACGCCAGCAGTCCCGGCCCGTGGTCGTGCGGCCACGGCAGGGCGAGGCGGTGATCTTCCCGGTGCGCCACCGCCCGGCCCGTGGCGCGCGCGGCCACCACCGTGTGCAGATGCGCCACGGGGTCAGTGCGGTGCGCTCCGGGGAGCGGCACGTGCTGGGGATCATCTTCCACAATGCCCCGTGACCCCAAGCGCGCATTGCAGCAAAGCCACTTTCACGCAAGGAGATGGCATGAAAGTGGCTTTCCTGCGATGGCGGGATCGCGGGATCTCGACGTGACCGCACCCACCGGCCCTGTCTGTCTCGTCACCACCTGGGACGCATCGTGAACGCGCTGATCCCCCGCCCGCGCCGCATCCTCGCCCCCGGCGCGGTGCACGTGCCGGACTGGCTCGACCTCGACCGGCAGCGCGCGCTCGTGCTGGCCTGCCGCGAGTGGGCGAGCGAGGGCCCCGGGATCCGGGCAGCGGTCATGCCGAACGGCGGACAGATGTCGGTACGCAGCGTCTGCCTGGGTTGGCACTGGTACCCCTACCGCTACTCCCGCACCCGCGACGACCAGGACGGCTCGCCGGTCGCCCCGTTCCCGGAGTGGCTCGGCGATCTCGGGCGGGAGGCGCTCGCCGACGCGTACGGCGACACCGACCGCGCCCGCGGCTACCGGCCCGACATCGCGCTGATCAACCACTACGACGGCGACGCCCGGATGGGACTGCACCGCGACGCCGACGAGGCGGCGTCCGACCCGGTGGTGTCGTTCAGCATCGGCGCGCCGTGCCTGTTCCGGATGGGCAACACGGAGCACCGCGGCAGGCCGTGGACGGACGTCCAGCTGCGCTCCGGCGACCTGCTCGTCTTCGGTGACGAGAGCAGGCTCGCCTACCACGGGGTGCCGAAGCTGCTACCCGCGCTCGACGTTCCGGACACCGGGCTGGCGTCGGGGCGCCTGAACATCACGCTGCGGGTGTCGGGCCTGCGCTGACCGCACGGCGTCGGGTCCCGCCCCGAACGTCAGGAAAGCCACGTTCCCGACGTTGAACGTCCGGAACGTGGCTTTCCTGACAGTGTGCCGAGGCGACCTCAGCTGCGGCGGCTGCGCCGGATCAGCATGATGATCAGCAGCAGGAGCACGCCACCGGCCACGGGAGCGAGCCGCTTGAGCACCGGAGCACCCGCGGTGTCGAGCAGGTCGATGGTGTCCATCTCGCTGCGCATCGGAGCGGGCTTCGGCGTGGTGGCCGGCTTCGGCGCCTCCGCCAGCACCGGGCCGCCGGCCGGGGCCGTGGCCGTGGGGGCGGCACCGGACGCGGCGCGGTTGCCGTTCGTGCCGCTGCCCGCGCTGCCCGAGGCGGCGGCCGGCTCGGCGGCGGGCTGCTCGGGGGCGAGCTTGGTCGCCACGCAGGCCGAGAACTGCCCGATGATCTTGTCAGCGACGTCGGAGATGACGCCGCGGCCGAACTGCGCGGGCCGGCCCGTGACGGTCATGTCGGTGACCATCGTGACAGCGGTCTTGTCCGGACCGTCGGCCACCATCGAACCGGTGACGGTGGCGCTGGCCGTGCCGTTGCCGCGGGCGTCACGCCCGCTGGCCTCGATCACGACCTTGTGGTTCTCGTCGTCCCGGCTGACGTAGGTGCCCTTGCCCTTGTACGTCAGCGAGATCGGACCCAGCTTCACCTTGACGGTCCCCGTGAACGAGTCGCCCTCGTACTCGGTGAGCGTCGCACCGGGGAAGCAGGGCGCGATCATGTCGGGCGTGTTCAGCGCCTCCCACGCCTTGTCGATCGGCGCGTCGATCGTGAACTTGTTCTCCAACTGCATACGTCAGTCTCCTTCCCCCGCGGCCGGCGGGGTGTAAAGCCGTGGACGCCTGCCCCGGGGACCAGGGCAGGCGTCCACAGTGTTACTACGCGCTCCGCCTGTCGCTTCGCGCGGTGGAACGAGCGTCAGCCTGCGGCCGCGAGCACCGCACGGCCGGTGAGCACCTTGGCCAGGTGTTCACGGTAGTCGGCCGCCGCGTCGGCGTCACTCGGAGCCGACGTGCCCTCGGTCGCTCGCTCGGCCGCGGCACGCACCGCGTCGGCGGTGGCGGGCTGGCCGACGAGCGCCTGCTCCACGCCGGTGGCCCGGATCGGGGTGGTGCCCATGTTCGTCAGCCCGACCCTGGCCTCCGCGATGGATCCGCCCTCGACCCGGAGCGCGGCCGCGACCGCGACCATCGACCAGGCCTGCGCCGTGCGGTTGAACTTCTCGTAGTGGCTGCCCCATCCGGTGTAGCGCGGGAACCGGATCTCGGTGAGGATCTCGCCCTCGCCGATGGCCGTCGTGAAGTAGTCCACGAAGAACTCGCTCGCGGGCACCGTGCGCGTGCCGCCCGAGCCGGCGATCACCATCTCGGCGTCCAGTGCGAGCGCGACCGCGCCCAGGTCACCCGCGGGGTCGGCGTGGGCCAGCGACCCGCCGAGCGTGCCGCGGTGGCGGACCTGGTTGTCGGCGACGGTCTCCGTGGCCTGGGCCAGCAGCGTGACGTGCTGCTTGACCAGGCTGTCGCGGATGACGTCGTAGTAGGAGGTCATCGCACCGATCGCGATGCGGTCGCCGTCCTCGCGGATGCCCCGCAGCTCGGCGATCCCGCCGAGGTCGACGAGCACCGACGGCGCCGCGAGGCGCAGCCGCAGCACGGGGATCAGGCTCTGGCCGCCGGCGAGGATCTTGGCATCCTCTCCGGCCTGCTGGAGGGCGGTGACCGCGTCGGCGACCGACGCCGGCTTGACGTAGTCGAACTTGGCGGGGATCACTGGACCTCTCCCTGGGGGTTGTTCGGGTCGATCGAACCGAGGCCTGCGCCCGGCGAGTGGGTGTCGACCGGGGTCTCCTGCGTGGAGCGGCCCTGCGCTTCCTGGATGGCCCGCCACACCCGCTGCGAGGTGCACGGCATCTCCACGTCGGTAACGCCGAGCGGGCGCAGCGCGTCGAGCACGCCGTTCACGATGGCCGGCGTGGAGGCGATCGTGCCCGCCTCGCCGACGCCCTTGACGCCCAGCGGGTTCGTGGTGGACGGCGTGCTCACCACCCGGGTGTCGAAGCTCGGGAGGTCGGCCGCCGACGGCAGCGTGTAGTCGACGAACGTGCCGTTGACCAGCGTGCCCTGCTCGTCGTAGTTGGCCTCCTCGAACAGGGCCTGCGCGATGCCCTGGGCGAGCCCGCCGTGCACCTGGCCCTCCACGATCAGCGGGTTGACCACGTTGCCGACGTCGTCCACGCAGACGTACTTGCGCAGGGTGACGTGCCCGGTCTCGGTGTCGACCTCGATCGCGGCGAGGTGGGTGCCGTGCGGGAAGGAGAAGTTCTCCGGGTCGAACACGGCATCGGAGTCGAGCGAGGGCTCCATGCCCTCCGGGTAGTCGTGCGCCATGAACGCGGCGAAGGCGATCTCCTGGATGGCCTTGCCCTTGTCGGTGCCGCGGACCGTGAACTGCCCGGCGTTGAACTCGATGTCGTCCTCGGACGCCTCGAGCAGGTGAGCGGCGATCTTCTTGGCCTTGGCGACGACCTTCTCGGCCGCCTTGACGATCGCGATGCCACCGACGACCAGCGAGCGCGAACCATAGGTGTCGAGGCCCTTCGGGGAGATCTGAGTGTCACCGTGCAGGATCTCGACGTCCTCGAACGGCACGCCGAGCTGGTCGGCGACGATCTGGCTGAACGCCGTCTCGTGCCCCTGCCCGTGCGCGGAGGCGCCGGTGATGACCTCGACCTTGCCGGTGGCGAGCATCCGGATGCTCGCGGCCTCCCAGCCACCGGCACCGTAGGCCAGCGACCCGAGCACCCGCGACGGGGCGAGGCCGCACATCTCGGTGAACGTCGAGATGCCGATGCCCAGCTGCACCGGGTCGCCCGAGCGGCGCCGCTCCTCCTGCTCGCGGCGCAGGCCGGCGTAGTCGAACAGCTCCATCGCCTGCTGCGTGGCCTGCTCGTAGTTGCCCGAGTCGTAGGTCAGCCCGCACACCGTGGTGAACGGGAACTCCTCGCGCTTGATCCAGTTCTGCCCGCGCAGCTCCATCGGGTCGCGGCCGAGCTCGACGGCCAGCTCGTCCATGATCCGCTCGATGCCGAACGTGGCCTCCGGCCGCCCGGCGCCGCGGTAGGCGTCGGTCAACGTCTTGGTGGTGAAGACGTTGGTGCAGGTGAACTTGTAGGCCGGGATCTTGTAGATCGCGTTGAACATGAACGCGCCGAGGATCGGCACGCCCGGCCCGACGAGGCCGAGGTAGGCGCCCATGTCGGCGAGCAGCTTGACGTCCAGCCCGGTGACGGTGCCGTCCTTGCGGGCCGTGATCGTGATGTCCTGGATCTGGTCGCGGCCGTGGTGGGCGGCGAGCATGGACTCCGATCGGGTCTCGTTCCACTTGACCGGCTTGCCGAGCTTCTGCGCGATGACCACGCACAGCATCTCCTCCGGCACGACGCCGATCTTGCCGCCGAAGCCGCCGCCCACGTCGGGGGCGATGACCCGGAACTTGCTCTCGGGTACGCCGAGGGTGACCGTGGTCATCGTCCGCAGGATGTGCGGCACCTGGGTGGACGACCACATCGTGATCTGCTCACCGGTCGGGTCCACCACGACGGCGCGCGGCTCCATGAACGCCGGGATCAGGCGCTGCTGGCGGAACCTGCGCCGGACGACAACCTGGTCCGGGTCGGACTCGGCGGCCGCGATGGCGTCGGCGACGCTCCCGCCGGTACCGGCCTCGCCGGAGTCGAACGCCCAGGTGGCGCTCGCGTTGGTACCCAGGTCGGGGTGCACGAGGGTGGCGCCGTCGGCGGCGGCCGCCTCCATGTCGAGCACCGGCTCGAGCGGCTCGTAATCGACCTCGACCAGCTCGGCGGCGTCCTTCGCCTCGGCCACCGAGCGGGCGACGACGACCGCGACACCCTCACCCGCGAAGTGGACCGTGCCGCTGGCCAGCAGCGGCCGCTGCGGGGCCTTCTGGTCGGGGGTGACCGGCCACGCGCAGGGCAGGCCGACCGACTCCACGCCCAGGTCCGCGGCCGTGTACACGCCGACGACGCCCGGCGCCTGCTCGGCGGCCGACTTGTCGATGCCGGTGATCGTCGCGTGCGCCAGCGGCGAGCGGACAACGGCCATGTGCAGGGTGCCGGTGGGCGTGATCGCGTCGGTGAAGCGGGTGCGGCCCGTGATCAGGCGCGCGTCCTCCTTGCGGGCGCGCGCCTTGCCGAGCTCCAGACTGCCGGGTTCGGCTGTCGTGGTCATCTCATTCGCCTCCCGCCACGGAGACCGGCGCCTGCGTGTCGGCGCTCGCGCCCGGCTTCATCTTCTGGGCGGCGCTCTGCACGGCGCGGACGATGTTCTGGTAGCCCGTGCACCGGCAGAGGTTGCCCTCGATGCCCTCGCGGACCTCGTGCTCGTCCGGATCGGGGTTGTCGCCGAGGAGGTCGATCGACTGCATGATCATGCCCGGCGTGCAGAAGCCGCACTGGAGCGCGTGGCACTCGTTGAAGGCCTCCTGCACCGGGTGCAGCTTCCCGTCGCGGGCGATGCCCTCGATGGTCGTGACCTCGCCGCCGTCGGCCTGCACGGCGAGAACCGAGCAGGACTTCACACTCTGGCCGTTCAGGTGGACCGTGCAGGCACCGCAGTTGCTGGTGTCGCAGCCGATCAGTGTGCCGGTCTTGCCGAGGCGTTCCCTCAGGTAGTGGACGAGCAATGTGCGGGGCTCGACGTCGTCGGCGTAGTTCACGCCGTCGACGGTGACCCGGACCTGTGCCATGAGTTCTCTCCTTAGGCCGCGACCACACTGCCGTGCCGCGCAGGACTTCCGGGGGACCGACCGGACGGGACGCGTCGCCGTCCGGGACCGCCACGCCGTTGTGGCGGCGAGCACATCACACCGCTGATGATCTGGCTGTGCAAGGGACCTCGCGCGGGCTTGACCGACAGCGTGACGGACAGGCCCGCGATCCTGGTCGCGCGACTCCGCATTTGCGGCAAAAAGGCTGAGGCATGGCCGCAGAACTTGCATCCTGGCCGTGCGGATCGCCGCCGACCCGCCCTAGCCCGAGGGACGGCCTCACCCGACCCGGGACATCGTGTCGGGCCCGGGCCTGATCGGTCGGAGAGGTTCCACGGTCCGGTGCCGCAGGGCGCCCCACCACAGTCCGGACCCGTACGCCAGGTCGTCGAGCCTGCGCGCGAGCACGTGCCCCGCGAGCGTCGGGCGCGGGTCCCCGCCCCGCCGCCGCCACCAGTCCACGACGCCCTCGGCGAGCGCGACAGCCGCGACGGTCCGGCGGGCCCGCCGGGACACCAGGCAGGCCGCCAGCGCCAGCGGCCAGTAGTGGCGGGTGACGGCGTCGGCGGTCTGCGTGAGCGTGCCGATCGTGCCCAGCCCGACGAGCCGCGCCGCGGTGGGACGGGGGTTCCGCACCAGCTCGAGCTTGCGGGCCAGCCGCTCCGCCGACGCCGCCGTCACGGCCACGGCGCCCAGCGCCGCGACGGGCCTGCCGAGCAGCAACAGCGCCGCGACCGCCGCCGACGACGGCGTCAGCACCATCGGCGGCACCGACCCGGGGTGGCGCTGCGCCAGCGGCGCGGCGCCCGTGCCGTAGTAGGCCTTGCGCAGCCACCACGCCCGCAACGTGGTGCGGTGGTCGTGGGCGACCCGGGAGACCGGCTGGTAGCGCATCCGCCACCGGGCCGCGTGCAGGCGCAGCACCAGGTCGACGTCCTCGGCCACATGCATCCGCTCGTCGAAGCCGTCGCCGACGGCGTTGCGGTGCACGAGCAGCGCCGCGCTCGGGACGTAGGCGACCCGGGACCGCGGCACGACCGGGGCGGCCTCGGGCCCCATGTCCAACGAGGACCGGACGGCCTCGTAGGTGGCGAGCCACCCGCGGATCGGCGGCAGGGCGACGATGCGCGGGGCCGCCAGCCCCACCGCAGGATCGGCGAAGCACGCCAGCAACGGCTCCAGCCAGCCCGGCTCGGGGACGACGTCGGAGTCGAGGAACGCGACGAGCGGGGTCGTGGCGACGGCGAGGCCCGCGTTGCGGGCGGCGGCGGGCCCGCGCGCCGCCGGGTGCCGGAGCACGCGGGCGCCCGCCCGTTCGGCGACGCGGCGGATGGCGGCGGGGTCGGCCGACCCGTCGTCCACGACGACGAGCCCGCCCAGCCCGGCAGGAAGAGCCGCCAGCAGGCGCTCCAGGCCGGCGACGCGGTCCTTCACCGGCACCACGACGGTAACGTCCGTGGCCGCGGGCACCGCCGCCGCCGGAGCCGTCACCGGGTGCGCGATCCCGACGTCGAGCAGCCGCCGGGCCAGCGCGGCCGAGGTCGCGTCGGTGACGGTGAACGCGCCGCCGTCGGCCAGCAGCGCGCGGGCGGCCTGCGACAGCAGCAGCATGCGCGGCGGGGCCCCGCCGAACAGCACGGCGCCGTCGTCGACGGCGAGGATCTGCCGGTCGAGGGCGACGCGGAGGCCGGTGGGGAGCGCGGTGTCGACGGGGCCGGGCACCCCTTCACCCTATGGGGCCAGCCATCCCGCGAGTCGGCACGAACCGCGTCGAATCCGGGCGACTCGCGCGTCAGATCCGGGCGACTCGCGTGTCAGCTCCGGGCGACTCGCGGCAGGACCCCGCGAGTCGCCCGGTTTCCGCGGCTGAGTCGCCCGATCGCTGTCACCCTCAGGTGAGGCGCCCGTGCGCGTCGGGGTGCCAGCGGGAGATGCGCTCGCGCAGGGTGGCCGACAGCTGTTCCAGCAGACCCTCGCCCTCGGCCGCCGTGGCGCCGCGGGGGTCGCCGAGCACGCCGTTCGGACTCACCGCGGCCACCCCGTCCGCGCGGAGAGCGGGCAACAGCTCGCGCAGCGGCGTGGTGTTGCCGGGTTCGGCCACGTCCGCCCGGACGAGCCGCGGTTCGAGTGCGAGCAGGATGGCGGTCTCGGTACGACCGGCGTGCGCATCGCCGCCCCGCACGGCGCATGTGATCCAGGCGACCTCGCGGCCCTCGTCGCGCAGCTGGGCGACGGCCTCGGGAACGCTCGGCAGGTTGCCCCCGTGCCAGTTGACGAACACCAGCCGCGCCGCCCACTCGGACGCCGAGCGGCCGAGCTCCACCAGCACCGCCCGCAGCGCCGCGTGCCCGATCGACAGCGTGCCCGGGAAGCCCTGGTGCTCACCGGACGCGCCGTAGTCGAGCGGCGGGGCGAGCAGCAGTGTCGGGTCGGCCGCAGTCGCCCGCCGGGCGAGGGCCGCGGCGATCCGCGTGTCGGTGTCCAGTGGCAGGTGCGGGCCGTGCTGCTCCAACGCCCCCACCGACACGACGACCGTGTGCGGGCCCGAGCCGTCCAGATCGGGCCAGACCCGCTCACCAAGGCTTCCGGAACTCATGACGACCTCACCCCCACGCAGGAACGGACGAGCGCGCCGTTCGTCAGCTTCCGGCGACCCGGATTCTGCAGGCCGGCGAGCGGGCTCGCGAGCGCGGTCCGGCGGTCGACAGGGTAAGGGGCACCGACCGCTCGGGCGTGCGCGAGCTGCGCGGCGCCGACCGGAGAAGCGCACCGTCGGCTCGTCGCCGCCGCTGTTGACGAACCGTGCGCCGAGACTGGGGGTATGACCGCTCCCCTGCTGCACATCACCACGCCCGCCGAGTGGGAGACCGCGCGTGCCGCCGGCGTCGTCGCCCCGCCTTCGCTGGAGCAGGTCGGGTTCGTGCATCTCTCCACGGCCGACGAGGTGGCGCTGCCCGCCAACCGGCTGCATGCGGGCCGCGACGACCTCCTGCTGCTCGTGCTCGACCCCGCCCGGATCGGGGTCGAGGTCCGGTTCGAGCCGGGCGTCCCCGGTGACCCGGAGTCGATGCTCTTTCCGCACGCCTACGGTCCGGTGCCCACCGCGGCCGTCACGGCGGTGGTGCCGTACCGCCCCGGGCCGGACGGGCGGTTCGCCGCCCCCATCCTGCAGGGCTGACGCACCTGCCCGGCTCGGCGCGGCCATCGACGGGCCTACGTCGTGGACGAGCACCACGGCGGGTGGCTGCTGATCGATGCCTCTGGCACGCTCGGGCGGTGACCGACCCGGTACTTCCCGAGTACGGCAGGCGCTCGCTCTCCGACGTGCTCCCCGCGTTCCTCGGGGCGCTCGGCGTACCGGGGCCCGCGCCTGCGCTCGCGCTGGAACCGGTTCGGGCGGTCGCGCTGCTGCTCGTCGACGGGCTGGGCGCCGAACTGCTGCGCCGGCACGCCGCCGACGCGCCGTTCCTCGCCGGCCTCGCCGACGCCGGGCCGCTCACCTCCGGATACCCGTCGAGCACCGCGATCGGGTTGGCGTCCGTGGCCACCGGCGTCCCGCCGGGCGTGCACGGGATGGTCGGGAGCACCTTCCGCAGCGGCGCGGACGAGCTCCTCGACGCGCTGCACTGGACGTCCCACGGTGACCACGACGCGGTCGACCTGCGCGAACGGCGGATCCCGGAGCTCGTCCAACCGGTCGCGCCCGCGTGGGAGCGGGCGGTGGCGGACGGTGTCGAGGTCACGGTCGTGAGCCGCCGCGCGTTCCGGCACTCCGGGCTGACCCGCGCCGTGCTCCGCGGCGGCCGGTTCCGCGGGACCGACGCCCTCGGCGACCTCGCGGCCGAGATGATCACCGCAGGGACGCGGCCGGAGCGGCAGTTCTGCTACGGCTACCACGCCGACCTCGACACGCTCGGCCACGTGCACGGCCCGGGTTCCCTGCCCTGGCGGATGCAGCTCGCCCAGGTCGACCGGCTCGCGGCCCTGGTCGCCGAGCATCTGCCGCCGGACGCCGTGCTGGCGGTGACCGCCGACCACGGCATGGTCGGCGTGGAGCGGACGGTCGACGCCGACACCGAACCTGCCCTGCAGCAGGGAGTGCTGCTGCTCGGCGGCGACCCGCGGGCGCGGCACGTGCACGTCCGGCCGGGTGCGCTCGACGACGTCCTCGCCGCATGGTGCGAGGTGCTCGGCGCGGACGCGTGGGTGGTGCCGGGCGAGCAGGCCGTGGCCGAGGGCTGGTTCGGCGTGGTCACGCCGCACGCGCGGGACCGCATCGGCGACGTCGTGGTGGCCGCCCGCGGCACCGCCGCGGTGATCCGGTCGGTGGCCGAGCCGGTGCTCTCCCGGCTGCCCGGGCAGCACGGTTCCCTGACCGCGGACGAGCAGCTCGTGCCACTGCTGCTCGCGCGGCCGTGACACCCGTCCCGCGAGTCGCCCGTCCCCGTCCCGCGAGTCGCCCGTCCCCGCCACGCGAGTCGCCCGTCCCCGCCACGCGAGTTGGCCGTTTCCGACACGCGAGTTGGCCCCGTCACTCGCGCACCCGGCGGCTCTTCCGCGCGTGCTCACCCGCGCCGCCAGCGCCGCCCCGACGAGCCCGATCACGACGCTCGCCGGCAGCTCCCACCCGTCCAGGGCGGGTACGTGGTTCACCAGGAACCAGCTTGGGGCCCCACCCGCCCAGTTGTTGATGAACCCGCCGACGCCCTGCACGATCAGCAGGATCCCCAGGATCTTCAGCACGATCACTCCTTCCCGGCCGGCACCCGGGCGCAGCCGATCCCGTACGCGCGGTGGGCGAGCAGTTCTATCGGGCCGCGGTCGAACCGCCGCAGCCACAGCGACGCGGCCACCACGAGCAGGGCGCTGACCCCGGCCCAGAGCGAGACCACCCACCAGGGCCGCAGGTCGGCGAACCGGGCGGCCAGGCCGAGGCCCCAGCCGTAGCAGAGGGCGCTCGCCACGACGTTCTGCAGGACGTAGCAGGAAAGGGCGGTGACGTGCCCGCCGCCGCCGCGATGTCGTCGAGCACGGCCGGATCCGGGTCGGGCAGGCTGAGGTGTCGTCGGCCGCCACCAGGACACCGCGCCCGGAGGTCTGGCGGGCGCTCCAGGCCGCGTGCGACCGCCCGCACCGCGGCGAGCAGGGCGGGCGCGTCCACCGACTCCCATGCGATGCCGGCGACGCCGCCATCACCGAGCACCAGGGCACGTGTGGACAACTCAGAACTCCGTCACGCCGGCGTCGACGGCCATCTCGTGGGCCGTCGCCTGTACGAGAGCCAGCTCGGCCCCGCTTCGGCCGCCGACCCCGGCGTCGAGTTCGACGGGGCGGCGATGATGGCCGCGTTCGGAGAGGCGCTCGCCGGGGCCACGGGCCGGCAGGACGCGCGGGCGCGGATCGGCGCTCTGGCGCTGCGGGCCACCACGGTGCCGGAGGGCGAGCGGCGCGCGATCATCCGGTCCCGCATCCGCGAGTCGGACTGGCCGGCGCGAAAGCTGGTCGTTACGGCCGTCGACACGGCGGACGGTTCGTTCCACGCCCTCGACGCCGCCTCCGGTGTCCCCCTCGTCGACGCGGTCGCCGCGAGCTGCGCGGTCCCGGGCGTCTGGCCGCCGATCACCGTCGACGGCCACCGCTACATGGACGGCGGAATGCGGTCCACGACGAACGCCGACCTCGCGGCCGGGCACGACCGGGTCCTCGTCCTGGCGCCGATGACGGGCCCGGCCGGCAGTCCGCTCGGCCCCGGCCTCGATGAGGAGCTGGAGATCCTGCGCCGGCACGGCGACGTCCACGTCGTGCGCGCGGACGAGGCCGCGACGCGGGCCTTCGGGACGAACCCGCTCGACCCGGCGACGCGGGAACCGTCCGCGCGAGCCGGACGGCAGCAGGCGGACGCGGAGCTGGCTCCGCTACGGGCCTTCTGGGGTTGAGCGCCGCGACCCGGACCCCTCCTGAACGATCGCAGCAAAGCCACTTTCATGCAGCCACGTTGCGTGAAAGTGGCTTTGCTGCAACGGGTTCCGGCCCGCGACGCCGTCTCAGCGCTCGGCGTTCGGTCCGGCCGTGGTGTCGGCGACGGGCACGGGCTGCACCGACCCGGCCTCGACGGTCTGCGGCGCGGCCGAGCTCGCCAGCCCCGCCAACGCTCCGAGGACCGCGGTGACGGCGAACGCGGCCGTGGCCAGCGGGGCGAACGCCCGGTCCCGGCGCCGGTGCCGGCCGGCGGCACGGCGCCGCTGCACGATCGGGGCGATGCACGGTCCGCCCTCCGCGGCGTGGCGGGCGCGGCGGCCACCGCGGGGCGCGGGAGCCTGCGCCGCAGCGAGGGTTGCCGCCACGACCGCAGCCGGGGGCCGCTCCCGCGGCTCGCTCCCGGTCATCGCCACCAACAGCGGGCCGAGCCCGCCGGGCAACCCGGCGGGGACGACGGGCGGACGGTGCAGCCGCGCGGTGGCCGACTCCACCGCGAGGCCCGGGTACTCCCGGCGGCCGGTCAGTGCCTCGAGCAGCACGAGCCCCAGCGCGTAGACGTCGGCGGCCGGCCCGACCGACTCCCCGCGGACCTGCTCCGGGGCGAGGTACGCAGCCGTGCCGACCACGCAGCCGGTGGCGGTGGCCGTCGCCCCGGCGCCGTCGAGCGCGCGAGCGATGCCGAAGTCGGCCAGCCGCGGCCTGCCGTCGGCGCCGAGCAGCACGTTGGCCGGCTTGACGTCGCGGTGCACGATCCCGCCGGCGTGCACGTGGGCCAGCGCGTCCGCGAGCTGCGCACCGAGCGCCCGCACGGCCGCCGGGTCCAGTGGCGGACCGCTGCTGATCCGCTCGGCCAGCGTGGGGCCCTCCACGAGGTCGGTCACCACGAAGGCGCGGCCGTCCTCGGTGCCGCCGTCGTGCAGGCCGACGAGCCCCGGGTGGTCGAGGCGCGCCAGCACCGCCATCTCCTGCTGCTGCTGACGCAGATCGTGGGCCGATGCGTTGGCGTGGAAATGCTTGACGGCGACCGGGGTGCCGAACCGTCGGTCCGTGGCCCGGTGCACCACCGCCGACGACCCGATGCCGATCACCGGGCCGAGCTCGTACCGGCTCGTAGTGGCTCACACCGATCCGGTTCCCCCGATCGGTCAAACCATGCACGATCCGGGATGGTGTTCCCCGGTCGAGCGACGGAAGTTCAGCCGCCCGCGGCAGTGGTGAGCGCGCGACGGGTGAGAACCCGCGCCAGGTGCCGGCGGTACTCCTTCGTGGCGGCGAGGTCGTCAACCGGGTCGGTGCCCTGGTCGGCCAGCCCGGCGGCGTCGGCGATGGACGCACCGTCGGCCAACGCGGCCTCGGTGGCCGACGCCCGCAGCGGGGTGGGCCCCATGTTGACCAGCCCGACGCGCCCGTCGACGACGGCCACGCCGACGATCGCCCAGTCGTTCGCCCGTCGGGTGAACTTCTCGTAGGCCCACCCGGCGCCGCCGGTGCGGGGCACCCGGACCTCGACGATCAGCTCGTCCGGCTCCTTCACCGACGAGAAGACACCGGTGTAGAAGCCGGTGATCGGCACCTGCCGCTCCCCGCGGGGGCTGCGCAGCACGACCGTGCCACCGAGCGCGAGCACCGCGGCGGGCAGGTCGGACGCGGGGTCGGCGTGGGCGAGCGAGCCACCGAGGGTGCCGCGGTGACGCACCTGGGGGTCACCCACGGTGCGCGCGACCGCGGGCAGGAGCGGGCACTCCGTGGCCAGCTCGTCCGACGCCTCGAGGGTGCGGTGGCGGGTGCCGGCGCCGATGGCGATCTCGTCGCCGTCCACGCGGACGTAGTTCAGCTCGGTGAGCTTGCCGATGTCGATGACCAGCTCCGGCGCGGCGAGCCGGAGCTTCATCACCGGCAGCAGCGAGTGGCCGCCCGCCAGCACCGTGGCGTCCTCACCGTGCTCGGCGAGCAGGGCGAGGGCGCCGTCGACCGAGTCGGGCCGGGCGTAGTCGAAACCGACGGGGATCATGCGCCGCTCCCGGTGGCGAAGCCGGGCGCAGCGAGCCCGGGTGCGGAGTCCTCGGCCGCGTCCGGGTCCTGGCCGGACGCGGCCAGCACCGCGCGGACGATGTTGTGGTAGCCGGTGCAGCGGCAGAGGTTCCCCTCCAGGCCCTCCCGCACCTCGCGCTCGGTGGGCTTCGGGTTCTCCTGGAGCAGCCCGGCCGCGGCCATCACCATGCCGGGCGTGCAGAAGCCGCACTGCAGCCCGTGCTCGGCCCGGAAGGCCGCGGCCACCGGGTGCAGCTGCTCGGCGTCCGGCGACAGCCCCTCCATGGTGGTGACCGACTGCCCGTCGGCCTGCACCGCGAGCACCGTGCACGCCTTCACCGACTCGCCGTCGAGCAGCACCGTGCAGGCGCCGCAGGACGTCGTGTCACAGCCGATGTTGGTGGCCTTGAGCCCGACGATGTCGCGCACGTAGTGCGCGAGCAGCAGCCGCGGCTCCACGTCCGCCGTGGTCGGTTCCCCGTTGACCGTGATCTGGACCTTCTGGGTCACGAGACCTCCTCGCTGACGCTCGTCGGCCTCGTGCCCGACGGTGCTGTGTCCAATGGTGACCTCGCAAGCTCGGTCACGTCGCACCTCCTGCAACCTGGATGGCCTCCCACACCCGCAGCGGGGTGGTCGGCATGTCGATGTGGCGGACGCCGAGGTGCGACACGGCGTCGACCACCGCACTCTGGACGGCCGGCGTGGCGCCGATCGTTCCGGCCTCGCCGATGCCCTTGGCGCCGATCGGGTTGAGCGTGGTCGGCGTGGCCATGTCGACCAGCGTGAAGCTGGGCAGCTCGGCGGCCGACGGGAACCCGTAGTCGGCGAACGTGGCCGTCAGCGGGTTGCCGTCGGCGTCGTAGACGACCTCCTCGAGCAGCGCCTGGGAGATGCCCTGGGCGATCCCGCCGTGGCGCTGGCCCTCCGCGAGCAGCGGGTTGAGCACGGGGCCCGCGTCGTCGACGGTGACGATCCGGTCGACGACGGCCTTGCCGGACTCGACGTCGACCTCCACGACGGCGACGTGCGCGCCGAACGGGAACGTGGGTGCGCCGCTGTCGAAGACGGTGTCGACCTTGAGCTGCTCGCGCTCGGCGAGCTGCGCGAGCGTGACGCCCGTGTCGGTGCCCTTCACCGCGACGCGGCCGTCGGCGACCTCGAGGTCGTCGGCGTTGGCCTCGAGCAGGTCGGCGGCGCGCTGCTTGGCCAGCTCCACGAGCTCGCCCGCCGCCTGGTAGACGGCCACGCCGCCGGTCTGGAGGCTGCGCGAACCCATCGTGCCGGCACCGCGCGGGATGAGGTCGGTGTCGCCGTGCTTGACCGTGATCTTCTCGATCGGGATGCCGAGGTGCTCGCTGGCGAGCATCGCCCACGCCGTGGCGTGCCCCTGACCGTGCGGGGAGGTACCGGTGAGCACCGTGACCGTGCCGTCGCTGTGCACCTCCACCGAGGCGTCCTCGCTGAACGCCCCGCCACCGGTGATCTCGACATAGGCCGAGACGCCGATGCCCAGCTGCACCGTGTCGCCCCGCTCCCGGCGGGTGGCCTGCTCGGCGCGCAGCTCGGCGTAGCCCGCCGCCTCCAGCACGCGGTCGATGGCCTTGGCGTACTCGCCGCTGTCGTAGACGGCCCCGCCCTTGGTCTTGAACGGGAACTTCTCCGGCGCCACGACGTTGCGCCTGCGCACCTCGGCCGGGTCCTTGCCGATCTCGGCCGCGAACAGGTCCATCGCCCGCTCGATCGCGGCGGTGGCCTCCGGGCGGCCCGCGCCCCGGTAGGCGCCCGTGGACGTCGTGGTGGTGACGACCGTGCGGGCCCGCGACTCCACCTTGGGGATGTCGTAGACGCCCGGCGCCATCATCCGCGTGAAGAACGGCAGGAACATGCCCAGACGCGGATAGGCACCGGCGTCGGCGAGCACGTCGAGGCGGTAGGCGAGCACGTCGCCGTCGCGGTTGCCGCCGATCGTGATGGTCTGCAGCTGGGCGCGGCCCTGAACCATCCCCGTCATGTTCTCGGAGCGCGTCTCGCTCCAGCGCACCGGATGGCCGACGCGCCGCGCGAGCCACGCGACGAGCGCGAACTCCGGGTCGGCGCCGATCTTCGCGCCGAACCCGCCCCCGACGTCGGGCGTGATCAGGCGGATCTGCGCGCCGTCGATGCCGAGCCAGCCGGCGATCTCGTCGCGGGCGGCCTGCGCGTTCTGCGTGGAGGTCCAGAGCGTGACGCGCCCGTCGTCGCCCCACGCCGCGGCGGCGGCGCGCGTCTCCAGCGGGGCGGCGGCCAGCCGCTGGTTGACGATCTCGTGGGTGACGACGACGTCGCAGTCGTCGAAGAAGTTCTCGTCGAACTGCTTGTCGTGCCCGAACCCGCCGGCGAGGTTGGTGCCGACCTCGTCGAACAGCAGCACCTCGTCCGACAGCGCCGCCTTCAGGTCGATGACGGCGGGCAGGGGGTCGTAGTCGACCTCGACGAGGTCGGCCGCGTCCTGCCCCTGGTAGGACTCCTCGGTGAGCACGGCTGCGACCGGCTCCCCGACGAACCGGACCTTGTCGGTGGCCAGCCACTGCCGGACCATCCCGTCCGGGGCACCCGCGAACAGCTTCGCCGGCGCCAGGTCGATGTCGGCGCCGGTGAGCACCGCGACCACGCCGGGCGCCTCGCGGGCCCCCTCGACGTCGATCCCGGTGATCCGCGCGTGCGCGAGTGGGGACCGCACGAGCGTGAGGTGCAAGGCGCCCGTGAGTCGCTCGTCGGTCAGGTCGTCGGTGTACGTGCCGCCCCGGGAGAGGAACACCGGATCCTCGGTGCGGACCACGCGCGTGCCCATGATGCTCATCGCACGACCTCGCTGCGCTCGGCCGGCGCTTCGCGCAGGCGCTGTGACACGGGTTCACTCGCAAGCTCGCTCACCTGCACGACCTCGCTGCGCTCGGCCGGCGCTTCGCGCAGGCGCTGTGACACGGGTTCACTCGCAAGCTCGCTCACCTGCACGACCTCGCTGCGCTCGGCCGGCGCTTCGCGCAGGCGCTGTGACACGGGTTCACTCGCAAGCTCGCTCATCACCGGGGAGCCTATCCCGCTGCCCCGCCCGATGCGCGCCCCGCTCGGACGGGTGATCGCGCAACGCTCGATCCTGCATGGGGTTTTCCTCGGACGGAAAATCCTACGTAGGATCCAACCGTGGCTTCTTGAACCGGGTCGACGAACTGGGCCAGCTACGTGCCCGGCTGACCGGTGACCGGGCACGGGCAGCTGCGGGTCGAGGCGTTCACCCCGTCCGACGCCGGGCTGTTCCAGCCCTCGTACTCGCCTGAGGACCGGATCCGGACGTACGCCGTGTGCGGGGGCGTCCCGTACTACCTCGACCGGTTCCGGGACAACCGGCCGCTGGCGGCGAACCTGCTGAGCGAGGTGTTCCAGCGAACGGGCTCCTCCACGACGAAGCGGAGCTGATGCTCCGCCAGTCCATCCCGGAACCGGCTGCGCACATCGCCGTCCTCCGCTCCATCGCCCACGGCCACAACCGCAACAACCAGATCAGCCAAGGCGTCCAGCTCGCGCCGGCGCACGTGACGAAGCTGCTCGACACGCTGGAACGGCTCGGACTGGTGGAACGGCAGCGCCCGGTCACGGCGTCGCCCAGGACGCGCAAGATCGGCTACGCCATCAGCGACCCCTTCCTCCGGTTGCACCACCGGTTCGTCGAGCCCGCCCGTTCCCAGCTCCGCTCCACCGAGCTCGCGACGCGTTACGTCGAGGCGACCGTCCTGCCGCAGCTCCACGAGTTCACGTCCCGGGCGTGGGAAGGCATCTCCCAGCAGCACGTCCTGGCCGTGGTGTAGGGCGTGACGGCGGTGGGCCGCTGGCGGGGTCCCGTCCACACCGGGGACGGGCGCCGGACCGAGGAGCGGGAGATCGACGTCGTCGGTGTGGACGGGGACCGCCGGCCGCTGGTCGTCGGCATGTGCAAGTGGACGGCCCGGCCGCTCGGACTCGCCGAGCTGCACCTGCTCGACCACCTCGCTCCCTACGCCGGCGCCGTCGCGGCGCAACGGTTCCTGTTCTCCCGGAGCGGTTTCGACGAACAGCTGACGGCCCGGGCGGAGCACGATCCGGCGCTGACCCTGGTGACGCCGGCCGACATCTACCGCTGACCCGCGACGGGCAGAGGCAGGCGACCGCCGGAGTCGGTCACGGGGATCGCAGCATGGTGGCTCTACTGCAACGTGCTCGGAGCGAGGCCGGCGTGCTGCGGTTCGTCCCACCACGGGCGCACCGCCCACAGCGGCGACACCGGGCCGTGGCCGGCACCCAACGGGTAGGAGTGGCGGACGGCCTCGACGATGTAGCGCTTCCCGAACGCCACGGCGTCCGGCACCGCCATCCCGCGGGCCAGGCCGGAGGCGATCGCGGCGGCCATGCTGTCGCCGCCGCCGTGGGTGTTGCCGGTGTCGAAACGGGGGCCGGGCAGCTCGGTGAACGTGTGGCCGTCGTAGAGCAGGTCGACGCAGCCGTCGACGTCCTCGCTCAGGTGCCCGCCCTTGACGAGCACGTGGCGCGGGCCGAGCCCGTGCAGCACCTTCGCCGCCTCGTACTGGGCCGCGCGGTCGTGCACGTCGATCCCGATGAGCAGCCGCACCTCGTCGAGGTTGGGGGTGATCACCGTGGCGCGCGGGAAGAGCAGCGCGCGGAACGCCTCGAGCGCCTCGTCGGCGAGCAACTGGTCGCCGTGCATCGACGCCGCGACGGGGTCGATCACCAGCGGGGTACGGCCCCCGGCGCCGATCCCGACGCGTTCGCACGCCGCCGCGACCGCCTCGATGATCGCCGAGCCGGCGAGCATGCCCGTCTTCACCGCGTCCAGGCCGATGTCGCCCGCCACGGTCTCGATCTGGGCGGCGACGGTCTCCGGTGGCACCGTGTGCACACCGCTGACGCCCACCGAGTTCTGCACCGTGACGGCGGTGACCGCGAGGCACCCGTGCACCCCGCACGCGGCAAAGGCGCGCAGGTCGGCCGCGACGCCGGCACCACCGCCCGAGTCGGTGCCCGCGATCGTCATGACCCGCGGCGGTGTGACGCCGATCGTCGCTTCACCCATTCGTCCAGTCCTCCCTACGCCGGCCCAGGCCGTGCCTCGTGGATCACGGGCGATGGGCTTCGTGATCCAGATGACTCCTGGCAAGGCGGAGGTAGGCGCCGTCGTACCGGGCCGTACCCGGGCCTGCCGACAACGCAGCCAGGGGCCATCTGGGCGCGAAGACCGCGGTCGTGATCCGCGAGGTGCGGCCTCGATCCGGACAGGTTCGGTCGGTCGGCGGCGCGCCAGCCGCCCTCTCAGCCCGCTGCTGCGAGCTCCCGTTCGGCGCCGACGGTAGCCCGTCGGGCGTACACACGCCAGGACGGGGAAGATCGGCGCCGCCTCCGCCGTTGGATCACGACATGCCACTGGACGGTGAGTACGAGCTGAGCCCGACCGGCTGGGTCCGCGACCAGACCGAGAAGATCCTGGCGGAGGACACGACCGAGGGCGTCGACATCAAGGGCAGCCCGGTGATCCTGCTGACCACCCGCGGGGTGAAGAGCGGCAAGCTGCGCAAGGTGCCGCTCATGCGGGTCGAGCACGACGGCCGCTACGCGATCGTCGCGTCGCTGGGCGGCGCCCCGAAGCACCCGGTCTGGTACCACAACGTCAAGGCCGATCCGCACGTCGAGCTGCAGGACGGCACGAAGACGAACGACTACCGCGCGCGCGAGGTCACCGGCGAGGAGAAGGCGCAGTGGTGGGAGCGGGCCGTCGCGGCCTACCCCGACTACGCCGACTACCAGAAGAAGACCGACCGGCAGATCCCCGTGTTCGTGCTGGAGCCGATCGAGGCCTGAGCGACCGACGGAGAACCTCCTCCTCCGTGCCACACTGACCGGACGGAGGAGGAGGTTCGTGTGACGATCCAGCCGGTGGCACCGCCACACCTGCTGACCGTGGCCGAGTACCTCGAGATCGGGGAGATCGAGCTCGGCTACAGCGAGCTGGTGGAAGGGCGGTTGTTGATGTCGCCGAGCCCGGCCCCCGACCACAATCGGGCCGCATTCCGGATGGCGATGCAGCTGGAGCGCAACCTCCCCGCGGGGGTCGAGGTCATCCCCGACATGGACGTCGATCTCGAGCTGGCACCGTCGGACGCACCGGGCACGGTCCGACGCCCCGATCTCGTGGTCGTGCAGCAGGACGCGCGGCTGCGGGTCCGGCGCGATGGCGGCGTCATTCGTGCGTCCGAGGTACTGGTCGTGGTCGAGCTCCTGTCCCCCGGGTCACGCCGCACCGACTACGTGCACAAGCGTGGCGAGTACGCCGACGCGGGGATCCCGCACTACTGGATCGTCGACATCGCCGAGCCGGTCTCCCTGCTCGCCTGTCATCTGGCGGGCGAGTTCGGCTACGCCGACGGCGGCACGGTGACCGGGACGTTCACGGCCACCGCGCCGTTCCCCGTCGAGATCGACCTCGACGCGCTCCTGGGCTAGCTACGCATCCTGCAACGCCCGAATGGGCGCCACCCGCGCGGCCCGGACCGCCGGGACCACCGCGGCCAGCACCGCGACCGCGACGACGCCGACCACCAGCCCCGCGAGCAGCGGCACCGGCACGGTCGCGGACCCCGGTGCGACCTCGAGCACGTGCACGCCGAGCAGCCCGTAGCCGGCGCCGATCGCAGCGCCCACGACCCCGGCGCCTGTGCCGCTCAACGCGGCCTCCCACGCCACCATCGCCCGCACACCGGGCCGGGACAGCCCCACCGCGCGCAGCAGCCCCGTCTCGCGGGTCCGCTCGGTGACCGACAGCATCAGCGTCACTCCGACGCCGACGACCGCGACGAGCATCGTCATCCCGACCAGGCCCAGCCCGATCATCCGCGCGATCCCGACCGTCGACTCCAGCTCGGCGCGCGCGTCGCCCGCGTACTGCACGAGCATCCCGGGCTGTGCGCCCGCGGCCGCCTCCACCGCCGCGCGGGCCGCCTCGACGTCGACGCCCGGTGCGGGGTCCACCAGCACGCCGGCACCCTCGGCCCGCACGACGAGCTGCGGGTCCTCGCCCAGCCGAACGGCGAGGGCCTCGCCGCTCGCCCCGTCGGGTGCGGCGATCACGATGTCGCTCGGGAACTGCCGCTCGATGCTGCGCTCGGCCCCCGCCTGCGTCGAGGCCAGGCCGACGAACAGGGCCGATGTCAGGCCGACGCCGAGGGCCAGCACGGAGATCGTCGCCGCGGTCCGACGCGGCACCTGGGCCGCGTTGGCCGTCGCGAGCCTGCCGGAGGCGCCTCCGACGGCAGCGATGGCGCGTCCCGCGGTGACGCCGAGCCCGCGCACCAGCACCGGGCCCGCGGCGACGAGCGCCGCGAACGCCGTCATCCCGGACGCCGCCAGCACGACCATCGCAAGCTCCATCGACCCCGCGGCCGGGCCGAGCGCGAGCCCGGCGAGGCCGGCCGCAGCGGCGGCGAGGACGGCGGCGAGCGCCAGTCGGCGACCCGTGCCGGCTGCGCCCGCCTCCCCGGCACCGGCCGAGCCGAGCGCGGCGACCGGGGGGATCCGCGCCGCGGCGAGCGCGGGCACGACCGCGGCCGCCACGGTGGCGAGCACCGCCACCAGCAGCACCCCGCCCAGGCCCGGCCACCACAGCACCAGCGCGGGCATGCCCTCCATGCCCATCGCCCCGAGCACCGCCAGCAATCCGTACCCGGCGGCCACGGCGACGCCCGTCCCGAGCAGGCCCGCGACCACGCCGGTCACCACGGCCTCGGCGAGCACGGCTCCGATCACCTGCCCGCGCCGCGCCCCGATGCAGCGCAGCAGCGCGAGCTGCGTGCGCCGCTGGGTCAGCACGATCCGGAACGTCGACGCCACGACCACCGCGGCGGCCACCACCGCCAGGCCGGCGAACACCCCGATCCCGACGAGCGTCGCGTTCACCGACGCGGACGCCTGCTCGACCTCGCCGGCCCGCTGCCGCGCGCCGGTGCGCACGGCGTCCGGCGCGCCCAGGGCCTCGCCCACACGGTCGGCCAACACCGCGTCCGTCACGTCCGGGGCCGCCGCCAGGTCGACCTGGTCCAGCCACCCGCCGAGCCCTGCGACGGTCTCCGGGGCGACCACCAGCGTGTTCATCGGGCTGCTCGCCATGTCCACCACCGCCGTGACGGTCAGCGTGCGCGGCGTGCCGTCCTCGCCCGCGACGCCGACGGTGTCGCCGGGCGCGACCCCGGTGCGCTCGACGGTGGCGACGTCGACGGCCGCCTCGTCGGCGGCTGCCGGGGCACTGCCCTGCACCACCGCGGACACCCGGCTCAACGGCCCGTCCATCGGGTCGGACACCACGAGCCAGTTGGTGCTCGCGCCGCCCGCGTTCGCGGGCAGGAACGCGGTCCACACCCCGACGGCCTCGGCCACGCCGTCGACGGCGGCGACCTCGCGGACCAGGTCGAGATCCGCGTCTCCGGGCAGCCGGTTCGGGAGCACCACGGCGGCGGCGCCGTCGGGCGTCTGCTCGCTGTTCTCGGTGAGGTGGGTGCGCAGCGTCTCCGTGAACAGCAGGGTGCCTGCGGCGAAGACGGTGGCGACCGTGACGGCGAGCCCGGTGAGCAGGAGCCGGCCCGGTCGGCGCCGGGTCTCGGCGAGCAGTGCGCCCGCGGCGGAGCCGGCCATCAGACGGCCGCCCCGGGCCGCGCCCGCTCCGACAGGGCCGACAGCGCCGCGAGCACCGACTCCGGGCGCGGGTCGGGGACCGTGCCGGCGAGTCGCCCGTCGCGCAGCAGCACGACCTCGTCGGCGAACGACGCCGCCACCGGGTCGTGGGTGACCATGACGACGGTCTGCCCGAAGTCGCGCACCGACGCCTGCAGCAGACCGAGCAGCTCGTGCCCGCTCGCGGTGTCGAGGTTGCCGGTGGGCTCGTCGGCGAACACGACGTCGGGCCTGCCCAGCAGCGCACGGGCCACCGCCACGCGCTGCTGCTGACCCCCGGACAGTTCGGTGGGCCGGTGCCCGAGCCGGTCGCCGATCCCGAGCAGGTCGATCAGCGCCGAGCGCCGGCCGGCGTCGGTGCGGCGCCCGGCCAGCCGGGACGGCAGCTCGATGTTCTGCTCCGCCGTGAGCTGCGGGAGCAGGTTGAAGTTCTGGAACACGAAGCCGATCCGCTCCCGGCGCAGGGCCGTGAGCTGGGCGTCGTTGCAGGCGGTCAGGTCGGTGTCGCCGAGCAGTACCCGGCCCGACGTCGCCGTGTCCAACCCGGCGAGCAGGTGCATGAGCGTGGACTTGCCGGACCCGGACGGGCCCATGACGGCGGTGAATCGGGCCGCGGGGATCTCGAGGTCCACGCCGTCCAGGGCGCGCACGGCGGCGTCACCGCGGCCGTGGACCTTCACGAGGTCCACGGCCGTGGCGGCCGCGGCGCGCGCGTGGCGGGGCGCGTCAACGGTGGTCACATGTCCTCCGGTTCAGGTGATCAGGTCGGTGTTGAGGTTCGCTCCGCAAGCTCCGCTCAGTCGTCGTCCCGCCCGGGGGCGGTGGCGACGGAGCGCAGCAGCGGCCGTGACGCCGCGGACGCGGCGACCACGAGACCCACCCCGCCCACGAGCACCGCGCCGAGCACGGCGAGCCCGGCCGGTTCCAGCGCCGCGGCCGCGAGGGCGAACGGGGACGCGCACAGCAGCCCCAGCCCCAGCGCGATGGCGCCCAGCACGAGCAGCGGGCGGACCGTCTCCGCGCGGCGGGCGGCGTCGAGCACGTCCAGCGGTGTGCCGGCAAGGCGCAGCATCCGCAGCAGCTTGCGGTGGTCGAGCACCCGCGCGGCCGCTGCCGTCCCGGTGGCCGTGGCGGCGATCAGGAACGTTCCGACCAGCACGACGAGCACGCCGCGTTGCACGTCGGCGACGAGGACGACGCCGAACAGGTCCCGTTCCACGGCGGTGAGCACGGGCGTCCCCGGCACGAGCGGTGCGAGCGCGGTGCGCACCCGCTCCCGGTCCACCGCGTCCGACGGGACGACGGACACCCCGAGCTCGTCCCGCACCTCGGCCACGGTGACCTCGGCGGGGATCCCCCGCTGCGCGAGGCGGTCCTCCGCCGCGGCCTCGAGGTCCGCCGCGACGACCCCGGGCGGAGGTTCGAGCAGCAGCGCACGGTCGTCACCGACAGCCGTGCCCGACACGACCGCCGTCAGCGGCGCGATGAACCCTGCGACGAACACGGCGAGGGTGAGCCCGGCCAGCGGCCGGAACGCGCCCCGCGGGTCGTCGAGCAGCCTGCGGCCGGCCAGCAGGGCGGCGGGTGAGCGCGCCGAGCGGACCATGGCGGACCCGAGCAGTCGCACCACGAGCGGCCCGATCAGCGACACCGTGCCGAACATCGCGAGCACGCCGACCGCGAACACGATCCCGGCGACGGCCGTCGGGCCGGTCCGGCTGGCGAGCTGCGCGATCCCGAACACCGCCACCCCGGCCACCAGGCCGAGCAGCCGCAGCAGCCGCGCCCCGCCCGGCCGCTGCCGGCGGACGACGCCGAGCGGGCCGACCACGACCTGCCGCATCCCCCCGAGGGCGGCCACGGTGGCCAGTAGCGCGACACCCCCGATGATGCCGAGCGCCGCCAGCGGCGACGGCCGCAGATCCGCGGCGAACCAGTCGCCGCCCGCCAACTCGATGTGCGCGAGCGCAGGTGCCAGCACCCACTGCGCGGCGACCCCGAGCACGGCGGCTCCGGTGGCGATCGCGGTCACCTCGGTGACCGCGGCGACCGTGACCTGACCGGGGGGGGCCCCCCGCAGGCGCAG
>NZ_JAHKRK010000079.1 GCF_019396355.1 Pseudonocardia nigra
CCGGCTCGGACACCCCAAGATCACACCGCAGACCAGCCGATCATTCGTGATCGACACGCCACTGCCGCCAAGATCACACTGACCCCGACACGAGGTCACGCTCAAGATCGGGCTGAATGCTTACGGCCGCGCGGTGTGAGAAGCGCGAAGGGCGCCGGCATCGACGCTGCCCGGAGCACGAAGTCCCTGGCGAGATGACACCCTCCGGCAGGCGTTCCAGCACCTTCCCGGAGCTCGGGACGGAGGCGCCGGCCGTGCTCGTGCCGCTCCGCACGTCCCTCGCTCGAGGCCGTCCGTCGCCGCCGCCGCGGCGAAGTCGATCTCGTCAACCGCGTCGGCTTCTGGTAGCGTCCCGTTCACTTCGGCCTTCGGGTCGGGGATGTGGTGCCGCACCTGCCGGTTGCTGACGTAGCGCAACGGGCACCGGGTATGGCCACCGCAGGGGCTGCTGGACGTGAAGTCGACCGTCCGGTTGCGGGTCGCTGCCTCAGGCGCGACGTGTGGGTCCCCTGGCGTTTCTGCACGTCATCGTTGGTTCGCGAGTTGTCTCTCGCAGCACATCTCCGCACGGCAACCCTCTTCGGCGACTCTGGGAGCACCCCGACATGCGCAGTCAGTCCGCACACCACGACGTGGCCATTGGCCACGCCGTGTGCGCTGACGCCGTCGTGCGGTTGCGACTCTCGCCGGCCCAGCGGTTGCTGGGTGTGCTGCGGTGGTTGCTCGGTCTGGCTGCCACTGTCGTCGTGCTGTGGATGGGAGCCGCCTTCCTGGCGTCGCCCGCTTCCGCGGCCGTGACGATGCCGGCCGCCGCTGTGACGCAGGGCGCGCAGAAGGGAGGCAAGGAAAAGCCCTCTGGCGACAAGGACGCGGGTAAGAGCAAGGGCTCCGGGAAGAACTCGGAGAAGAACGGCAAGAAGAGCGACGGCAAGAAGAGCGACGGCAAGAAGAGCGACAGCAAGAAGAGCGACAGCAAGAAGGACGACAGCAAGAAGAGCGACAGCAAGAAGGACTCCGAGAGCGAGGAGTCCGGCAAGAAGTGCGCCGAGAAGAAGGGCGCCGAGAAGAAGGAGCCCCGCAAGAAGGAGTCCGCGAACAGCGACTCGGCCGAGAAGTCGGACGAGGACGGGTCGACGAAGGCCTCCGGCAAGAACAACTCCGACACGAAGTCCGAGAAGAAGGCCTCCGGCGGTACCGTGGATGCGGCCGCTTCTGATCGTGACGGCGCCGCGCGGAAGTCCACGAAGGGCGACGGCGAGAAGAAGAAGTCCGCGAAGAAGCGCAGCGACGACGACACCGAAGCCCGCGTGGCCACCGAGGAGGTCGCGGCGGAGTTGACAGCCGAGGCGCGGGAGTATGCGAACCGGGTCGTGGCCGCGTCGACCCGGAAGAAGGCCGACGAGAAGTCGGACCGCAGGCGCATCGGTAGCGAGCCGCGGGAGAAGGTTCAGGAGTACGTCCGCGACGCGACTGCCGAGCAGAAGGCGAAGCTGGAACGCGCGCTCGAGGCCCGGAACGCCGCGCTCGTGACCGACATCCTGGGCGCTTCCGACCATGAGCGCGTCGACATGAAGGGCGCGAAGGGCGATCGGAAGAAGAAGGCCGACCGGAAGAATGACGGATCGGCACGCGGCGACGAGCGCGACGGTGGCAAGGCGAAGGACGACGATGCGAAGGACTCGGCCCGGGACCGTGACGATGATTCGCGTGCCGAGCCGCAGCTCGACGTGGTCGGCACCATTACCGAGCTGACCGACCGCGTCGAGGACGCCGGTGCGGACACGGCGCGGGATGCCACCGCCGCCCTGCAGAACGACTTCGACCGGGCTGTCCGGGAGCTGGAGAAGGAACTCTCCGTGACCGACGACGAGGCCGGGGAGCGGAACGACGCGAAGAAGAACGGGAAGAGGAAGGACCGGAAGAACGCCGAGGCCGATGAGCGTGGCACCGACGGCGAGGCACAGCGCGAAGTGGCTGCCCGTTTGATGAAGCGGGTCGAGGCTGCGCGGACCGCGATCGCCGACGGCGGTGATGTCGCCGGCGTGACCGCGAAGCTGGTGGACGAGATCGCGCAATCGGGTCGGGATCGCGGGGAGGCGAAGGAGTTGCGGCGCGCGGTCCGGGGGGTCCGCGCGGTGCTCGACGAGGCCGCCCAGCACATCGACGGCGAGCGCGGTGCGCGTGCGGAAAAGCGGAAGCAGGCACGTCCCTCGTCCGCGGAGTCGCAGTTCGACGCCGACGACGCAGAAGCCGACGCGACCCGCTTCGACGACGGGAACCACTCGCCGTCGTGCACGTCCGACGACGCGGCGGACTGCGCCACCGATCGGGTGCACTCCCGGTCGGCGTCCGAGGGAGGCCCGCGCGCGCCGCCGAGTGGCGAGGGCTGGGAATGGGACGAGGAGACCGACACCTGGTCCAACTCCGAGGGCGAGTGGCGCGACGGCGAGTGGGTCGCCTACGACGACTCCGCCGAGCAGACCGAGAAGGTGCTCGAGGGTCGGGTCGAGGTCGACAAGAGCAAGAAGGCCCTGGACCGGGAGAAGAAGAAGGTCGCGTCCGGGGACGTCAGCAAGAAGAAGCACGCGCAGAACCAGAAGAAGCACAAGAAGCTCGAGAAGCAGGTCGAGGACGAGGCAGCGAAGCTATCGCCGGAGCGTGCCGGGCTGGTCGACGAGGTCGTCGAGGGGCACCGGGAGATCAGCAAGCGCGAAGCGGCGCTGGCGAAGGAGAAGAAGAAGGTCTCCTCCGGTGACGTGAAGGCGGCGACGCACCGGAAGAACGTGCGGGAGCACGAGGAGCGCAAGGACGAGGTCTACGCGGCCACCGACGAGCTGCGCGAGGCCACCGGTCGCGGTGAGACGAGCACGGTCCCAGCCGATGGTCCGGACGGGGAGGGCTCGACGGCGGGCTGCGGTTCGAGTGGTGTGTTCGTCGAGTGCGGGTCCGTGAGTGAGGACGCCGAGGGAGAGCAGGTGCGGGACCGCTGCGTGGCGCTGGCGGGGGTGTCGTCGGGGTGTGCGGTGCAGACCCGCTCCGGGAACACCAAGGGTGTGGCGTCGTGTGATCTGACCGGTGCGGGCAAGGGGTGCCGCAGCAGCACCACGACGGGGGAGAACACGGCGTCGGCGGCGTGTTCGGTGAAGGCCGGGGACTGCGGCCAGAACAGCCGGGCCACCCGCTCGGGGGCGGCCGCGGTCTGCGAGACAGACGACGGGACGTGCGCCGGACGCACGGCGTACCCGGTGCCGAGCCGTCCGAGGACGAGACGACCACCGCGCAGGCGTCGACCACGGCGTCGTGCACCGGGCGCTGTGGCGTGGACGGCCTCTCCGACGCGGCAGGGGGTGAGGCGGGTTGCCGGTCCGAGGACGGCACCTGCACGACCACCAGCACCGGCGGCGCCGACGAGCGCGCCCTCCCGAGCGAGACGCGGTCCGACCGCAAGCGCGAGGCGAAGGCCTCGGCCGAGTGCAACGGCGGCGGTGAGGGCTGCGACACCACCAGCACGGTGGCGCTGGGCGACCGCTTTACTCCCGTCATGGCCGACGCCGAGGCCGGGTGTGCTGATGGCGCAGGCGGTTGCACGGGCAAGGCGGCCACCACCACCGGCGGGTCCAGCACCGCCACCGCCGCGGTGCGCCGCGAGGGGACCTCGAAGGAGACCACGACCGGCAGCGCGGACTGCGCCGTCACCGACGGACGCTGCTCCGCTGCCAGCGGTTCCCAGGCCGCGGGGGAGACCGAGCAGCACGGCCGGGACGAGCAGGCCGTGGACGAGTGGAACGAGGACGCCGGCGACGTCCGCGGCGCGGCGCAGCAGGATGCGGCGGGCCGGGGCGGGCAGGCCGAGGGCGGCGGGCGCAGCTGGGCCGACGCCGCCGTCGACTGCGCGTCCGACGACTGCGCGGGCTCCGCTGCGACGCGCACCGGCTCCGGCTCCACGGCGAACACCGCCGCCGGCGCGGACGCGACGTCCGGAACCGCTGCGGCCGACGGTTCCGCGACCTGCACCACGACCACCGGCGGCTGCCGGGCCGAGAGCACCACCGACACCTCTGGCAACTCTGACACGGGTACCGAGGCTGCGGCCTGGGACGGCGGCGAGGACGCGCGTGGGAGCGTGGCCGGGGCCGGCCGCGGCAGCGCGGCGGTCGAGTGCGGCGCCGGATCGACCGGCTGCACCGGTACGGCGACGACGAAGACGCGCGCCGCCACCGTCCAGACCGAGGGCGCCGGGGCCGGCGAAGCCGCCGTCACGCCGCGCCGGGAGACGACCGACGGCTCCGCCACCTGCGACGCCGCCGGGGGCGCGTGCCGCGCCGACAGCAGCTCCGAGGTCGGCGCCGAGTCCCACCGGGCCGCCCCGGAGTGGTGGGCGGTCACCGACGTCGACACCGCTCGCACCACCTTCGCGTCGAACGGCGCGAGCGACGCCGGTGTGACCGTCGACTGCCCCCACGGCGGGCCGGACTGCACGGGCACGGGCGCGAGCTCGACGAGCAGCACGGCGACCGGGGACGCGACCGCGGCCCTCGGCGCCGGGGCCTCGCCGTGGAAGCGGACGACGTCGGCGACGGCCGACTGCGCGATCGCCGACGGGTCGTGCTCGGCCCGCACCGGCAGCAGCCTCGACAATCCCGCGGACGCGAGCCCGCTCTCCGCCGGTGGCGACGCGGCGGGCCACAGTTCCGCCGACGCGAGCGCGGAATGCGCGGGATCGGCTGACTGCGAGGGCGCGGCCACCACCGCGACGCGGGGTTCGGTGACGGCGGGCGCCGCTGAGGGTGTGGTGAAGGCCGCGGTCCGGACGACGAGCGGGTCGGCGGACTGTGACACGAGCGCCGGTCGGTGCAGCGCGGAGTCGGACTCGCAGATCGGCGACCGGGCCGCGGACGCCCAGCAGGCGTTTGGCGACGGCGGCGGTGCGGGGCCCGCGGCGCGGACCATGTCGGCGGGCAGCCAGGCCGGTACGCGGACCGACTGCTGGACCGAGGAGTGCACCGGGCGCGGCACGAGCCGCACGACGGGTGCGGCGTCCGGTGACGTCACCGGCGTCCGCGACAGCACCGGGTCCTCCACCTGCACGGTCCACGGCACGGCTGGCACCTGCACCACGGAGTCCGACACCGAGGTGGCCGACCGTGACCCGGCGACGACGTCAGGCGGCGGCGTCGCGGCGGTGTCGGGCCCGGTGAGCGTCTCGCACGCGTTGGCGGCGGTGGCCTGCACCGGTGGCGCCGGCACCGAGTGCGGCGGCAGCGCGACCTCGTCGACGAGCGCGCGGGACACGGCGGTGTCGCCGCACGCCCGCGGATCCGAGGCGAGCGCGGACTGCACCGTCACCGGTGGCGGCTGCAGCGGTGAGACCAGCTCGGCGGCCTCCAGCGCCCCCGACTTCGTCACGATCGACCCGGCCACCGGGCGCCCGGTCGACGGCGCGCCGGCCACCGGCCCGTCGAGCACCTCGTCGGCGAGCGCGTCGGTGGAGTGCTCGGCCGGCGCGGACTGCTCCGGCAGCGCCCGCACCAGCTCGGCGGCCTGGGACGGCGCCGTGGCCGACGGGAAGCCCCGCACCTCCACGGGCACCGCGACCTGCGAGGCGGGCGGCGGGAGCTGCCTGGCGCAGACCCGTTCGGTGGCCACCACGGTGCCGGGCGTGGCCGAGCAGCTCGCCGCCACCAGCACCACCGATGACGCCGACGGGACGACCGCGGGCGGGGCCGACACGACGGGGAAGAACGCCGGGGAGAACGACGTGCACCCCGGCCGGCGCGCGGCAGGCCCGTCGGCGGCATCGGCCTCGGGTGCGGTGCTGGGGTGCAGTGGGTCGTCCGACTGCGACGGCAAGGTCACCAGCTCGGCCACGGCGACCGACCCGGCGACCTCACCGGACCCGCGTGGGTCGCGCGGCGAGGGTTCCTGCGAGGGCGTATCGGGCGGCGTGTGCCAGGCCGTCACGAACTCGGGCGCTTCGTCCGGACCGGACGCGAGCGTGATCGCGCCGCTGGTGCGGGCCGCGTCCACCGACAACGCGACGGTGCGCTCGGCGACCACGGGTGACACCGGTGGGCAGGCCGACCGGGAGCAGGGTGAACAGGACGCGCCGGGTCGGGAGCAGCAGCCGGCCACGGCGCCCGCGCCGACGGCGCCGGGATCATCGGCGAGCTCGGGGGCGCCGACGGTCCCGGGCGCGTCGAGCTGGTCGATGGCATCGGCCACCCTGGACTGCGCCGGGTCGACCGACTGCTCGGGGACGGCGCGCAGCTCGGCCTCGGGCAGCGACGGTCCGGACACGGCCGCTGGTGGCGCGGGGTCGCGCGGCCCCCCGGCCGGCACGTCGACCACCAGCGGTAGCTGTGCCACCGGCGAGGCCGGCTGCCAGGTCGTGACCTCCTCGACCGCGGGGTCGGGCCAGGTCGTCGCCGACATCCTGACCGAGAAGAACACCGCCGCCGCCGAGCGGGCAGCGCAGCTGGCCGAGCAGGCCGAGCGCGCGGCCGCCCATGCCGCGGAGATCGCCGCCCGGCCGGGCGCGAGCACGGACGAGAAGAAGGCCGCCACCGAGGCCGCGAAGGTTGCGGAGCAGGCCCGCGCGGCCGCCGCCGGGGCCGCCGAGCTCGCCACGGAGCCGGTGCGGGACGCCCCGGCCACGCTGGCCGAGTCCGAGGCCGTCGCCGCCTGTGGCCCCGGCGGCGAGTGCACCGCGGCCACCTACGGCAACGCCACGACGAGCGCCGCCCTGGACGGGGCCGCCGACGCCGGGACGAGCACGTCCACGAGCGCGGGGCTCTGCGAGTCCGGCGGGTCCGGCTGCCTCGTGTCGAGCACCGCGACGGCCACCACCGACACCGACTCCGGCACCCCCGCCGGCAACAAGCCCGATGCCGGGATGCTGCCGGGCCGGTCCGGCTCCACCCAGGCCGGCTCCACGATCGCCTGCCCCGACGCCGACTGTGTCGGGATCGTCACCGGCGACTCCGCCGCCGCCGCGAGCCCGGACGGCGGCGCCGCCGCCGCGCAGCGGACCGTCGCCAACACGACCCGGGAGAAGGCCGGGAAGGGCAACGGCGGCGACACCGACCCGATCAGCGCGTCCACCTCGACCGCCGAGGCCGTGTGCGACGGGCGGGACGGGGCCTGCGAGGCCGGCGTCACCACCGGCGCGAGCTTCGCCGTCCACGCCGGCACCGGCGCGGAGCGCACCGGCCGGTTCGGCACCACCGGCGCCTCCGCCACGGCCGACTGCCTCACGGAAAGCGGGGCGTGCCCGACCACGACGCGCAGCACCACCGTCGGCGCCGACGACCCGGCCGTGGTGGGTGCGGCGCACACCGGCCGGAAGCTCGCCGCGCGCGACCGCACCAGCCAGGCCGTCGCCACCGCCACGTGCTCGGCCGACGGGGCCTGCCGGTCGGCCACGACCGGGTTCGCCACGGACCACGCCGCCGAGGTCGCTGCCGTGTGCTCGGGCACCGACTGCCGCACGCGGATCCACGGGGAGACCCGCTGGGCCGAGGACTCGGGCACCAACAGCGCCACCGTGCGTTCGTCCTGCTCTGCCGCGTCCGACGGCGCGTGCTCCGGCACCGGCCGGGTCGGGGCCGGCCCCACCGGGGCGCAGGCCTCCGCCGCCTGCGCCGGTTCCGAGGGCGCGGACTGCACGTTCTCCTACGCGTCCCGCAGCAGCGCGGACAGCAGGTCCCGCGGATCCGAGGCGACGGCGCGCGCCGCCTGTAGCGAGACCGGTGGCGCGGGCAGCGGCTGGTGCGCCACGAGTGCGGTCGCCCAGACCCAGCCGGGCGCCGCGATGGCCGCGGCGGCCTGCCAGGGCAGCAAGGGCTCCGGGTGCACCTACTCCTACCGCGCCCACAGCAGTGCGTCCGACAGCGGCTCCGGGTCGCGGGCGAGCGCCGGCGCGACGGGTTCCGGGGCCGGCACGTTCGGCGGCGGCCAGGCCGCCACCACCGCCGCGGCCGTCGCCGGCCCCGGGACCGCTCAGGCGGCCGCTTCCTGCACCGGCACTGCCGGTACCCGCTGCAGCCACTCGTACAGCGCGAGCGCGTCGGCATCGGCATCGGCGCCGGGGGCGCGGGCCAGTGCGAGCGCCGGCGGCTCCGGCGGCGGTGGCATGGGTGATGGTGGCGTCGCCGTGACGGCGCAGGCCTCGGCTGCACCCGGGCGCGCGCAGGCGGCCGCGTCGTGTGTGGGCGCGGCGAACTGCCGGCACTCCTACTCCGCGTCCGCGTCGGCATCGGCGTCGGCGCCGGGGGTCTGGGCGAGCGCGAGTGCCAGCGGTTCGGGTGGCGGTGGCCAGGGCGGCGGTGGTGTCGCGGTCTCCGCGCAGGCCTCGGCTGGGCCGGGCTGGGCGAGCGCGTCGGCGTCGTGTGTGGGCGCGGCGAACTGCCGGCACTCCTACTCGGCGAGCGCGTCGGCCTCGGACTCGCATCCGTCCGGATCGTGGGCGAAGGCCAACGCGTCCGGCTCGGGCGGGGGCGGTCAGGGTGGCGGTGGCGTCAGCGTCAGCGCGCAGGCGTCCGCCGGGCCCGGCTGGGCCCACGCGAGCGCCTCCTGCTCGGGCGCCGCCAACTGCAGCACCAGCTACTCGGCACACGCGGAGGCGCGCGACCACCTGGAGGTCAACGGCGGCTACTGGGACGCGTTCGGCGAGGCCAGCTGCTCCGGTGGCGGTGCTTCGGGCGGTGGCTGCGGTGTCTCCGCCTGGGCGAAGGCCGGGCCCGGTGGCGGCGGCGGGGGCACTTGCTCGGGCAGCTACACGTCGTGTCACACCGACGGGGACAACACCTACACCTCGACGGCTCCGGTGGAGCTCGGGCCCGGCGAGGTTCTCGACAAGGACGGCAAGCCGGTCAAGATCGAGGAGCTGGGTCCCGACGAGCGCGCCGTGCTGATCGAGCGCGAGAAGGACGGCGACATCGTCTGGAAGATCAAGCCGAAGGACGGCGAGGTCTACGGCGACACGTGCCCCGCGCCGTGCAAAGGCGTGGACGAGGAGGGCCCCGGCGGGCTGCGGGTGACCTACGACCCGGCCAAGGACGCCGACCCGGACAAGAACAACGCCGCCTTCCGTGGGTCCATGCCCGACAGGCCGGGGAGCACGAAGCGGGACATGGTCACCGGCTCGGAGGGCATCCGGCTGGCCCGGGACAAGAACGGCAACGGAGGGGGTTGGGTCCGCGGCACGGGCAAGGTCGTCAACGGCCGCACCGGGGAGACGATCGAGTACACCCGCGTGAGCCCGTCGGACGCGCCGACCAACACGTTCCGGCTGAGCAACCCCGAGGGTTCGCCGTTCCAGTCGTCCTGCAACGGTGGCTGCGTCTACACGGGGGCGGACCTGCCGGGCAAGGCCGGTCGGGACCAGGCGACCATCGAGGCGTCGTCGGGTCAGATCACCGGCCGGGACGGCCACGGCAACCCGGCCCGGATCTCGTGGGAGGGCAAGGGCCACTTCACCTCCGCCGAGGGCGACTGGTTGGGCAGCCCCACCGGGATGGCCGCCGGCAAGGTCAGCATCGTCACGCGCAACGCGGACGGGCTCGGCGGCTCGATCTCGCTGGACGGCTGGGGGACGATCACGTCCGCCGAGGGCGCGACGCTGAACTGCTACACCTGCAAGGGCGCGCACTACATGCCGACGCAGGCGGGTATGGGCGGCATCAGCACCTGCACGGTCGGCCCGGGTGGCGACTGCAGTGGGTCCGCCCGGTGGAAGGGCGGCGTGGACTACCAGACCATCTCGGTCGACGCCGACGGGAGTGGAAGCGCCGAGTTCGTCCAGTTCCTGCGCAACAAGGATGGGTCCGGCGGCGGCGCGATCGCGTTCGTCAACGGCGACGGCCGGGCGTACGGCAGCGACGCCTTCGGCAACTGGGTCGAGACCACCGGCAAGGGCGGCCGGATGGCGCTGCTGTACGCCGAGGCCGACGGATACAACACCGGCCAGTCGTGCGTGGCGGGTGAGGGCGGCGCCTGCCGGGGATCGGAGCCTGCCGAGCGGCGGCTGGAGTGGATCGAGCCGACCGCCGGCGTCACGTATGCCCTCGGGATGAAGGAGACGCTCGCGTCAGCCGTGCACGGTCCTCCTGGAGGTTCCCAGACTCTGCTCGACCGGGGGCGGGCGGCGTTCGGTTTCACCCGCGACCAGGGCCACCTGCGCTGGATGGCCGAGGACGGCAACCACCAGCTCGGACCGGTGACGACGGCCTACGAGGACGCCAAGAAGGGCGGTATTACCCGCGAGGAGATGTACGACCTCGCCGAGAAGGTCGACGCGCTCGACCCGAAGCTGCGGGACCGCCTCGGACGGACCACGGGGGCCATCGACACCGTCCTCACGGTCCGCGGGACGCAGATGCCGTCCACCGAGGACATCGAGCGCCGGCTCGCCGAGGACCCGGAGCTGGTGGCGCAGGTGCTCGGCAGGGCCTACGAGCAGGGCTGGACGCCGTCCGACAAGGACATCACCGCCGCCAAGAACATCGTGCTCGACCAGCAGGAGGTCTCGCGGGACGCGGCCGCGGGCCTGGGCGGGTTCGGTTCACGCGACGAGGCGCTGGCGCGGCGCCAACGGGCGTTCGACAAGGCCCTGCAGGACTACTACGCCGGTCGGGGTGGCAGCTACGAGGAGCTGGTCGCCGAGCAGAAGGCGATCCAGTCGGCGATGGCCGACCTCGAGCGGGGCAAGAAGCCCTACCGCGACAAGCTCGCGAAGTCCCAGGGCGTGCTGCGCGACTACGACCTGCTCGCCGCGTACGCCGCGCACGACCCGAGCTACGCCGGCGACATCGCGCTGGCCCAGCGCAACGTCGAGGCCGTCGAGGGGGTCGTCGAGGCGCTGCCGAAGCTCGAGACCGAGCGCGACGTCAAGGCGGCGACCACCGTCGCCGCGTTCAGCGACGCGGTGCTGATGGGCTACGAGGCCGCGATCGAGGCACCGCGGTCGCCGAAGAACCGTCTGAACGACATGCGCCTGCCGTCGACCGGCGTGGCCGACCTGCCGCTGGCGATGCGGGCCGCCGCCGGCTACGACTACATCCGCGAGGTGTCGAAGGACGCGAACAGCCCGTTCCTCGGGTTGACCCCGGACCAGCTGTCGAACGTCGCCGCCAACTGGACCTACGGGGACAGGAACCCGGCGGAGCTGACCGACTGGGAGGTGGCGCGCCTCGGCAGCACGCCGTCGTCGGCGGACCAGGTGGTCTCGCTGCTCGCCGGCTGGAAGCAAGGCGCCGACTTCGAGGAGAACAAGAAGAACATCTTCAAGCAGATCAACCGGAACGAGCTGCTGAAGGCCGCAGGCGAGCCCCTGTCCGAGCAGGAGCGCGACCGGATCGACGACCTGATCGAGGAGACCGACCCCAAGAGCGTGGCGGGCTTCTTCCGGTTCCTGCTCGACGGCGCCCAGTGGACCACGGGCGAGTCGGTGCGCCTCTACAATGAGGAATTCGGCTGGGGCACCGACAGCTTCGTCCGCAACCTCGGTCGCGATGCGGTCACCCTCACCGCCGGCCTGGTCTCCATGCCGGGTGTGGTCATCGGCGGCGGCGGCGTCGAGCTCATCAACGGCGTGAAGTACCACCCCGCGTTCGGGAAGGAGCCGCCGAAGCAGGGCGCCGACGAGTCCGATGCGGAGTACTACACGCGGCTCAACCCGCTCACCGGCAGCCTGCTCGTGACGCCGATCGCCAACGCGGTGAACCGCCACTTCGGCGACGGCGATGCGGCGCAGGACTACCACGACCGCCCGCTCGTGTCCTTCATGGAGGATGCGCTGCCCGTGCTGCTCGTGGCCGGCCCGGTGACGGCGGGCATGCGCGGTGCTGCCGCGCGTACTGGGGCGCGGGCCAACGTGGCCAGGGCGGGTCTGGAGCGGGCGGCCGACCTGCCGCAGAACGCGGGGAACGCGGCGATGACCCGGGCCCTGCGCGCGGAGGTGCAGCACCTCGACCGCGTCACGAAGCGGTGGGAGAAGGGGGCGACGATCGCGAGCGTCCCGGTACGGGCGACGGCCCTCCCGTTCCAGGCGCTCGGCATGCCGGTGCGGGCCGCCGCGCTCGGCGTGCGCGCCGTGACCGCGCCCGCCGCCCGCGGGGTGAAGGCGGCGAGCACGGCCGCAAGTAGGCGGGCGCTCGCGGGCGCGATCGCTGACCGGTCGACGCTCCCGCTGTGGTACGGGACCGCGAAGGCACTCGACGGCACCGCGGGCTGGCTCGGCCGGCGCGCCGAGGCCGCGCGGCTGACCACCCGCTACGGCCCGATCGCCAAGCACGGGATCGCCGGGGCCTACCGGAACGTCGCGGACGGGGCACGCCGTGGCCTGTTCGACCCCGACGCCGTCCTCGGTGCGTTGCGTGACCCGGTGCTCGTCGCGCGCCGGGACGTCCTGGGACGGTCGTTGACGGTCGTGGCCAAGCATCGCGACAAGGCCGCGCGGCGGGCCGAGCAGCGGGCCGCGGGCGAGCGGAGCCTCGCAGACCGGATCGACGAGGTGATCGCACGTGGCGACGAGACGGCGATGACCACCGCCGAGCTGGCCCGGGAGCTGGGGGTCAGCAAGCGCGCGGTCAGGGGCGCGGTGGGCCGCGAGATGGGCGAGCGGGCAGGCACAGCCGACGCTCCGCGGGTCCTGCTCGACCGGGCAGGCGACGGCCCCACGACGGTGCGGCGCGTCCAGCGCGACGACACGGCCGCGGCGACCGGCCGTGCGCTGGCCGACGAGATCGACGCTCGGTTGACGGCGAACGGCGAGACCCCGATGACCGCCGCGGCGCTCGCCCGCGAGCTCGGGGTCAAGAAGACGGCGATCCGCAAGGCACTGGGCGCCGACCCGGCAGCACGGGCCACGGTCGTGCGCGACAGCGCCGGCACGGCATGGGTCCAGCGGCCGCAGCGGAGCGCGGTGAAGGGCGGCGGCGCGCCCGCACACGCGACGGCCGCCGCACGGGCGCTGGCCCGGGACGTCGACGCAGCCCTCGCTGCTGGCGGGGACGGGCCGCTGGCGGTTGCAGCGCTGGCCCGGGAGCTCGGGGTGGCGCGGAGCGAGATCCATGCAGCGGCCCGGGCCGACGCTGCGGACGCGTCCGCGACCGGCGCAGACTCCCGCATCAGCGTGGTGCGGGACGGCAACGGCTCCGCGTGGGTCCAGCGCCCCGATCGTGGCGCGGTGAGCACCGACGGTGGGGTTGCGGCGGGCACGCCCGCCCGGCCGCAGGTGCCTGCCGGTGGACAGGCGACCGGGGAGCGGGCGGCGGTCGCCGGTTCCGCGGGCGACGTCGCGTCGAGCTCCTCTGCGAACGGCGCAGGCCTGCGCCGCTCCGTCGGGCCTGACGGCAACGGCACCACCGGGTTCCAGGCGTCGGAACGGGGCGGCGTGGGTACGGACGGTCGGGTCGGGGCGGGGACGCCTGGCGGGCCGCGGGCGCCTGCTCCCGCCGCCCGGCAGGCGGCGGGGGAGCGCCCGGCGGTGGCGGGCTCCACCTTGGAGAATGCGCCGAGTTCCTCCGCGACCGGCGCCGGCGCGCGCATGACGACCGAGCGGGGCGGCACGGGCACGACAGGAGCGCCGCGTCCGGAGCGGGCTGGTGCGACCACGGACGGTCCGGTCGCCGCGGGTGCACCCGCGCGGCCGCGGGCACCCGCCGCCGGCACGGGGCAGGTGGTCGGGGAGCGCCCGGCGGTCGCCGCCGGCGCCGCGCCCGAGAACGCGCCGGGTTCGCCCGCGCCGGGCCCACGGCCGGTTCCGCAGCCCGAGGGGCTGCCGACCGGGTCGACCGCCGCCGGTTCCCGCAGTCAGAAGACCGGCGATGCCGGCGCCGCGCCCCAGGGCGAAGCCGCGTCGGGTCCGCCGTTGCCGCGCAGCCGCGACGCCGAGGCCGCGAGCCCCGACACCGCTGCCCAGGGCGGAACCCGCAAGCACGACGGCAAGCGACGCAGCGGTGATCCCCCATCGGTCACCACGGGCTCCGTCGAGCGTTCCGCTGGGACGGGGCAGGAGCAGGCTGCGCGCGGCCACGGGAAGGGGAACGGCCCCGGGCGCGGCGCGGCAGGACGGAACGACGACAACGCAGGATCCGACAGCGGGCCGCGGGCGACCGGGGCTGCGCAGAACAGGGAGGCCGGCCGGACCGGGACTCCGGGCGCGCGCGACGCGTCCGACGGACAGCGCAACGGGCACAACGACGGTGAGGAGCCGCAGCAAAGCTCTAACGACGCCACGAACAACCCCGACCCCACCACCGCCGCTGGCGCGCGCGCCGGCGACCGGAACGGTGTGGCACGAACGGCGGACGGCACGTCCGCCGACCCAGCAGCACGGAAGGGCGCTTCCGCTGAGCGGAGCTTCGCGGGGCGACGAGACAGGGCTGAGCAGCAGCCGCTGATCGAGCGCGTCCACGTCGAGATGCGCCGTGGCAAGGCGGTGCGGTCGCTCGACGAGCTGACCGCGGCGCTCAACGAAGGCGTGCGGCCCGAGCAGCGGGTGACGACGGACGAGGTCCGCGCCGCGGTGCGCGACGAGGGACCGTCGGCCGACGGCGTGCGCGCCCGGCCGCGGTACGAGATCGTCGAGGACGGCGGCGAGACCTTCGTGATGCGCCCCGTGCGCGGTGGCGCGGTCGACCGCGAACCGGCTGCCCCGTCCGGCGCTGCGCGTGCCGCCCGGTCGACAGGCGCCGAGCCGGACGCCGGCGTCCGGGTCGAGCTGTTCGAACCGGAACAGTGGACGCTGACCGACGACGCCTTCGGCAGGCCGACGGCGCAGGCGCGGGACCGCGCGGCGACCGTTGCTGACTCCGTTCCGGGCATGGACCGGCTCGCCGAGATGGTGCGCAGCGGGGAGCTGTCCTTCTACGAGGCCGTCGTCGTCGGCGCGGGTTACGTGGCCCGGGGCCTGCAGGAGACGGGGCTGCTCCGGCGGGGCCAGCAGGTCTACGACGGCCAGCTGACCGCGGTGATCGCCATGACCCGCGACGAGGTGATCGCGGAGTACATCAGCGGTGGCGGCAAGACGGTGGTCAACGTCATGGTGGCCGTCCTGCGGGCGAAGCTCCTCGGCGAGCGGGTCGCCCTCACCACCGCGAACGACGGCCTGACCCCGGAGCTGGTCCGGAACGCCCGGAAGCTCGCCGAGCACTACGAACTGACGGTCGGGCAGATCACCGATCAGATGGAGCCGCGCTCGCGGGCGGAGGCGTTCGCCGGATCCCAGATCGTGGTCGGGTCCGTCGAGGCGTTCGGCTTCGCGAAGCTGCGCACCCGCAACGGCGGTGCGGACGGCTACCGTCAGCCCGACCACTTCGTGCTCGACGAGGTCGACTACATCCTGATCGACCAGGCGGGTGTGCACGCCCGGCTGGCGCAGCAGCGCAAGGACGGGTGGCGACCCGACGACGAGATCGCATGGGCCGAGGCGCTGCGCCAGGGCCTGGAGCCGGTGACCAGGGAGAACCCGGCGGGGCACTACCGGGTCTCCGGCGGGCGCGTCGAGCTGACCCGCGAGGGCATCGACCGGGTCCGCGAGCTGCACAAGATCGACCTCGACGCCGACCCCGCCATGCGGCGGTGGGTGCAGAGCTCGCTCGTCACCCGCGACCTGCTGGCCGAGAACGTGGACTTCGTGACGGTCCGGCTCGAGCCGGGTCGCGAGGGCACCAGCCTCACCCGCCAGGGCGTCTTCCTCGTGGAGGAGGCCACCGGCCGGCCGATGGACAACCGGCGCCTGAACGGCGGCGCGCACGAGACGACGGAGTACGCGCTCTTCGGCCGGGACGGGGTGCGGACGCCCACGGAGACGATCGACACGCTCACGATCCGCGAGCTCATCGGTGGCTCCTCGTTCAGCGGTTCCACCGGCACCGTGGGCGGCGCCGAGGGGCGCGCGGCGTTCGGGAAGTTCGGCAAGGACGTGGTGCACGTCCGGCCGGACAAGCCGCGCGTGGCCAAGGACTACGACAAGGTCTTCGCAACCGCCGCGGAGAAGCGGGCCTTCGCGGTGGAGCTCGTCCGCAAGGCCCACGCGGACGGCTACCCGGTGCTCGTCCGGGCCGAGACCATTCTCGAGGCCGAGCGCTTCTCCGCGCTGCTCAAGAAGGAAGGCATCGAGCACGAGCTGCTGACGGCGAAGAACATCGAGAACGAGGGGCCGGTCGTCGCGCGGGCCGGGCGGCGCGGCCAGGTGACCGTGACCACGAACATCATGGCCCGGGGCACCGACATCAAGCTCGGTGGAGACCCCTGGACGGTCGCCGGCGAGCTGATGCGCGAGGAGTACCCGGGCCTGGACACGCGCGGACCGGAGTACGCGCCGGCGAGGCGCGCCATGGAGGAGCGGGCCCAGCGGCAGATCACGGCCGAACGTGAGCTGCTCGACATCGAGGGCGGCGGGCTGCACACGATCGGGCTCGGCGAGAGCAGCTCGCTGCGGTCGGCGATGCAGCTGCGGGCCCGCTCCGGCCGCCAGGGCCAGCACGGCGTGACGTGGACGGTCCGGTCACTGCAGGACCGGGCGATGCAGCGGCCGCACGACGTCGAGTACGTGCTGCGCGACGAGGACCTCGCCGTGCCTGCCACCCGGGCGGAGGCCGAGCCACCCGCACCGCTGCGCGGGGCCGACGCCGAGGCGGCCGCGATGCTGTTCGAGATGAACCGCAAGCGTCTCGCCACCTCCGCGGTGGGCCAACCGAGCAGCCAGGACGGCCCCGGCCCGGCCCGCCTGCCCGAGGAGCCGGCCGCCGAGCTGACGGTGGCGCCCAACCCACACGGCATCGATCTGTCCGCGTTGGCCACGGCCCGCGCCGGGCAGGACGTGCCGGGGCTGAACAAGCAGCAGAACGAGGACCTGCGCGCGGTCGCCGAACAGCCCGTGGAGTCCCCGGAGACGCCGGAGCAGGTTGCCGCTGCCGAGAAGGTGGCGGCGCTGATCCCGGCCCGCGTGGTGCGGCCTCGCCACTACACGCTCGAGGACGCACGCGCGGCCGCCGCCGCCGTACGGGAGGTCGGCGACGCACTGCGCGAGCTGGAGCGGGCGCCGGAGCTGGGCGTGCTGACCGGGATGGACCCGGTCGAGCTGGCGGCCACCGTCGCGGTCGCGAAGCAGCTGCTGGCGGCTCGGCAGGTCGTGCCCGAGCAGGCGGAGGACGCCTCGGAGGCCGCTCCCGCCTCGGGGACCGACGTGATCCTGCGCCTGGACGGGCTCGACACCGCGCAGCTGCTGCTGTTCCACGAGTTCGCCCGCGGGCGGGACCTGGACGCCATCGCCGAGGCCGTGGGCATCGCACCGGCCGAGGTCGTCCGCCATGTCCAGGATGTTGCGAAGACCCTGGTCGACGGCCCGGGCCGCGGCGTGCGGCTCGAGGACGCCGAGCGGGCGCGGGTGCTGGCCGGGCTCGCCGAGGACGCCCCGCGGGTGTGGGCGAGGGTCCGCGACGAGCTGCGCACGATCGAGGAGGGCCTGACCCCGGCCGAGCAGGCGCTGTGGGACCGCGGCGAACGCGTCGAGGAACTGGTCGAGCGGGTGGCCCCCAGGCTGCGCGAGCCCTTGTACCGGGCGCTGGTGGACGCGGGCCTCACCTCGATCTCCCAGATCACCGGCGTGCAGCCTGCCGAGCTGCAGGCCGCGGGCCTGCCCGCGCCCGTCGTGCGCGACCTGGTGCGGGCGTTGCGGGCGGTCGGGGCGAGCCGGGACGCCGCCACCGTCGACCGCCACGTGAGCGCGAAGCTGGCGGGCACCCCGACCTGGACCGACGCGGAGCTGACCGCGGCCATGGCCATCGCGGCCGGCCTGCCGGGACGGGTCGCCGACGGCCTGGACATGTCGCTGCTGCGTCAGCTGGTGGGGGTCACCCGGATCGCCGAGCTCGCCGCGCACCTGCCGCCCGACGCCGCCGGGATGCTCACCCGGGCCCGGGCGGCCGGGACGGCACCGATCGGCAACGCCGCCCTACGGGCGCACGCATCGGGCGCGCTGCGGACGACGGGCGCGTCGGAGCTGACCGGCATGGCCGCGCTGATGGTCGTCGACGCGCAGCTCGCGCCGCAGCGGCCGGCGGCACCCGCCGCGGCGGCCGCCCCGCGCGGGCCCCGTGCGGCGACGGGCGAGCGCGGTGGCCGGGGCATCGTGCGATCCGGAGCGGCCGGTGGCGTGCTGATCCTAGGCGGCGCCGCGGCGCTCGCCGCGGCCGCGGCGGGCGGTGTCTTCCTGGTGGCCGGCGGTCTCGCCGCGCTCGGCGCGGCAGCCGTCGCGAAACGGATCTGGTCGCCCGCGCAGGCGCGCGCCCCGCCGTCGACCACCGGCTCCCGTCGGGCGGTCGTCGCCCGCATCGCCGCGGCAGTGGCTGCCGCGGGAGTCCTTGTGCTCTCCGGGCCGATCCCGGCCGACGCCGCCATCGGCGTGCCGCGGTCGCCGGTTGCGGCCGTCGAGGTACAGGGCGCGGGCGTGACCTCGGAGCAGGTGTCCGGGGTGCCCACGCAGCTGCGTGCCCACCGCGGCGACGATCTGGGCAGCCTCGCGGCCGGCTTGGGCGTGTCGCAGCAGCCCCCGGGGCAGGGCGAGGAGAAGTCCCCGGGGCAGGGCGAGGAGAAGACGCCGGGGCAGGGCGAGGAGAAGACGCCGGGGCAGGGCGAGGAGAAGACGCCGGGGCAGGGCGAGGAGAAGACGCCGGGGCAGGGCACGCAGCCGCCGACCCAGGAGGCGGAGCAGGCCCCGGCCGAGTCGTCGCTCGCGGCGCGCATCGTCGCGTGGACGGTGCGGGGCGTGCTCGCGGTGGCGACCTTCGTCGCCGTGCGCTGGCTGCTGGGCAAGCTGCGGCCGCTCGGCCGGGTCGTCACGGCGCTGCCCGCGCGCGCCGCGGCCGGGGTGCAGACCTGGTGGCCGCGACGCGGGGCGCGGAAGGAACTGCGCCACGCCGTCGCGCGGCTGAACGCGGCGGAGGCGGCCGACCGCGGTGACCGCATCGTTGACGTGGCGCACGCGGTCGTCGACGCGGCCGAGGTCGGGGTCCGGGCACGGGTGATCGCGCGCCTGACCGGATGGCCGCGGCCGGTGGTCGAGCTGACCACCGACGCGGCCCGGGCCGACGCCGCGCTGGCCGCGATCCCGCGCGCCGGATGGAACGACTCGCGGCTCGCCGAGCGCACGCGCGACCGCGTGCGGGCCGACCTCGCGCAGCTGGTCGGCGAACTGCAGGAGCAGCGGGCGACCTTCGCCGTCGACGACCCGAGGGTCGGCAGGCTGCGCGCGCTGCTCGCCGAGGCGGACGCGCTGGCCGCCGGTTCCTGGCGGGGGCTGGCCCTGCTGGGCGTGGTGGCGACGACGCTGGGTCTGGACCTGCGGTGGCAGCCCGACGGCGGCGTGATCGTGACGGTCCCGGTCGGCGAACCGGTGCGGGTGTCCGCGGAGCGGCTGGCGCAGGCGGCGGGATGGCTGGCCCGGCGGGTGAGCGAGGGGCAGCCCGCCGGCAGGCTCCGCGCGGAGGCGGCGGCCCGGTGGGGCCAGCTGGTCTCGGGCTCGTCCGGGGCGGCGGCCGCGGTGGGTGCGGTGAACGCGCTGGCCGAGCTGGCGGCACGGCGCCCCGTGCTGGTCGGGGCGGTCGAGGAGGTCGCCGCCGAGATCCTGGCCGTGCACCCCCGGCAGGCCACCAACGCCGGACTGACCCCGAACGCCGCCGCGCTGGCGCAGCGGGTCGCACCGCGGGCCGAGGAGGTCGCGCGGGGCCGGGCGGCCCTGCTCGACCTCGCCCCGCAGGGTGCGGCCGTCGTCGAGCAGGCGGACGCCCTGCTCGGGACGCAGCCGTCGGCCGTCGCCGGTACGGCGTCCGCGCTGGGGCAGCAGGTGCAGGGCCTGCGCGACGACCTGACGGCCGCAGCCGCCGGGCTGGCCGAGCAGGTCGCCGTGAAGCGGCGTGCGGGGGCCGCGGCGCGCACCGAGGTGGAGAAGGCCGGGGCGAAGGTGGCCGAGGCCGACGGCAAGCGTGACCGCGGGGCGCGGGAGCGGCAGCGCAAGGCGGCCGCCGAGGCGGCACTGGCCGAGGGGACGCTGGGCCGCGCCGAGCGCCAGGAGGCCGCGTACGCGGAGGCCGCCCGGTGGGCGCGGGAGGCGGGCGCGGCCTACGTCGCGGTGCAGGACACCCTCGACGTGCCGGCCCGATCCGGCGCTCCCACTGCCGGGCAGCCGGCGGAGGCGACGCGCCGGGCGCTCGCCGCGCAGCGGGCGCTCGAGGCGTACCGCGCCGCACTGGAGGCGGCGCAGCCCCCGCTGGAGGCGCTGCCGAGCGCGGTGGCGACCGACCAGCTGCCGCACCTGACCGCGCTGGCCGAGACGGTGAACGCGGAGCTGCGCGACCAGGGCGTGCGGTACCGCTTTACGCCGGAGGAGCTGGATGCGCACCTGCGATCGCAGCTCCGGTCCGTCGCGGCGAAGGACGGGCTGATCCTGCAGGTTCCGGCCGGTGCCCGCCGCTGGTGGTGGCCGTTCCGGCGGTCCGTCGCGGCCGAGGTGCGGATCGGCATGCGCGTGATCGGGATCGCCGAGGTCGCCGACCCGGATGTGCTGGGGGAGCGCACGGCCGTCGAGCTGATGCTCGGCACGCTGCCGCAGGGCGGCGGCGCGTCCGGCGCGTCCGGCGCACGCACGTTCGGCAGCGACACCGGACTCGAGTTCGGGACCAAGACGCTGGACGCGATGGGCGTGCAGCCGCATTCGGCGCTGCGGGCGATCGCCGAGATCGTCACGGTCAAGCTGGGCCGCTCGGCGGGTCGCAACTCCTCGACGTCGGGCTCCGCAGGCGCGTACGGGGTCGGCGGCGGCGTCGCCGACAACCGTGGCCCGTCCCTGCTGTTCGACGTGGCCATGGAGTGGCGGGTGGCGACGCGCACCGCGGCGGAGCCCGGTCCGGGCGGGGGCTGGTCTGCCGAGCGCCGGGTGTCCGTCCCGGCGGCGGGTGCCGCGGCGGCCGGTTCCGATGTGGAGCTCGCGCGCCTGTGGATCTCGCACGCCTACTCTGAGCGGGGCCCACCCGAGACCGTCCAGCGCCCGGCCGGTGAGCGGCAGGAGAGCCACTTCCCGGCGTACGCCCCGATCTGGGTGTCCGGGCTGGACGGGCTGGTCGACGCGGTCGCGGCCGAGCTGGGTGGCCGGAACGCGACGGTGGGCGGAGCGACCCACGGCCAGCTGCGCGCGTTCCTCGTCGCGGAGCTGCGCGGCAGACTGGACGTGGCGATCAACGACGACGACGGCCTGGTCACCGTGGTGAGCGACCGGAAGGGACGGCCGCTGGCCCGGCTGCGGGTCCGCGCGGAGGTCGTGGCCGACCCGACGCGGTCGGGACTGCGCCGCGGGCTCGCGAGGGTCGGCCTGCCGATCGGGCGCGCGAGCTCCAAGGAGCTGCTGGAGGACCTGCACGTCGGGTTCTCGACCGTGTCGCTCGGCGAGTCGTCGGGCCGCTCGCGGGGGTTCACGGCAGCCGTCAGCGTGAAGCTCGCCGAACTCGCGGAGCAGCGCGGCGGATTCTGGCGCCGGTTGGCTCCGAGCGGGTCGGCGGAGGTCGGCTGGTCGCGCTCGCGGTCGGCCACCCTCGGCAGCGGCGAGGCCGCGATCCACCCGGGCGTGCACCGGTACTCCGGCCACACGCAGGCCTACCGGCTGCGGCTGCGGTACTCGGTGGAGATCACCCGGCTCGACGACCGGTCGGTCCCGGTGCGCACCGTGCACGGCGGTGGCCCGGCGATGGTCCGGATCGGCACGCTCGACGCCTACCGCTACGGCCTCCCGGTCGACGTGGCCGCGGTCGACGGGACCCACCCGGACGGCACGCCACGGCTGCGCGACGAGGTGCGCGCCGGGCCGCCGCCGGGGCGCAAGGGCGAGCGGCCGACCTGGCTCGGGTCGGGCCGCGGCGGCATGGCGCCGGTGGGGCACGCGCTCGTCCGCGACCTGTCCTGGACGGAGGTCAACGCGGCGCGGGCCGCCGTCGTGACGCAGCTGCGGGCTGCGGGCCTGCTCGCGCCCGCCGACCGGAAGCACTGGACCACCGACCGCACGCGCCTCGCGAGCCAGCTGGCGAACGAGCGGGAGATCGTCGAGCTGCTGAACCCGGAGCGGCTGGAGACCGGCTACGACCAGGCGGTGACGGCCGGCCTCGCGGCACTGCTCACCGACGCGAAGCCCGGGGCGGGCCGGCGCCGGTGGCGCCTGCCGCGGATGCCGCGCGGCCCCGGCGCCGTCGAGCGGATCCTGGACGGCGCGGAGCGGGCGCAGGTGGTGGCCCGGCTGGTGCCCTACTGGGAGCCGGACCCCGCCGCGGGCTACCTCGGCCGCACCACGGCGTGGACGCCGGTGGGCCTGGACATCCAGTCGAACACCTCGTCCGAGGGCACGGGCCAGTCGACGGGCGGCGGGCTGTCGCTCGGCGGGCAGACCGGCGCCGGCCTGGGCGCCGACCAGAAGCCCGGCGAGGACGGCTGGCAGTCCTCGAGGTCGGCCTCCGCCGGGGCCGGGGCCAAGACCGGGTGGGGACGCAGCGCGGGCCGGTCGAGCGGCCTGACGGTCAACGCGGTCACGCTGGTCGAGGGCATGTCCACCACGGCGGTGTTCCGGGTGCGGCACCGGCTGGAGGTCGAGCTGCACCGGCCCGGCCGCGCCGCGGAGCTGCTCGACCAGCGGCACCTCGACGCGACCGTGCTGATGCCATCGGAGCTGCTCCCCGATGCCGACCCGATCCGCGGCGGCACCGCGCACGCCACCCCGTCCGCGGTGCCGGCCCGGATGACCGCGCTGGCCTTCGACCCCGCCGACCTGCACGAGCAGGTGCTCGCGCTGGTGCGCCGGCAGCTCCCGTCGGGATGGCGGCTCGATCCGGCGGCGGAACGGCAGCTGCGGGAGTTCACCGGCGTCGACAAGCTGCGCGCGTCGATGCTCGACCTGCTCACCTCCGGGCTGCGCACGCGGGTGCTCGCCCGGTCGTCGTCCGGGAGCACCCGCTGGATCCCGGTGCGGCTCGACGCATGGCACGGCGACTCCACCCTGGTCACGGTCGCCGACCTGCTCACCGCCGACATCAACCTCACCCTCGGTTCGCAGGGCAGCGACAACGGCCGCAGCTGGAACTGGGGCGTGAACGGCTCGCTGGGGGCGGCGTTCCGGCAGCTCGTCGCGAAGGCCGGGTTCGGCGACCCGAAGCCCGGGGTGACCGTCGACGGGTCGTACGGGGTGAACCGCGGGCGCACCCGGTCCTGGCTGTGGATCTGGGGCCGCGAGTTCCTGACGATCGAGCTGGGCCGCCACCACGTGAAGGAGATGGACGTGACGGTCGGCCTCACCGTCGGCGACGGCACCCGCGCGGCGCGGACCGTGGACCGGTCCGTGCGGGGCAAGCTCGTCTACGCGCTCCCCGAGCGCGACGCGCTCGACCTCTACACCGCCGGGGAGCTCCCGCTGCCGCTGGACGTGGTCGCCGACGCCGTACAACGGGTCCTGCAGGACGACCTGAAGCTGGACCTGCGCACGACCCACCGCCTGTTGCTGCACTACACGGCCCAGCGGGCCGAGGCCCTGCGCAGCGGGATGCCGCTGCCCGGCCTGGCCGGCCTGCAGTTCCGCGAGACCCTGGCGGCCCACCTGCGGCCGTTCGTCCCGCGCCCGGCCGGTTCCGCGGGCCCCGACCGGCGGACGCTGGCGACGCTGCTGCGTGCCGCGCACGAGCTGACCCGTACCGAGCCCGCGGTCGAGCTGCCGGAGAGTCTCCGCGACGGGATGGGCGAGTCCCAGTTCGAGAGCGTCGTGCTCACGAAGGACGGCCGCGAGGTCGGGCTGTTCGCCGAGGTCCTCGACGCGGTGGAGCGCGCCGTGCCCGACGCGCTGGACCGCGACACCGTGCTGTGGAACTGGCTGGCCAACGCGTTCGCCGGCAAGCGGTGGCGCGGGCACATCGACCGGATGCTGGGCCCGTCCGGCTTCACCGCCACCATCCCGGTCCAGGTGCCGACCACGCTCCCGCGCGTCGGTGCCGACCACACCGAGCAGCTGAACCTGCGGGTCCGCGCCCGGTTCGGGGCCGACCGGACGCGGGCGGGCCGCACCGACACCGTCGGCCTGATCACCCAGGACTACGGCTACGGCCAGCAGGGTGCTGCCACTCGGTACGGCACCGGCGTCGGCGCCGGGGTCGGTGGGAACGTCGACGTCGGTGTGGCGGGCCCGAACGCGCGCCTGGGCACCGGGCGCGACCGCGGCACATCGGCCGACGTCTCCGGTCAGGACACGATCCTGCGCGGGGTCGCGAGCTGGAACGGCGCCGACCGGATCCGGCACGGCATCGGGATCACGATCGAGGTCTGGCGCAGCGCCCCCGCCGCGCGCGACCGGGGGCGCGCGCTCCGGGGGTCCTGGCGCACCCGGCGGACCGTCCTGCCGCCGGACCGGGAGGCGGCGCCGCCGGTGGTCGTCGAGCTGTCCGGCACCGCGATCCGGCTGGTCCCCGACGGGCTCGCGCTCGACCCGGCCACTGCGGCGAACGCCGCGGCCAGCCTGGTGCTGCCGGGCCTGGCCGACCACCTGCTGCCGTTGAGGCTGCCCCAGCAGCTGCGGGTCGACGCCAGGTCGGGCGACCTGACGACGGCACTGATCGCGGCGCTCGCCGACGAGCGGCTGCTCGGGCCCGCGGGGGTGGACCTCAACCGGGTCGCGCTGGAGGGCGTGACGTCCCCGGTCGCGCTGACCGTGTTCCTGCCGCGGATGGCGAGTCCGGGCGGGCACCTGCTGGGCCGGTTCCCCATGCCGGGCAGGCCGGGCCGCTACGTCGACGTGACCGTGCGCGCCGACGTCTACGCCGACCGCGTCGACGTCGAGGGCCGCGACAACCTCGAGATCCGCACCGTGTTCCGCCGTCAGGACACCGCGAACGCCGGCGCGTCGGGCAGCCACCTGCTGCCGGTGAGCCGCAGCGCAGGTGCGGGCTTCGCCGACATCGGGCTCAGCCAGGGCTTCTCCTCAGGCGAGCAGAGCGGGCACAACGGCAACGCGGTGCGCGGTGACCGCGAGGAGACCACGGTCTACGAGCAGGGCCGGGCGTCGACGATCGGCGCGCTGATCGACTACCGGGTCACGCTGCGCCCGGTCACCGTCCGCGGTGGCGTGGTCGTGCGCACCGGCCGGGCCCGGCTGCTCGGCCCGGTGCGTGCCACCGCCTACGTCACCGCCTTCGACGCGGACCTCCCCGCGCAGCTGCGGCCGGACTGGAGCTTCGACGACTCGGCGCCGCCGCCCGTGCTGCGCCGCCCGGGGACGAGCGAGCCCGCTGCCCCGACGCGGCCGGGTCGGCTGTGGGGGCCGGGGCCCGCGGTCCGTGCGGGTGGCTCGCACTCGGGCGGGGTGGGCGGCGGCCCGCTGGCCGGGAACGGCTACACGCCGCGGGAGAACGTGCTGATGGGCCGGGCCATGTCCAGGTTGTGGGACGAGCGGGCGGCGGCGCAGTGGACGGCGGGTCTGGTGCGCAGCCGCGGTCCGCCGCCCGCGGGGTTGCGGGACGGGGAGGCGCTGTTCACGCCCGCTGCGGCGGAGATCGTGGCGCAGTTGCGCCGGGACGGCCTGCCGGCGGAGGTCGCGGCCGATCTGGTGGGGCGGCTGTGGGCGTTCGGGTGGCGGACCCCGGGCGACACGGGTGTGGTGGCGGTGCCCGCGGAGCGGCTGCCGGTGCTCGCGGAGAGCGGGCTGTGGAAGCAGGTGCTGGCGCACGAGCGCCGGTTCCACCTCGACCCGCGGGCGCGGCACGACGAGCGCGTCCACGACGCCGACGCCGGACGGATCCTCGCCCGGCTGGGCGTGCGGACCGACGCTCGCGCGGTGCCGGACGCCGCGTGGCCCGCGCCGACGTGGGGCGAGGGCGTGTCGATGCACGTCGGCGGGGCGAGCGGCACCGGTGGGGCCGGCGGGCCGATCGCCGAGCGCGGGTTCAGCGCCGAGCAGAACCGGCTCGTCGAGGCGGCGCTGGCCCGGATGTGGCAGGACGGCAGGCGGGCACAGCGCGACGGCACGCCGGTGCGCAACCGGGGCCCGCCCGAGGCCGGGCTGCTCCCCGACGAGGACCTGTTCGTCCCGGACCGGGCGGACATCGCTGCCCAGCTGCGCCGCGACGGCGTCCCGCACGCGCAGCCGCGCGACCTGGCCGCGCGGCTCGTCGAGTTCTCCTGGCGGGACGCGGCGACCGGGACCGGCGTGATCGTGGTCCCCGCGGAGCGGCTCGGGCAGCTGCGGGACCAGGACCTGCTCGGCCACGTCGTGGAGCACGCCCGCCGGTTCCACCTCGATCCCGACGCGCCCGCGCCCGACGGCTACGAGCAGCACGTCCACGACGAGCACGCCCGCTGGGTGACCGACCGGCTCACCGGGAGGCCGCAGGCGGTGGTGCGGCGGGACTTCCTGCGCATGCTGAGGGGCTCCGTCGAGCTCGGCGTGATCGACGGACACCCGCACGGCCCGTACCCGGTGTTCGTGGACGGCCGGTTGGTCGGCGTGTACAAGCCCGACGCCGGCGGCGACCCCGCGACGGACTGGAACTTCCGGGGCGAGCCCGCCCGGGAGGTCGCGGCGTACGAGCTGGCCGTGCTGCTGGGCTGGGGCGACCTGGCGCCGGTGACCGTGTGGTGGGACGGGCCGCTCGGACCGGGCTCGCTGCAGCGGTGGGTGCACGAGGCGTACGAGGGCGTGGAGGAGATCCACGCCTACCGCGCGCTGGACCGGGAGCGGGCCGCCGTCCTCGACTACCTGATGGGCAACACCGACCGACACCCGGGCAACTACCTCGGCTACGGCCGGTGGCTGCAGCTCATCGACCACGGGCTCGCGTTCCAGCCGCGCGAGGAGCTGGACGGGCTGCTGCTGCGAGGTTCGGAGTTCGTGCTGGCCCAGCAGTCGCGGCCGCTCAGCGCCGGGGTGCTCGCGGACGTGCGCGCTGTGGACCCGGCACTGCTGGCCGTGCGGCAACGCGCCGCGGGTCTCGGTGCCTACGAGGTCGCCGCGGCGCTCGCCCGGCTGCGCGAGATCCAGGAATACGGGATGATCACCGGCACGACCTGGTTGGAGCAGCGGCGGGCCGCGTGGAGCGACCCCGCCGAGTTCCCGGAGCCCGGGACGGGCCTGTTCGGCGAGGGCTCGGCTGCGAGCCCGGACGGAGGTTCGGGATCGGGCGGCCCGCTGGCCGAGGGTGGGCTCACCCCCGAGGAGACCCGGCTGATGCAGGCCGCGCTGGCCCGGTTGTGGGACGAGCGGGCGGCGGCGCAGTGGACGGCGGGTCCGGTGCGCAGCCGGGGACCGCCGCCCGCCGGCTTGCGTACCGACGAGGCGCTGTTCACGCCGCCTGCGGCCGAGATCGTGGCGCGGCTGCGCCGCGAGGGCGTGCATGCCGCGGTGGCCGCCGATCTCGTCGGCCGGTCGTGGGCGTTCGCGTGCCGGGACGCGCGCGGGACCGGGATCATCGCGGTTCCTGCCGAGCGCCTGCTCGTGCTCGCGGAGGCCGGCGCGTGGCGTGAGGTGCTGCGCCACGAGCGGCGGTTCCACCTCGACCCGGCAGCCCGGCACGACGAGCGGGCCCACGCCGCCGACACGGCGCGGATCCTCGGCCGGATGACCGACGGGATGCCGGTGGACCCCGGCGACGCGCGCGTGGCCGGTCTCCCGCGCGCCCCGATCGGCGCCGAGCGGACCGGGGTTTCCGCGCAGGCCACCGCATGGAACCGCGCCGGCCTTCATGACGATCCCGCGCGTCCGGCGCGCCGCGCGCGTGCCGGGCTGCTCACGCGGGCGAACCTGCCGCGCGAGGCCGCGGCCGTCACCGAACGGCTCACCCGCCTGCGCGCGGACGCCGCCACGGCGCGTGAGCATGCGGAGGCCCGTGGGCCGTCGGCGAACGCGCCCGGACGGACGGCCGCCGCCGTCCGCGTCACCGGGCCGCTCGTCGTCGCGGGCGTGCTCGTGGTCGCGACTGCCGAACCGGTGGCGGCCGCGCCCGGGCAGGTGGCCCTGTCGACCATCGTCCAGCTGCCGCTCGTGGTCGACCTGCTGTCGTGGGCTCCGTACGCGGGTGCTGCCGCAGGGGTCGGTGCCGCGGTGGCCGCCGTGCAGACGGTGCGCGACCGGCTGACGCGCCGGAAGGACACGGCTCGGTGGGGGCAGATCGCCGCCGCGGGCGGGCCCGCAGGCACCCCCGGGCTGACGCTGCTCGCCGTGTTCCGGGACCTCGTCGGGCACGCCCGTCCGACGACGGCGGACGCCCTGCGTACCCGGGCGGGGCTGCGGGCGAAGGCCCCGGCGGTCGAGCGGGTGCTCGACGAGCTCGTCGGGGCGGGCTTCGCCGAGCGCGTCGTGGACGCGCCGGGGACGTATCGGCTGAGCCGGCGCGTGGCGGACCTCCTCGCCGCGGCGCCCCGCCAGCTGTGGGCCGCCGTGGCGGCCGACCCATCGCAGTGGTGCCGGCCCTGGATGCCTTGGCGGCGCGCACGCTGCGCAAGCAGCCGGAGGCGATGGCCGGGGTGGTGGCTGCGGTCGACGCCACCCTGCGGTCGGCCGTGCCCCCGGCAGGCGGCCCCGTTGCACGGGTGCGGCAGGCGGCGGCGCTGGCCACGCACCTGCGCACCGTCGCGGTCCGCGCGTCGATCGCCCGGGCGCGGGCTCGCCAACTCCGGACGAAGCAGTCGATGGTCGCCGACGGGCTAACCTCCGGGCAGCGCGCGTACCTCCGCTGGCTGCTGGTCCACGCCCCGGCCGGGGTGGACGCGGCGGACGTGATCGCCGCGCGCCTCGGGCTCGAGGTCCGCGTCGTGGAGCAGATCGGGACGGCGGCGTACGTGACGGCCCGGGCGCCGTCGGGGATGCGGCAGCGCACCACGCCGTTCACGCGGGGCGGCTTCACGCGGGCCGTGGGCCGGGTGGCCGGGCAGATCTCCGCGGTGAACCCGACAGACGTGGCCGACATCGAGGCCGCCGCAGCGGCCCGGACGGCCGAGCAGGGCGCCGTCACCGCAGCCCTGCGGGACGGAACGGACGCCGTCGCGCAGGCCGGGTTGCGCGGCGGCTGGGCGGCACGCATGCTGCAGCGCGCCGCCCGGGGCCGGGGCGTCGTCGCCACCGCGACCCGGATCGGACACGCGCTGCGCCTGGACGGGACGCGGACGACGCCCCCGTCGTGGCCCGCCCGCGGGATCGTGGTGGCGGCCGCCGCGGCGGGCGGTGGCACGGTCGCGCAGGCCGCGGCCGCCCCGTCAGGTC
>NZ_JAHKRK010000008.1 GCF_019396355.1 Pseudonocardia nigra
CGTTCACGCGCGGCGCGGGCGCCGCAACGGCCGTCGACGCCTGCTCGTCGGCCCGCCGCGGCAGCGGCGCCGCCATGGCCGGGCGGAGGGGCCGGACCGGCGCCGAGGGCGGCGGGAGCAGCGCGGGCACGATCGGCAGGGCCGGATCGGTGGCCGTGGCCGGTTCTGCCGGCGGGGAGTCGACGGCCGCGATGACGGCCGTGGCCCACGCGGCGTGCCCGACGTCGTCGAGGTGCACGGAGTCGCGGCGCGGGCGGGTCGGCAGCACCGCGACGCGGAGCCGGTGGCGCTCGGCCTCCTCCCGGATCACCGCGTCGAACGGGTGGCGCATCCCGCCACGGGTGGGGCGGATCGTGCCGACGACCGAGCCGGTGGGCAGCGCGGCGAAGACCCCGCGCAGAGCGCTCTCCATCCCGGGGGTGTGCCGGGTCAGGTCCTCCGTCCCGATGATGCAGCTGACCAGCGCGGCGGGCTCCTCCGCGGTGAGCGCGGCGAGCTCGGGCAGCTGCCTGCCGAGCACGTCGGCCACCCCGGCCCCGGCGCGCGACAGGTTGACCACGCGCCACGCGTCGCGGCGGCGCAGCAGCTCGTGCACGACGCCGACGTAGCCGACCTCGCGGGTGGTGGCGCCGATCCCCTGGCTGGCCGAGTCGCCGAGCACGATCCACAGCGGCCCGCTCGCCTGCCGGGCCTCGAGGTTGGCCGCGGCCCACTCGTCGGCGAACGCGCGGACCTGCAACCTGCGCGCCGACGCCCCGGGCAGCAGCCCGCCGAGGAACCGCTCGCCACCCGCCTTCGCGCGGCGTGCGGCCGCACGCATCCGGGGAACCTGCGGGGGAGAGCTCATGGGGACTCCGAGCGATCGGCGCCTGGCGTCGGCGGCACGAGGTGGGGGAGGTCACCGTAGCCATACCGTGATCCTTCGGGCCGGGCGGGTCCGACCCGGCGATCACCGTGCGGTACTCGGAGCGGACCGAGATCGAGAGGTTCTCCTCGGCCCCACGCCTGGCTACGATCCGGACTCCCGCTGTGCCCCGCGCCACACCGCCCACCGACGCGCCGGGAGGCCCCATGACCAGCCAGCTCACCGACTTCACGGCGATCCTCGCCCGGTGGGAGGCCGAGCGGCCCGACGCGGTCGCGCTGACCTACGGCGGAGTGGACCGCACGTGGGCGGAGCTGGCCCTGCGGGTGCGGCGGAACGCGGCGGCGCAGCGGGCGACCGGGCTCGTCCCCGGTGACCGGCTCGCCGTCCTCGACCTCAACCACCCGTCGTGCCTGGAGCTGACGCTGGCGTGCGCCCAGGTCGGCACCGCCAACGCGGTCGTCAACTTCCGGCTGGCGCCGCCGGAGATCGTCTACGTCATCAACGACGCCGCCGCGCGGATCCTGTTCGTGGGGCCGGAGTTCGCCGCGGCGGTCGAGCAGGTACGGGACAAGCTCCCCACCGTCGAGCGCGTGATCCGGGTCGGCGGGGAGGACGACGAGTACGAGGCATGGCTCGCCGCCCACGACCCGGACCCCGAGGTGTACCCCGCAGGCCCGGACGACTGCTTCGTGCAGCTCTACACGTCGGGCACCACGGGTTTCCCGAAGGGCGCGATGCTCACCCACCGCGCGATGCTGGCGCACGCCGCCAACGTCGCGACCGACTTCGACCTCGACCCGGGCGCGCGGGTACAGGTGGCGATGCCGCTGTTCCACGTCGGCGGCACGAGCTACGCGCTGCTCGCGATCTCCTGCGGCGCGCGCATCCTCATGATGCGGATGCCCGATCCGGCCGCCGCCCTGGAGATGCTCGAGCGCGAACGGATCACGCACACGTTCCTCGTGCCCGCACTGCTGGCCGCGATGGTGCAGGTGCCGGGCGCCGCCGAGCGGGACTACTCCGCGCTCACGGCCCTGTCCTACGGCGCCTCGCCGATGCCGCTGCCGGTGATGCGGGCGTGCCTGGAGCTCTTCCCCGGCGTCATGCACCAGGTGTACGGGATGACCGAGGCGGGCGGCGTGGTCAGCTCGCTGGGCCCGGAGGACCACGAGAACCCCGCCGCCGAGCACCGGCTGATCTCCGCGGGGACCCCGATCCACGGCGTCGAGATCGAGATCCGCGACCCGGCCACCGGCGATCCCGTCCCCACCGGCGAGCCGGGCGAGATCTGGGTGCGCACCGAACAGCTGATGGGCGGCTACTGGGGCAAGCCGGACGCGACGGCCGCCGCGATCACCCCGGACGGCTGGCTGCGCTCCGGCGACGGCGGGCACATCGACGCCGACGGGTACGTCTACGTCACCGACCGGATCAAGGACATGATCATCAGCGGTGGGGAGAACATCTACCCCGCCGAGATCGAGCGCGTGCTCGCGGAACACCCGGCGGTGGGCGACGTCGCGGTGATCGGGGTTCCCGACGAGCGGTGGGGCGAGGTGCCCAAGGCGATCGTCGTACCGGCGGCCGGCGGGGAGTTCGACGTCGCCGCGCTGCTCACGTACTGCGCGCAGCACCTGGCCTCGTTCAAGTGCCCGAAGTCGGTGGACGTGCTCGACGAGCTACCGCGCAACCCCACCGGCAAGGTGCTCAAGAAGGAGCTGCGCAAGCCGTACTGGGAGGGCCGGGAGCGCCAGGTGGTGTGACCCGGGCGGCGTCGGGGGAGCGCGCGGCAGGAAGTGGTGAATGGGGGCGCGACGGGTCCGTGCGCGGTCAGAAGCCGAACGCGCTGATCGCGGGCAGGGTGCCGGTGCGCAGGCCGTCGAGGACGAACCGCTCGTGCGGGACGACGGGCTCGGGCAGCGCGTCGAGGGTGCACCAGCGCAGCTCGGCCGCCTTCGCCGCTTCCATCAGGCACGGGTCGCCGGTCCAGCGGCTGCAGGTGAAGAAGAAGTCGACGCGCTCGTCGATCGGTTGGTGGTTGCCGTGGGTGCGGTGCATCGCGGTGAGCGGCACCAGGTCGGCCTGGTCGATCCGGACGCCCAGCTCCTCCGCCGCCTCCCGGCACGCGGCGGCGAACGCCGACTCGTCGGCCTCGACGTGCCCGGCCGCCGCCGACGCCCAGTGCTCGTCCATGTAGCCCGTGCCGCGGCGCAGCTGGAGCAGCACCTCGTCGCCACGTCGGAGCAGGACGTACGCGGCCGGGACGACGCGGAACCTCACGTGCGGCGACCTTAGTGGGCATCGCACCGGCGATCAGGAGCGCATTGGTGCGTCGAAGAGTCCGGGCGCCCACGCCGCGGCCCGCGGCCGCGACGCCCACCACAGCCGCGCGTAGAGCCGCAGCAGGCAGGATGGACCGGTGCCGGTGCTCCGACGGGCGGCGCACCGGAGGCGGTGCGCCGCGGCGGCAGCTTCCAGGTCCTGGCGGCGCAGCTGCGCGAAGTGCTCGAGCGGGTCCATCGGGTTCATTCCTTCCTCGGCAGGGTCTGCGGGAAGTAGGTCGCGAGGAACAGCCGTACGGCCCGGGAGCCTTCGGGTCGCAGCCCCGGATTCTCGAGGCGGTCCCAGTAGCGATCGAGGATCGCCGCGAACTCCGCGGACACCTGCTCCAGCTCCTCGACCGTCAGGTAGGTGATGGTCGCCCGGTGCGCCGGGACGCGCCGCCATTCGTCGGGCTCGCGATCACGGCGCCGGACATACTCCTTCATGCGGCCGAGCTCGAAGTCCAGGAAGACCTCCGTCAGCGTCTTGGCCGCCAGCATGCCCTCCGGCTCCAGGCCCTCGCTGGCCCAGCTCTGGTCGTACTTGACCAGCTTCCACGGCTTCTCCCGCCCCTGCCCGCCGTCGGCCTGCTCCACGAACCCGTATTTGGCCAGCATGTTCAGGTGGTACGAGCAGCTCGCCACGCTCTCGCCCGTGTACTCGGCACAGCGCGTGGCCGTGGCCGTCGACTCGAGCCCCAGCAGCTCGATGAGCTTCCAGCGCATGGGGTGGGACAGCGCGCGCAACGCCTTGGGATCGGTGATACGTCCCGGCAGGTCCTCGGTCACGGGAGTCAAGATAGCTTGCGCAACATCTCTTGAGTAAGACTCCTTGCGCAAGGAACGCTTCTTGACTCGCCGGTAACCCCTGCGCTAGACCCGGCGGATGCTGCTCTCCACGCAACTCCAGTACGGCGACGACCCGATCCGGAACGCCGAGGCGGTGGTGGCGTTGGAGCAGGCGGGCCTGGACGTCGTCTGGGTCGCGGAGGCCTACAGCTACGACGCCGTGTCGCTGATGGGGTACCTCGCGGCCCGCACCGAGCGGGTGCAGATCGGCTCGGGGATCCTCCCGATCTACAGCCGCACCCCGACCCTCACCGCGATGACGGCCGCCGGGCTGGACGCACTGTCGGGTGGGCGCGCGATCCTCGGGCTCGGAGCGTCCGGGCCGCAGGTGATCGAGGGCTTCCACGGCGTCCCGTACGACAAGCCGATCGCGCGCACCCGCGAGATCATCGAGATCTGCCGGAAGGTCTGGCGCCGGGAGCGGCTCACCAACGACGGCCTCTACAAGATCCCCCTGCCGGAGGGCCAGGGCACCGGCCTGGGCAAGCCGCTGAAGCTGATCAACCACCCGCAGCGGGCCGACATCCCGATCTGGGTCGCCTCCTTGGGCGACAAGAACGTGGAGATGACCGCGGAGCTGGCGAACGGGTGGCTGCCGCACGCCATGATCCCGGAGAAGATGCGGGAGGTGTTCGGCCCCGCGCTGGACGCGGGGTTCGCCAAGCGGGCCGCGGAGCTCGGGCCGCTGCAGATCACCGGGGGCGGCATCCTCGCGCTCGAGGAGGAGATGTTCGAACCGGCCCGGCAGCTCGCCCGCGGGATGTACGCGCTCTACATCGGCGGGATGGGCGCGCGCGGCCGCAACTTCTACAACACCGTCTTCTCCCGCCAGGGCTACCCGGACGAGGCGAAGATCGTGCAGGACCTGTACCTCGACGGGCGGAAGGAGGAGGCGGCCGCCACGCTCCCCGCCGACTTCATCGACAAGGTCACGCTCATCGGCCCGCCGTCGCACGTGCGGGAGCGGATCGCCGCTCTGCAGGAGGTCGGGGTGACGCACCTGCACGTGAACCCGATCAGCAACGACGCCCCGAAGCTGATCTCCCAGGTCAAGGAGTGGATCGCCTGACGGTCCCCGCGGCACGGGCGCGCGCCCGTGCGCCCCGTCTTCGCCCATGCCCCCCTCCTCGGTCCGTGCCCCCCGTCGACGGAGCGCGTGGCCGCACACGGGGTGCACGGACCGCGAGGGAGGTCGGGACCTGCGGCGCGAGGGCGACGGCCGGGCCGTGTCCGCGGTCCGGCTCCCCTGCACCCGATCGGACGAGGGGGACCCCGTGCACATGACGGAAGGTCACCAGACCACACTCCGAGGTGACGGATCCCCGACCGGCAGGAGCCCGCGTTGCTCGACCTCGCCATCGCCGTGTCCGATCGACCGGTGGCGCCGCATCAGTACACCTACGTCGAGACGCACGCGTGGTGGCTGGGGAGCTTCGGCCCCCACCAGCACCTCACCGAGCAGCGGCTGCGGCTGTGGGTACCCGCCCAGCCCGAGCGCGACTGGCTGCTGGACCGGGAGCTGACCGGGGCGCAGCGCTGGCTCACCGGCTCGGCCGACGAGGCCCGATCCGACGGGTTCGACCTGCGCGACATCGCCCCGATCGGCCGGTTCCGGGCCCCGCACGGCAACTTCGACGCCGCGCTGCCCGACGAGCTGTTCGACGAGTCCCTCGAGGCCGTCTGCGCCGCGCCGCAGCCGCCGCGCCGCGGCAGCTGGCAGTCGCCCACCGTCGACTTCCTCACCACGCTGCCCCGCGACCCGGCGGCGCTGCTGGCCCGGCTCGTCGAGGACAACCCCGGCAGCTGGTTCGGCCCGTTCACCGCCGCGGTCACGGCACTGCGCACCGGCATCGTCCCCGCCGAGCTGCGCGCCGCGTTCTACCGGGCGGTCACGGGCCTGCCCGGCGTGACGTTCACCGAGGGCGCGGTGAACATCGACGGGCTCGAGTGCCTCGCGCTCGTCCAGGACGCGGGCCGCACCCGCACCGAGCTCATGATCGACCCGGACGACGGCCAGTTCGCCGGCGAGCGCGACACGCGCGCATCGACTCCCGGTGCGGGCTCCCCACCGGCACGGTCATCAGCACGACGGCGGTGCGCACCGCCGTCGTCGACGGCCTCGGGAAACTCCCGTAGGCGTGATGCCGACTACCAGGTGCGTAGCGCGGTACCAGCCCGGCACGCCGAGGACTAACCTGGCGGGCAGTCCTCGGCGATGACGATGCGATCCGATCAAGGCGGTCCTCAGCGTGTCCAGCAGCAGTACCTCGAACCAGGCAGGCCAGTTCGGCCCCAACGAGTGGCTCGTCGAGGAGATGTACCAACGTTTCCTCGACGACCCGGCCACGGTCGACCCGGCCTGGCACGAGTTCTTCGCCGACTACCGCCCCGCTGACGCAACCGGATCGGGCGCGCCCGAGGGCAACGGCGCGCCGGCCGGCCCCGCCGACGACACCCAGCGGTCCACCGCCCCGCACACCCCCGCCCCCACGCCCACGGCCGAGCCCGCCGAGCCCACCGAGCGCAGGCGGGTGGCCGACCGCACGGCGATGACGCCGCCGCCCGCCGCCGACGCCAACGGCACCGGGGCCGGGCAGAAGACCCCGCCGCAGAAGCCCGCCGCCAAGGCGAGTGCGCCGGCCAAGCCGGCAGCGGGCAGCACCTCGCAGGCGGCCAAGCCCGCCGCCGACAGCGGCGACGGCGCCCGCACGACACTGCGTGGCGCGGCGAACGCCGTCGTCAAGAACATGAACGCCTCGCTCACGGTCCCCACCGCCACGAGCGTCCGCGCGGTACCGGCCAAGCTGCTGGCCGACAACCGCGTCGTCATCAACAACCAGCTCCAGCGCACGCGCGGCGGCAAGATCTCGTTCACGCACCTGATCGGCTTCGCCGTGGTGCGCGCGCTCGCCGACTTCCCGGTGATGAACCGCCACTTCACCGAGGAGAACGGCAAGCCGACCGTCGTCCAGCCCGACCACGTCAACCTCGGGCTCGCCATCGACCTGCCGGGCAAGAACGGCCAGCGGTCGCTCGTCGTCGTCTCGATCAAGGGCTGCGAGTCGATGAACTTCGCCCAGTTCTGGTCGGCGTACGAGGACATCGTCCGCAAGGCCCGCAACGGGAACCTGCAGGCCGAGGACTTCGCGGGTACCACGATCAGCCTCACCAACCCCGGCACGCTCGGCACCAACCACTCCGTGCCGCGGCTCATGCAGGGCCAGGGCGCGATCATCGGCGTCGGCGCGATGGAGTACCCGGCCGAGTTCCAGGGCGCGAGCGAGGAGCGGCTGGCCGAGATCGGCGTCAGCAAGATCATCACGCTGACCTCCACCTACGACCACCGGATCATCCAGGGCGCGGAGTCGGGCGACTTCCTGCGCCGGGTGCACCGGCTGCTGCTCGGCGAGGACGCCTTCTACGACCAGATCTTCACGTCGCTGCGGGTGCCCTACGAGCCCGTCCGCTGGGTGCAGGACATCCCGGAGGGCGCGGTCGACAAGACCGCCAGGGTGATCGAGCTGATCGACGCCTACCGCACGCGCGGCCACCTCATGGCCGACACCGACCCGCTCAACTACCGCCAGCGCCGCCACCCCGACCTCGACGTGCTGTCCCACGGCCTCACCCTGTGGGACCTCGACCGCGAGTTCGCCGTCGGCGGCTTCGGCGGTCAGCAGCACATGAAGCTGCGCGACGTGCTCGGCCTGCTGCGCGACTCCTACTGCCGCACCATCGGCACGGAGTACATGCACATCGCCGACCCGGACCAGCGCACCTGGCTCCAGGAGCGCATCGAGGTCCCGCACCAGAAGCCCAACTCGGCCGAGCAGAAGTACGTGCTGTCCAAGCTCAACGCGGCCGAGGCGTTCGAGACGTTCCTGCAGACCAAGTACGTCGGGCAGAAGCGGTTCTCGCTCGAGGGCGGCGAGACCGTCATCCCGCTGCTCGACGCCGTGCTGGACAAGGCCGCCGAGCACGAGCTCGACGAGGTCGTCGTCGGCATGCCGCACCGCGGGCGGCTCAACGTGCTCGCCAACATCGTCGGCAAGCCGATCAGCCAGATCTTCCGCGAGTTCGAGGGCAACCTCGACCCCGGCCAGGCCCACGGCTCCGGCGACGTGAAGTACCACCTGGGCGCCGAGGGCAAGTACTTCCGGATGTTCGGCGACGGCGAGACCGTGGTGTCGCTGGCGTCCAACCCGTCGCACCTCGAGGCCGTCGACCCGGTGCTCGAGGGCATCGTCCGCGCCAAGCAGGACATCCTCGACAAGGGCGAGGACGGTTTCACCGTCCTGCCGCTGATGCTGCACGGCGACGCCGCGTTCGCCGGCCAGGGCGTGGTGGCCGAGACCCTGAACCTCGCGCTGCTGCGCGGCTACCGCACCGGCGGCACCGTGCACGTCGTGATCAACAACCAGGTCGGCTTCACCACCGCGCCCGAGCACTCGCGCTCGTCGCAGTACTCCACCGACGTGGCGAAGATGATCGGCGCGCCGGTCTTCCACGTGAACGGCGACGACCCCGAGGCGTGCGTCTGGGTGGCCAAGCTCGCCGTCGAGTACCGGCAGCGCTGGAACAACGACGTCGTGATCGACATGATCTGCTACCGGCGCCGCGGGCACAACGAGGGCGACGACCCCTCGATGACCCAGCCGTCGATGTACGACATCATCGACGCCAAGCGCAGCGTCCGGAAGATCTACACCGAGTCGCTGATCGGCCGCGGGGACATCTCCGTGGAGGAGGCCGAGCACGCGCTCAAGGACTTCTCCAACCAGCTGGAGCACGTGTTCAACGAGGTCCGCGAGCTGGAGAAGACCCCGCCGGCGCCGAGTCCTTCGGTGGAGCAGGAGCAGTCGGTCCCCAGCGACCTCGACACCTCGGTGCCGCTGGAGGTCGTCCACCGCATCGGCGACGCCCACGTCGAGCTGCCCGAGGGCTTCACCGTGCACCAGCGGGTCAAGCCGGTGCTGCAGAAGCGGGCCAAGATGTCCCGCGAGGGCAACGTCGACTGGGCCTTCGCGGAGCTGCTCGCCCTGGGCTCGCTCGCGATGGGCGGCAAGCTGATCCGCCTCTCCGGGCAGGACACCCGCCGCGGCACGTTCGTTCAGCGGCACTCCGTCGTGATCGACCGCAAGTCGGGCGAGGAGTACTACCCGCTGCGGAACCTGGCGGAGCACCAGGGGCGGTTCCTGCCCTACGACTCGGCGCTGTCGGAGTTCGCCGCCGTGGGCTTCGAGTACGGCTACTCGGTGGCCAACCCCGAGGCGTTCGTGGCGTGGGAGGCGCAGTTCGGCGACTTCGTCAACGGCGCCCAGTCGATCATCGACGAGTTCATCTCGTCCGGCGAGGCCAAGTGGGGCCAGATGTCGGACGTGGTCCTCCTGCTCCCCCACGGGCTGGAGGGCCAGGGCCCCGACCACAGCTCGGGCCGCATCGAGCGGTTCCTCCAGCTGTGCGCCGAGGGCTCGATGACGGTCGCGGTGCCGTCGGAGCCGGCGAACTACTTCCACCTCCTGCGCCGGCACGCCCTCGACGGCGTCCGTCGTCCGCTGGTGGTGTTCACGCCGAAGTGGATGCTGCGCGCCAAGCAGGTCGTCAGCCAGCTCTCCGACTTCACCGGCAGCCGCTTCCGCACCGTCATCGACGACCCGCGCCACCGCGAGTCCGACAGCCCCGCCTCGGGCGTGCGCAAGGTGCTGCTGTGCAGCGGCAAGATCTACTGGGAGCTGGCCGCGGCGCGCGAGAAGCGGGAGATCGAGGACAGCGCCCTCGTGCGGATCGAGCAGCTCTACCCGCTGCCCGACCGCCAGCTCGCGTCGGTGCTCGAGCGCTACCCCAACGCCGAGGACATCCGCTGGGTGCAGGAGGAGCCTGCCAACCAGGGGGCGTGGCCGTACTTCGGCCTGGAGCTGCCCGTGAAGGTGCCGCGGCTGGTCGGCATGAAGCGGATCTCGCGGCGCCGGATGGCCGCTCCGGCCGCCGGCTCGTCCAAGGTGCACGAGGTGGAGCAGGCCGCCCTGATCGACTCCGCATTCGAGGACTGACCGCGGGTGTATTTCACCGACCGCGGCATCGAGGAGCTCGTCGACCGCCGCGGTGAGGAGCAGGTCAGCGTCGAGTGGCTGGCCGACCGGCTGCGCACGTTCGTCGACCTCAACCCGGCGTTCGAGGACGCCGTCGAGCGGCTGGCGAGCTTCCTCGCCCGCGACGACGCCGACGACCTGGAGGAGTAGGACACCCGGGGCCGAGACCGCGTTCTGCGGCTCGGCCCCGCGGTCGTTCCGGGGGTGTTCCGGCGGACCGGGCTGCGATCGGGCGGTTGATCGCCGCGAGGTCCGCGTGCCCGCACCCGCAGGCGCGGAAACCGCACTCTGACAGCGATCACCGTCCGCTGGATCGCCGCGAGATCCGCGCACGCGCACTCGCAGGCGCGGAAACCGCACGCTCACGACGATCACTCCCCAGCCGGGCAGGGCGGCCGCCACCCCGGCCTTGATCACCGCGAGATCCGCATCAGCGCACCCACCCGCACGAAAACCGCGCTCTCACGACGATCACCGCCCGCCTGATCGCCGCGAGATCCGCGTCGGCGCTCCTACGACGACGACAACTGCACACTCGCGGCGATCAGCACCCGGGGTGCACTGGACCTCACCTTTCGGCCAGGGCGGGCCGGACCTTTCCGTGGCCCGTCGCCTGCTCGAACGCCCGCCCGACCCGCAGCAGCCCGAGCTCGTCGCGGTGGGGGGCGACGATCTGCAGGCCGACCGGCAGCCCGTCGGGGGTGAACCCGGCGGGCACCGACAGCGCGGGGCAGCCCGTCGCCGAGATCAGGTACGCCGAGGACATCCACTCGAGGTAGTCGCGCATCGGCACGCCGGCCACCTCGTTCGGGTACTCCCAGTCGATCGGGAACGGCGGCACCTGGCTCACCGGCGCGAGCAGGGCGTCGTAGCGGGTGAAGAACTCGCGGACGCGGTGGAAGAGGGCCGCGTGCAGCAGGTGGGCGCGGCCGATGTCCGGACCGGAGAGGGCGCGGCCGGCCAGGACGTTATCGCGGAGCGTCGCCTTGAACGCGTCCGGGTGGGCGTCGAGCTGCGCGCCGAACGTGAGCTCGAACTGCCACGCGCGCAGTGTCCGGAATACCTCGTCGGCGCCGGTCAGGTCGGGGCACGCCGGCTCGACGACGCAGCCCAGGTCCTCGAACACCCGCGCCGACCGTTCGACGACGTCGCGGACTCCCCCGTCCACCGGCACGGTGCCGCCGAGGTCCGGTGCGACGGCCACGCGCAGCCCGCGGACGTCGGTGGACGGCTCCGCGGCGAACACCGCGCCGGGGGTGTCGAGGGCCGCCGGGTCGCGGAGGTCCGGCCCGGCCAGCACGCCGAGCAGGAGCGCGACGTCGCCGACGGTCCGCCCCATCGGGCCGGCCACGGCCATCGTCGCCAGCGGCGCGGCCTGTGGCCACGCCGCCACCCGGCCGGGTGCGGGGCGCAGGCCCACGACGTTGCAGTACGACGCGGGGTTGCGCAGCGAACCGCCCATGTCGCTGCCGTCGGCGATCGCGTGCATGCCGCAGGCGAGCGCGGCCGCGGCGCCGCCGCTGCTCCCACCTGCCGAGCGGTCGGCGGCGTAGGGGTTCGTCGTCGCCCCGAAGACCGGGTTGACGGTGTGGCTGCCCGCGGCGAACTCGGGCACGTTCGTCTTGCCGATCGTGATCACTCCGGCCGCCCGCATCCGCTCGACGACCAGCGTGTCGTGCGCGGGCACGTTCTCCGCCAGCAGCGGGGAACCGTAGGTGGTGCGGATGCCGGCGGTGTCGTGGGTGTCCTTGTGCGCGACCGGCAGCCCGTGCAGCGGGCCCACGTCCTCACCCTTGGCCAGCCGCTCGTCCGCGGCGGCGGCGGCCTCGGCGGCGCGGTCGGCCACCAGCGTGACGACGGCGTTCACCGCCGGGTTGCACCGCTCGATCTGGGCGAGGTGGGCGTCGAGCACCTCGCGTGCCGAGACCTCCTTCGCCCGCAGCATCCTGGCCAGCTCCCGCGCCTCCGTGAAAATCATGGCCCCATCGTGACGCACCCGGCGCTCCGGCGACCCCGACGTTCGGCGACCAGCAGTGGCATCACGGACCGGTAACGGGCACGATCGGGCGATGTGAGCCCTCGATCCGGCCGACCGGATGCCACCAAGCGCGGCACCGGCCACCCGATCCGTCGATCCTCGATCGTGGCGCTCACCCTGGGAGCGGCCGCGCTGGTCGCCGCCCCGCCGTCGGCGGCGGTGGTGCACCCGTCCGGGGTCGCCCACGTCGACCCGGCGTCCGCCGCCCCGCCGGCGCAGGCGGGCCCCACCGTCGCCGCGCTGCCCGACCGCCGCGGTGACGAGCTGATGGTCGCCGACCTGCTCCCCCGCCGGTCCACGGTGGCGGCCGCGCCGGCCGCGGCCACGCCTCCCGCACCCGCCGCTGCTGCGCCGGCGGCACCCGTCATCCCGGCCGTGCCCACCCCGGCGCTGCCCCGGATCACCACCACCACCGCGGCACCCGGCACCGCCGCTGCGGCCGCGATCGCGTTCGCCGAGGCCCAGCGCGGACTGCCCTACGTCTGGGGCGGCGACGGCCCGCAGTCCGGGGAGACCGGCTTCGACTGCTCCGGCCTGACGACGGCCGCCTACGACTACGCCGGCGTCTCCCTGCCCCGTACGGCGCACACGCAGTACTACGCGGGCCCGCACGTGCCGGCCGACGCCCCGCTGCAGCCCGGTGACCTCGTCTTCTACGGCGTTCCCGAGCGCGTGCACCACGTCGGGCTCTACCTGGGCGACGGCATCATGATCAACGCTCCGACGTTCGGGAAGCCGGTCCGGTCGGCCTTCGTGCGGTACGCGGGTGACGACTACCTGGGCGCCACCCGGCCGGCGGCGGGCAAGGACGCGCCCGGCCTGCTCCCGGATCCGGACCTGCCCGTCGAGGTGCCCCCGGAGCCGGCCCCGGAGGCACCGCCCGCCCCGACCGAGTTCCCCGCGCCCCCGGTCCCCGAGCCCGCACCGGTGCCCTCCGAGGTCGACGCCCTGGCCGCGCCCGCCGAGGCATCCGGGGCCGCCGAGGGCAGCGCCGACCCGACGGGTGCGCAGGCGAGTTCCGCGCCCTCCGACACGACCGACACGACCGGCACACCGGCACCGAGCGGCTCCGCGATCGCGGCGGCGCAGGCCCTCGCCTCCACGGACACCACGGACACCACGGCCGTCCCGGACGCGACCAGCACCGGTACGCCGACGACCACGGCGCAGACCGCCACCGGCGACCCGGCAGCCGACAGCATCCCGGCCGACAGCCTCCCGAGTGGCACGGCGACCGCTGCGGAGGCCACCACCCCGGCGTCCGGCACCGCCGCAGCCCCCAGCACCCCGGGCACCGGCGAGGCCGCTGCGGCGGGCGCCCCGAGCAGCACGAGCCCCGGCACCACTGACGGAACGGCGACCAGCAGCCCTGGCACCACCGAACCCACGACGCCGGACACCGCGGCCGGCACGGACCCCAGCAGCGCCCCAGCAGCCGGCAGCGCAGCACCCGACAGCGCAGCACCCGCCGCCACGCCGGGTACCGCCGAAGCCGATACCCCGACGAGCACGCACCCCGACAGCGCGCGAGCAACCGGGAGCGCACCTGCCGCCAGCAGCGCCGGTGCCGCAGAGCCCACGACGGCGAGCCCCTCGACCAGCGCGAGCCCCGCAAGCGTCACGGCATCCGGCAACGGCGAACCGATCGCGTCGACCGTCCCGCCCGACGCGGCGAGCGGCGCGGCCGCACCCACGGGCACGACCACCACCTCCACAGATCCGTCCGCCGAGCCCTCGGACGCGCCCGCAGCCGCCGGTACCGCGGCGACGGACGACACGGCGGCGGCCGAGCCGCACACCTCCGCATCCGGTTCGGACGACAGCAGCGCCCTCACGCTGCCCGGCGGCGACAGCCTTCCGCTCGTGCCCGCGGGCCGGGACGCGGACGGCCTGCCCAGCGCACCGTCCGCGGGGTCCGCCGGCGTGCTCGGCGGCGACCCGACCGTGATCGCCCTTCCGGCGGACTCCGCCGACCTCGCCCCCGGCGCCGCGATCGTCCTCGACGACGGCTCCGGGCCGCGTGAGCTGACCGTACGGTCCGTACGCACGGTCGACGCCGCCACCGCGGCCGGCATCGCCACCGCCGAGGGCGAGGCGAACCGGATCGTGCTCGTGCAGCGCGGGAATGAGGCAACGGTGCTGGTGGCGGTGGCCGAGCCGGTGTGAGCACGCGCCGTTCGACGTCCCGCCGAGCGGCCACGAGCCGGTGACCACCGGATCGGCGCGCGAGCGGCCACATCCGGCCGGAAACGCCCCGAGCGGCCATCACGCCCCAGCGCCGGGTCCTCGTGAGTGGAGAACGTCGCCGCAACGACGCTCCGCACTCACGGCCTCCGCAGGCCGAACCGGCGCCGTCGCACCGCCTCCTGCAGCTCCGCGGCCGCCCGCTCCACCTCGGCGTCCAGCTCCGCGAGCCGCCCCGTGTCGGCACGGGGGTCCGGGCCGGGGCGCGGCCGCAGCTTCAGCCACGACTCCGTCCACAGCGCGTCGAGCGCGGCCTCCCAGTGCAGCTCCACGGCCATCCGGGTGAGCGCAGCACGCTCGCCTGCCCGGTGCATCTCGTCGGAGAGGCCGGCCAGTTCCCGCGCGAGCTCGGCGGCCCGTTCCCGGTCGCGCTCGCGCAGCGCCTCCGCCGCCGCCGCGATGCCGGCGACGACCTCCTTGTACTCCCTCCCGGCCGTCACGACCGGTCCTCCAGCGACGGCACGATGACCACCTCGGGCATCGCGTGCTGGGCCCGGTCGAAGAACAGGCCGCGGCCCGGTCGCGGCGACCAGTTCAGCATCATCCCCGGGGCGAGGGCCCCCAGCTCGGACCCCTGGACGTCGAGCGCGACCCACGCGCCCAGGTCGTCGACGGCCGCGCCCATCGTCAGCAGCGCCTTGAGCCGCGGCACGCTGCGCCACCAGCCCAGCACGTGGACGCCGGTCTCCGGACCGAACCGCAGCAGCTTGCGCAGCGCCTCGGTGCCCTCGCGTTCGAGCACGGCGTCGGCGGCGTCGGCGGCGTAGAGCACCACCAGCGTGGGGCGCCGCGCGTCCCCGGCCAGCCGCGCGGTGACGTCGGCGGCAAGCGCGCCGAGCCGGGCCCGCAGGCCGTCGAGGGCGACGGTCTCGGCCGAATGCCCGGCGGCGGCGAAACGCTCCACGAGGTCGACGGTGGGCTTCGCCGCCTCCGCGACCAGCGGCGCGACGAGGACGTCGACGGCACCGGCCGGGTACTGGGTGACGAGCGCTCCCGCTGCCGCGCCGAGCACGTCCACGGCCTCGCGGGAGGTGGCGGCGAGGACGCCGAGGTTGCGGCCCGGAGCGTCGGGCAGCTCGACGGCCGCCGGACTCCCTTCGACGTCGATGCACTGCCCGACGAGCGCGCGCGGCACCTCGTCCCGGGGCAGTGCACGCGCGAGGTCGGCCAGCCGTGGCGCACGGCTCCCGTCGAACAGCCGCGGGTGCGGGCGGCCCGCGGCGAACCGGGCGTGCAGCTCCCGCTGCACGCCCGCGACGCTCGACCCCGGCAACGGCTCCTGGCCCTCCGCAGCCGCCTTCCCCACGGCGTCGGGGATGTGCACGACCTCGTTGCCGTGCTTGATCCCCGACTCGTGGTTCAGCACCGCGTGCCAGCGCGGGAGGGCGAGCGTGGCGTCGTTGAGCTCGGCGAGCACCCGGCGGGCCCGAGGCAGTGCGATCCGCAGCACGAACTGCTCGAAGATCGCCGGACGGCCCCAGAACGCCTCGATGCCGGAGACGTCCTGGCTGGCGAGCACCAGGTGGATGCCCTGCGACCGGCCGCGCCGCGCGACATCCTCGAGCAGCAGCGTGGCCGCCTTCGTCACCGCGTCGCGCTCGGCGAACAGGTACTGGAACTCGTCGATGACGGCGACGATCCGCGGCCACCGCCCGCTGGGGTCGGCGGCGCGCAGCTCCTCCAGCTTCGTCACCTCGTGCGCCTTCGCCGCCTCGGCGCGCCTGCGCATCTCGTCGGCGAGGAACTGCAGCAGGGCCAGCCCGAACTCGCGGTCGGTGTTGATGTTCACGCCGATGAGGCGGGCGTGCGGGAGCCACGACGGGTCCCGCCTGCCGGGCGCGAACTGGGCGAACGACACGCCCTCCTTGAAGTCGAGCAGGTAGAACTCCAGCTCGTCCGGGTCGTACCGGGTGGCCATCGAGCTGATCATCGTGAGCAGCAGGTTCGTCTTGCCCGATCCGCTGGGGCCGCCGATCAGCGCGTGCGGCGAGGCGTCGGCCAGCGCCACGTCCACCGGCATCCCGTCGGCGAACCCGACCGGGGCGTGCAGCCCGGCCACCGACCGCGTGCTGCCCCACTGGGCCGGCGGCGGGAGCAGGTCGGTGAAGGAGCCGATCCGGCTGCGCCAGCGCTCGTACTCGTCGGAGATCGCGTGGCAGGCGCGCGTGACCTCAGGGGTGGCGAGCGCGGGCTCGGGTTCCACGGTGACGTGCGGCCCCGTCATCGACGTGGTGGCGAACCCGGTGTCGTCCAGACGCACGGTCTCCACGGGCGCGTTGACCGTCATGGGGACGTCCAGCAGCACCAGCTGCACGCCGCAGGCGAGCCCACCGCGGGCCACCCGCTGCAGCTGTCGGTGGTCCTCGTCGCGCAGGGCCGAGCGGTTGCCGATCAGGGCGGCGACCACCCACGGCTCGGTACGGGTGCCGCTCGCGGCGGCGAGCGCGCCCAGCGAGGGGTTCCCGTCGACGAGCAGGCGCGTGTGCACCCGCCGGATCCGGTCGGAGAGCTCCTCCAGCAGGTGCGGCAGCATCCCGGGGTCGTGCACGGTGAGCAGCCCGGTGCGGGTGAGCGGGTAGAGCCCCGGCAGCGTGCCGGTGAACTGGCCGACGTCCCAGACGTGCAGATGCACGAGCCCGGGCCGGAAGTAGCTCGTGACGCGCAGCAGCAGGTTCTCCACGATGGCCTCGGCGCGCTCGCGGCTGTCGTGCGTGGAGGTGATCTGCAGGTGTGACTCGTCGAGCAGGGGTACGGCCACCGGGAAGCCGCGGGCCCCGGCACGGTCCGGGCCGATCCGGCCCGTCCCGATCGTCCACAGCGACGGCACCGGGCCGCTGCCGTCGGCCTTGCCGATCTGGCCGAGCCACTCGTGCGGGTCGCGCCCGGCCGCGTCGGGCGCGGCGTCGGCGAGGATCTCCGCGAGCCGTCGTGGGCCGGTCTCCAGCCAGGCGTCGAACGCCGCGTCCCGGTCGGCTCGCACCCGCTCCACCGGCCCGGCGAGGCGCGGGTTCGTCAACAGCCCGCGCAGCTCCGGGTGCGCCTGGGCGCCGTCGAGCCCCTCCTCCCGGAGCCACATCTCCACGGCGGTCTCGGCGTGCCGGCGCACGGTCGCGTCGCGGAGGCCCTCCGCCGCGCCCAGCGCGCGCCCCACCGCGACACACAGCGCGTCGAACGCTCCGGAGATCCGCTGCTGCCTGCGGTTCGGCCCGCGCGCCATCGTCGGCCTACAGCCGGGCGTCGATGTCGGCGACGGCGGCGGCGCCGCTGGTGATCAGCCCGAGCCCGCGCTCCAGCTCCTCGGCCGCCCGCCGCAGCTCCACCGGCACGAGCGGCTCGGAGTGCTGCCCGTCCAGGCCGGAGAGCACGGCGACGGCGTCGGCGATGCGGGCGCGCGCCTGCCCGGCGTGCTGGTAGGCGCTGCCGATCTGCTCGGCGACGCCCGCCAGCGCAATCCGGATCTCACCGAGGTCACTCACCGCACGCCTCGCCGATCGCAAGCCCGGTCACAGCCGGTTCGCGACGCCCTCGGACGCCTGGATCGCGGCCGCCACGGCCTGCTGCACCTCGCTGATGCTCCCGACCGCCTGGGCCAGCAGGCCGTTCGCCTCCGACACGTCCGCCTGCCCACTACCCTCCGTGACCCGCAATAACGCGCCCTGCGCCTGCTCCAGAGAGGAATGCGCCTGCTGCAGGGCGCCGAGGCTCTCCGAGGCCTTGTCGTTGGCCAGCGCGATGCCGGCCCGGACCTCTTCGATGCTCGCCATTGCCCGAACTCCCCCGTCGTTCTCCCACTGCCGGTACCTGTCGAAATCTAGCCGCGAATCGGCTACGCCACGCATCCGCCCCACTACTCACCCGACCGGGTACCCGGATGGCGGCATCCGGCCCGCGCCTCGCCCCGAATCACTCCCGGATCGGCCGATCCGGCCGTCACGGAGCGTTGCGTCACCCCGCCCGACACCGGGCTGGCCCGGGTGGGGTCGGGTCGGGCAGGCTGCACGCCGAGGAGGACGGCGTGCAGGTGTTGGTGGTCGAGGACGACGAGGGCGTCGCCGCGGCGGTGGTCGAAGCGCTCGGGGCACACGGGCACGTCGTCACGCACGTGTCCCGCGCCGCTGAGGCCTGGACCCGGGTCCGCGACGCGGACCTGGTGCTGCTCGACCTCGGCCTGCCCGACGCCGACGGGCTCGACGTGCTGCGGCGGATCCGCCGGATTGCCGACACCCCCGTGCTCGTGCTCACCGCGCGCGGCAGCGAGCGGGACGTGGTGCGCGGGCTCCGGCTGGGCGCCGACGACTACCTGGTGAAACCGGTGCGGCTGCAGGAGCTGCTCGCCCGCGTGGAGACAGTGACGCGCCGGGCCCGGGCCGCGGAACCCGCGGCCTCCGACGTCGTCGCGATCGACGACCTGCGCGTGGACCTCGTGGCGCGGCGCGCCACGGTCGCCGACCGGGAGGTGCCGCTCACCGCGAAGGAGTTCGACATCCTCACCGTGCTGGCCCGCAGGCCGGGCGCCGCGGTGAGCAGGCAACAGCTCCTCGACGAGGTCTGGGGCGACGCCTACCTCGCCGTCTCGCGCTCGCTGGACGTCCACTTGGCGGCGCTGCGCAGCAAGCTCGGGAGGCCGGGCCTGCTCGCGACGATCCGCGGCTTCGGCTACCGGCTGGGGGACTGAGTTGCGCCGCAGGCTGCTGCTCGTCCTGTCAGCGTTCTCGGTGGTGGCCGTCGCCGGGTTCGCCCTCCCCCTGCTGAGCAGCACGGCGGCCGAGCGGACGCAGGCGTTCGTGCTCGTGCACACCACCGACCTGGACCGGTTCGCCGCGCTCGCGCAGCAGGCGAGCGGCCCGGACGGGGTGGCAGCGCTGGAGCAGGAGGTCCGGGCGCACCACGAGGTGTACGGCGAAGGGGTGGTGGTGGTCGACCGTGCGGGCCGCCCGATCGTCGAGGCGGGTCTGCTGGTGGGCGACCCCGGCGTCCCGGCCGCCGTCGACGCCGCGCTGCGCAACCAGCCGCCGGTGCGGCCCACCCGGCTCGGGCCGTGGTCGGACGAACCCCTGCTGCTGGGTCGCCCGGTCGGCACAGGCACGCAGGTCGGCGGGGCCGTCGTGCTGCGCGCCGAGCCCGCGGCGGCCGCCGCCGACATCGCCACGTACTGGGCGCTGATCCTGCTCGGGGCGCTGGCCGCCGCGGCCGCCTGCACGGCACTCGCGCTCTCGCTCGCCCGATGGGTGCTGCGTCCGGTCCGGGAGCTCGCCGGCGGCGTCCGGACCGTGACCGAGGGGCACCCCGGCGCGCACGTCTCCCCGCGCGCCGGGCCGGTGGAGCTGCGCGAGCTCGCCGTCGCGTTCAACCGGATGACGGACGCGGTCTCGACGAGCGCCGAGCAGCAGCGCCGCCTCGTCGCCGACACCTCCCACCAGCTGCGCAACCCGCTGGCCGCGCTGCGCCTGCGCGTGGACACCCTCGACGCCCACGTCGGCGACGGCGGCCGGAAGGCCTACGGCTCCACCGTCGCCGAGGTCGACCGGCTCGAAGCGCTCCTGGACGGCCTGCTCGACCTCGCCACCGCCGAGAGCCGCGCCACCGACCTCGCAGCGGGCGGCGAGCCCGCCGGGCGCACCGACCTCGCCGCCGTGATGGCCGAGCGGGTGGACGGGTGGCGGCCGGTCGCCGAGCGGGCCGGCGTACGGCTGTGCGACGACACCGGCGGCGAGCCGATCGACGTGGCCTGTTCGTCGTCCGAGCTGGAGCAGGTGCTCGACGTCCTCATCGACAACGCGGTCAAGCACACCCCGGAGGGCACCACGGTGCGGGTGCGACCCGAGCGGCGCGGCGACTCGGCGGTGCTCGAGGTGCGCGACGACGGCGTTGCCCCCGGCCGACCTGCGGCGGGCGACCGAGCGGTTCTGGCGGGCGTCGCGCCGGGACGTGCGCGGCTCCGGGTTGGGCCTGGCGATCGCCGAGCAGCTGGTGCGGGCCAACGGGGGCGCGATGCGGCTGGCGTCGCCACCCGGGGGCGGGTTCGTGGTCACCGTCGACCTGCCGGTGGTGGCGTGAACGTCTCGCGGCGCACCCTCCTGCGCGCTCTCGCCGCCGTCCCGCTCGCCGCCGGGTGCGCCGTGGGCGAACCGGCCGAACCGCTCGTGCTCGCGGCGGGCGAGCCGGGCGGGTTCTACGTCGAGTTCGGCGAGCTGCTCGCGCAGCAGTTGCGCGCGGCCGGAATCCCGGCGGAGGTGACGGGCACCGGCGGCAGCGTCGACAACGTGGCGCACGTGGCAGGCGGCAGTGCCGCGGTCGGACTGTCGCTCACCGACATCGCGCTGGCGGCCCGGGCCGGCGAACCGCCGTTCCCCGCGCCGGTGCCGCTGCTCGCGATCGGGCGCGTCTACGAGAACTACATGCAGCTGGTGGTGCGCGCCGAGGACCCGATCACCGAGGTCGCCGACCTGGCGGGCCGTCCGATCTCGCTGGGCGCCGTCGGGTCGGGCGCCGCGGTCTTCGGCGACCGGCTGCTCGCCGTCGCCGGCGTCGCGGCGCGGGTGACCCGGCGTCCGCTGCGCGACGCCGTCGCCGCACTGGCCGACGGGCGCGCCGACGCACTGCTCTGGTCGGGCGGGGTCCCCACCCCGGGGCTCGCGGAGCTCGCGGCCCTGCGGCCCATCCGGCTCCTCCCGCTCGACGCGCACCTGGCGGGGCTGCGGGCCCGGCACGGCGGCGCCTACGGTCCGGTGACGGTGCCCGCCGGCGCCTACGGGACCGCACGGCCGGTGCCGACGGTCGGCGTCGCGAACCTGCTCGTCTGCGGACCCACCCTGCCCGCCGCGGTGGCCGCAGCGGTGGCCCGCACCCTCGTCGGCGCGGCCCCCGCGCTCGTGCCGGCATCGGCGCTGGGCACCCAGTACCTCGACCAGCGGTCGCTGATCGGGACGGGCGACGTGCCGCTGCACCCGGGCGCGGCGGCCGCGTACCGCGACCTGCACGGATGAACCGCCCGCAGCGCGCCCGGGGCTTCGCCCTAAGCGACCGTAAAGATCCGCCGTCACCGCTGGCCCCCGGCCGCGGCCGCGCCTACGTTTCGTCCCGCAACTCCGGCGCGACGAGGAGCGGGAGCTCATGACCACATCGGACACCGCAGCACAGACACCACCCACCGGGCTCGGCGGCAAGGTCCGCCGCGTCGGGCCGGGGCTGCTCGCCGCGGCCACCGGCGTCGGCGCGGGCGACCTGGTGGCCACCATGATCGCCGGCGCCCAGTTCGGCACGGTCCTGCTCTGGGCGGCCGTCCTGGGCACCGTACTCAAGCTCGCCCTCGCCGAGGGTGTCGGACGCTGGCACCTCATGTCGGGTGCCACCCTGCTCGACGGCTGGCGCCGGCTGGGCTACTGGGCAACCGGGTTCTTCGGCGTCTACATCGTGATCTGGGGCTTCGCCTACGGCGCCACCGCGATGTCCGCCGTCGGGCTGCCCCTCAACGCCCTGTTCCCCGTGCTCGACGTGCGGTACTGGGGCATGATCGCCGGCGTAGCCGGGCTCGTGCTGGTGTGGGCACAGCGGTACGCGGCGTTCGAGAAGCTGATGGTCGCCCTGACCGGCGTCATGTTCGTCGCCGTGATCATCACGGCCGCGCTCGTCGGGCCCGATCTGGGCGGTCTCTTCAGCGGCCTGGTCCCGCGGCTGCCCGAGGGCTCCACGATCTACGTGCTCGGCCTGGTCGGCGGCGTCGGCGGCACGATCACGCTCGGCGCGTACGGCTACTGGATGCTCGCCAAGGGCTGGCGCGGCACCGGATGGCTGTCGATGATGCGGCTCGACAACGCCGTCGGGTACGTCCTGACCGGCATCTTCGTGGTCGCGATGCTGGTGGTCGGCGCCGAGATCCTGCTCGGCGAGAACATCACCGGTGGCGACCGGGGCCTGCTCACGCTGGGCGACCGGCTCGGCGAGCAGTACGGCGAGTGAGTGGTCGCGGATCGTGTTCCTCGTCGGGTTCTTCGCCGTCAGCGCCACCTCGCTGCTGGGCGTGTGGAACGGCGTCAGCCTGCTGTTCGCCGACTGGACCCGGATCATCCGGCTGCCGCACGGCACGAAGGCGGCGATCGGCGGAACCGGCGAGGCCGGCCCGGCGAAGAGCATCGACGAGCACGCCTACGAGGCCAGTGCAGCCGAGCGCAGCCCCGCCTTCCGCGGCTACGTCCTCTGGCTGACGATCCCGCCGATGGCGCTGCTGTTCCTCGACCGCCCGTTCGCCGTCACGCTCGTCTACGGCGTGCTCGGTGCAGCCTTCATGCCGTTCCTCGGTGGCACGCTGCTGTACCTGCTCAACGCGAAGCGGTTCCTGCGCGAGGGCCGCTCGGGGTGGCTGTCGAACATCCTGCTGGCCGCTGCCGCCCTGCTGTTCCTCGTGCTGCTCGTGTTCGACCTGATGGAGCGGTTCGGCTGAGGCTCCGTCACTTCGGGGAGCTACCGCCTCCTGAACGGACGGCACACACCCTCCGTCGGCGGCACACACGGTCGACGGTGTGTGCCGCCTCCCGTGGCTGTGTGCCGTGGGCTCGGGCTGCGTGGCGGGGTCAGACCATCCCCAGCAGCATGACCGCCATCGCCACGGCCATCACCAGGTGGGCCGCCGCGGCGGCCTGCGGCGCCCGCAGCGCAAGCACGGACGTGCGCAGGCCGACCGCCGGCGCGCCGGCGCCGTCCGGAGCCGCCGGGAGGGACCGGCAGCGATCGGCACAGCGCAGCGCGTGCCAGGCGAAGTAGCCGGTGAGCGCGATCGCCACGACCGAGGCGATGCCCGTGGCGGCGTGGGTGTGGCCGGCGGCCAGCATGAAGAGCATCGCGGCGCTGCCGATCACGTGGTGGCCGGCCTCCCCGTGCAGGCCCCCGCCGCGCACCACGAGCGCCCCGAACCAGGCGGCGGACAGGACGAACGCGCCCGTCCACACCGGCTGCGGCAACGGGTCGTCGAGCGGGGAGAACATCGCGGCCATCCCGAGGGCCATGACCGCGGACGAGACCTCCACGGCGACGTCGCGACGCAGCAGCGCCACGCGCAGCACGTGCAGCGGGGCCAGGGCGAGGCAGACCACCGCCAGCGCGCCGTTCACCCAGGTCATCCGCGTCCCCTCCGCACCCCTCGGCGGGCAGCTGATCCACGGGAACGATAACCACCGCTGCGGCCCGCGCAACCGGATCGGTCCCAGCTCACGACGGATCTCCGCAGGGATCGTCACACCGTGCGGATGGTCGCCATCATCGCCATGTCCTCGTGCTCGAGATTGTGGCAGTGCATGACGAACTTCCCGGTGTAGTCGCTGAACCGCATCGCGACGTCCACCACCTCCGCAGGCCGGACGTCGACCGTGTCCTTCCACCCGGCGTCGAACGGGCCAGGCGGACGGCCGTTGCGGGACAGCACCTGGAACGGGTCGAGGTGCACGTGGACCGGATGGTGGACGTCGGTGACGAACCGCCAGATCTCGGTCTCCCCCAGCGGGATGTCGGCGAGGGAGGCGTCGGGGTCGAAGGAGGTGCCGTTGATCGTCCAGCCGCTGTGGTCGCCGACGGCGCCGCGGGTGAAGTCGAAGGTGCGCACGGTCGCGCCCGGAGCCGGCACCAGTGGCTCCACCTCCGAAAGCCGGTCGGGCACCCGGCTGTCGTCGGCGGCGGCGCGGACCACGCGGAACCGCATGACGTCGGCGGCGCGTCCGGTGCCCAGCCCGTTGACCATCGTGACCTCGGCGCCCACCGGCAGCACGGAGAAGTCGACGAACACGTCGAACCGCTCGGCCGGCGCCATCTCGATCGCCTGGTGCGTCACGGGCGCGGCGAGCAGGCCGCCGTCGGCGCCGATCTGCACCAGGGGCAGGTCGGGACCGCCGGGCACGGTCAGGGCGATCCGGAAGCGCCGGGCGTTGGCGGCGTTGAGCAGCCGCAGCCGGTAGCACGCCGCGTCGACCTCGTGCACCGGCCAGGGCGCGCCGTTGACCAGCACGACGTCGCCGAGCACGCCCTCCATCCACTCGTCCTCCACGCCGGGGAGCGAACGCATCCCCTGGTCCAGCGCGGGTAGGCGAACGACCCGTCCTCGGCGAACGACCGGTCGCAGATCATCAGCGGCAGCTCGCGCTCGCCGCGGGGCAGCGGAAGCGCGTCCTCGACGTCGTCGCGCACCAGGTGGAACCCGGCGAGCCCGCGGTAGACGGCCGGGCCGGTGAAGTCCATCCGGTGGTCGTGGTACCAGAGCGTTGCCGCGCGCTGCTCCATCGGATAGCGGTAGTCGTGCTCGCCTGCCGACACGTCGCCGAGCATCCCGTGGTGCCCGCTCCAGTTGCGGGTGTCGCCCACCGGCAGCACCAGGTCCAGCGGCCAGCCGTCGTGCTCGGCGGGCGTGTGCCCGCCGTGCAGGTGGACGACGGTGGGCACCGGCAGCTCATTGCGGTGCCGGACGACCACCGGGCGGCCGCGCCGGGTCTCGATCGTCGGACCGGGGAAGATCCCGTCGTAGCCGAGGATCGGCGTACGCATCCCTGGCAGGATCTCCGCCTGCGCCACCCGCTGCGTCACCTGGTAGAGCTCCGCCCCGGTCGGATCGGTGCCTACCGGGCGGGCCACGGGCGGCACCGGCAGCGGCACCCGGAACGCCTCGGGCAGCGGCACCCTGCTGACGAGCTGCTCCCCGGTCTGCCCGGCGGCACCGCCGAGGCTGCAGCCGGCCAGCGCCGCACCGGCGGCCGCACCGTCGAGCAGCCCCAGGAACGCCCGTCGCGACACCGGGCTCATCGCACGGCCTCGCTGTGCTTACCCACCCCGCCGGCTCCGCAGGCTCCGCCAGCTGCCGTCCCCGGGTGCTCGGCCGGCGCGCGCAGGCGCTGCAACACCGACTCGCTCGCAAGCTCGCTCATCGCGCACCGCCCCGCGGGCGTGCGGCCGAGGGGCTCCACGCCCAGATGGCCAGCAGCACCGACGCCGTCACGATCGCCACCCCCAGCGGGACGTGCAGCTGAAGCTGCCGGGCGTACCCCATCCCGATCTGGAACCCGTCCGCGAGGAACAGCAGCACCGCGACCGGCACCACCCACACGCGCCCGCGCCCGCCGACCACGTAGGCCAGCGTCGCCGCGATCACGAACATCGCGACCAGCGCGAGCAGCGAGCCGATGAGCCCGTGCGCCGCGATCGCGTCGACGTCACCGGTGAGGAACATGCCCGCCAGCACCGGCTGGGCGAGCACGGCACCGAGGTGCACGGTGATGACGAGCCGCAACAGCCACAGGGAAACCCGGGGGCGGCGGGCAACCGCAACCGGCCGAATCATCGTGTCCACGCACCGGACGCTATACGTAGGCTGCCTACACATGCATCAGGGACATCCCTGATCGAACACCGGATGTGGTTGGGCGAGCAGTAGGTAGAGTCCCTACCTGTGCGACCCGACGCCGTCCGCGGCCATCTCGACGGGCTGATCCTCGCGGTTCTCGAGGACGGCCCCCGGCACGGCTACGCGATCATCGAAGCGCTCCAGGCCCGCAGCGGCGGCGCGCTCGACCTGCCGACCGGCACCGTCTATCCCGCGCTGCGCCGGCTGGAGCGCGCGGCGCTGCTCTCCGGGGCGTGGAGCACCGTCGGCGGGCGGGAACGCCGCACCTACTCGCTCACCCGGGCAGGGCGGCACGCGCTGGCGCGGCAGCGCGCGGAGTGGCACGAGTTCAGCGCGGTCATGGAGTCGGTCCTGCGACCCGCGGGGGGCGTGGCATGAGGACCGTCGACCCGGTCGCCGACCACATCGCCGAGCTGGAGCGCTCCCTGCGCGGTCCGGCCCGGGCCCGCCGCAGCATGATCGCCGAGGCCAGGGCGGGGCTGGAGGACGCCGCCGACGCCTACCGGGAGTGCGGGCTGGACGCCGCGCGTGCCGCCGCCAGAGCGGTACGGGACTTCGGCGGCATCCCCGAGGTCGCCCCGCAGTTCCAGGAGGAGCTCACCGCGCGCCAGGGCAGGCGGAACGCGCTGCTGCTCGCCGTGGTGTTCCCCGCGATGCTGTTCGGCTGGGACCTGCTGGCGTCGAGCGGAATGATCGCGTGGAAGCCGGGCCCGCCGGCCGTCGCGGTGGTGGTGCTGGCGAAGACGCTGGACGCCGCGGCCGCGCTCGTCGCGGTCGCGGCGCTCGTCCTACTGGCGGCGACGTTCCGCCGCACCATGTCACCGCGCCGCGTCACGGCCGCGGTCGGTCTCACAGGAATGGTGGGGAGTGCGGTCTGCAGCGTCACGTGCATGGCGATGAACCTGGTGGACCCCCGCGCCACCGTGGAGTCGTTCGTGGCGAGCCCGGTGGCCCTGGCCGTGTTCGCGGGCTCCATGGGGGTCGTCACCGTCGTCGTCCGTGCGGCGGTGCGGACGCTGCGCGTGGCGCGGTGGGGCTGAGCGGGGCGGCCATCGGTCCTGCGTCGGCTCAGACGAGCGAGCGCACGCGCAGGTCGGGTAGCGCAGCGGCGAGCACGTCGAAGTCGCGGTCGCAGTGCACCAGGGTGGCGCCGGAGCGGATCGCGGCGGCCGCGATCAGGCAGTCGACGATGGACCGGACCGTGTGGCCCCGGCTGCGAACGGCCCGGAACGCGGCAGCGGCGTCCCGGAAGTCGAGGTGAGGGTCCAGGGGGAGCGTCCGGAGCCCGCTCGTGAGCTTCTCCACCTGGTCTAGGGCCCGGCCGGGCGGCACACCGGCGAGCAGCTCCATGACGACGGGCTCGGTGACGGCGACCGCGGCCGGTTCCTCATGGAGGAGACGCCGGACCTCGAGGTTCGCCCGAGAGCCCGTCCGCCGCAGGTACTCCACCCACGCGGACGTGTCGATCAGATCCACCGGCGACCCGTCGAGTCGACGATCGTGGAGCCGCGCATCGCGTCCAGGTCGCCCTCCCAGCCGATGCCCTCGAGGCTCTTCAGGAACTCGACGGACAGGCGCGGGCCGACCAGCCGCCGCAGCGCCAGGTCGACCGCTTCCTTCTTCGTCTTCAGGCCGTACTTGCGCATGGCCTCTGCCACGAGCTCATCGTCGATGTCGATGTTGGTGCGCCCCATGCACCAAAAATACACCGCCCCGAACGTCGACCGGTTCTGTCAGGAATCGGGCTCACGCTGCGCATATGGCAGGAATTGCACCGCCTCTGGCCGGCCGCGTCGCGCTCGTCGCCGGGGCCACCAGGGGCGCGGGCCGCGGCATCGCGGTGGAACTCGGGGCGGCGGGCGCGACGGTGTACGTGACGGGCCGTTCGACGCGGCAGCGACGCAGCGAGTACGACCGGCCGGAGACGATCGAGGACACGGCCGACCTGGTCACCGCCGCCGGCGGCACGGGGATCGCCGTGCCCACCGACCACCTCGTGCCGGACGACGTGGAGGCGCTGAGCGCCCGGATCGCGGACGAGCACGGCAGGCTCGACGTGCTCGTCAACGACATCTGGGGCGGGGAGCTGCTGACCGCGTGGGACACCCCGGTCTGGGAACATTCCCTCGCCGACGGGCTGCGCATTCTGCGGCTCGCGATCGACACCCACCTCGTCACGGCGCGGTACGCGTTCCCGCTGCTGCTCCGCTCGGATGACGCCCTCGTCGTCGAGGTCACCGACGGCACCGCGGAGTACAACGCGGAGCACTACCGCCTCAACGTCTACTACGACCTGGCGAAGGTCGCCCCGATCCGGCTCGCGCACAGCTGGGCGCACGAGCTCCGCCCGCACGGCGCCACGGCCGTCGTGGTGACGCCCGGCTGGCTGCGCTCGGAGATGATGCTCGAGGCGTACGGCGTCACCGAGCCGAACTGGCGCGACGCATGCACCGAGCAGCCGCACTTCGCGATCTCCGAGACGCCGCACTTCGTCGGCCGGGCCGTGGCGGCGCTGGCCGCCGACCCGCGGCGCAACCGGTGGCAGGGGGCGTCGCTGTCCAGCGGTGGGCTCGCCCAGGAGTACGGGTTCACCGACCTCGACGGCTCGGCGCCGGACTGCTGGCGCTACATCCGCGAGGTCCAGGACCTCGGCAAAGCGGCGGACACCAGCGGCTACCGCTGACATCGGCCAGGTCGGACAAACGACACTATCGTCCAGACCTATCGGACGAAAGTGCCTCTCGGACGGCCATCTACGCCCGCCACTCCAGGTCCGCGGACGGCTCCACGAATTCGGCGGACGGGATGTCCTGCTCGACGAAGAACTCGACATCCCCGCGCGTGGTGCGTCGGAAGCCGAGCGCCATCGTCGCGTTCAGTCCGTCCCCGTGGTCGGTGGTGAGGTACTCCATCGCGTGGATCCGGGTCAGCGACAGGGCTTCGCCCAGGGGGTCCGGCTGGTCGCGATACCTTTCACTCATCTCGACCAGGTACTCCGACAGCAGGTCGGCGGGCAGGGTGAAGACCGGTTCACCGTGCAGAAAGGCCCGCCGCGATGGGTCCACGACCCGATAGTCGTCGCCGGAGCCGGTGGGGATCAGCGCCAGCCCTTCCCTCTCCAGGTACGAGATGATCGCGCGGCGATGGTCCACGGGTTCACCCTGGCAGAGGCACCGGCGCCGTGCTCACCGATCGCCGTCGATCATGTCGACGGCATCGCCGAGTCGGATCAGGCCCGAGGTGAGCACCTCCGCGTAGACGCCGGCGCACGGCTGCGGCCCCATGTCCAGCACGTCCACGCGGTTGGTGTCGAGCAGCGCGCGGACGGCGTGCGGAGCGCGCGGGAGCTCGCCGTGCTCCAGCGTGGGCACGGCGCACCGCGGTGTCGGGACCAGGCCCCGCAGCCGGACGTCGCCGACCTCGAACTCGCGGCCGGCCCAGTCGTTCTCGGTGAACGGCTCGCCATCGGTCTCGATCACGAGGTTCGGGCGGTAGCGCAGCGCCTCGACGCCGACCGCCTCCAGCGTGGCCGTGGTGACCACGTGCACCGGCGCGAAGTCGACGAACGTGCCACCCGGCGTGCCCCGCGCGAGCACGGAGGTCACGAAGTCAACCTCGGCGTCCACGCCCTGTTCCAGCACCTCCTCCGGCACCGCGCGCTCGATCAGCACGCCCTCCGGACGCTCGGCGGTGAGCCGCACGTCCCGTCCGACTGCCGCCGAGAGCACGGCGTCGACCTCGGCATCGCCTGCCGCGACGGTGATGCCGTCGGGCAGGGCGATGACCACACCGGCCGGCTCGGTGGCCGCCGAGAACTGCAGCAGCGCCCGCCACAGCCGCGGGTGCTTGGCCGTGGCCACGCGGCCGGTCGCCGCGTCGAGCAGCGCGAGTGCGCGGTCACCCGCGATCCCGCCCGCGACCACATCGGCCGCGGGCAGGGTCTCCCCCATCATCGACTTGACGGGGTAGCGGCGGATCTCGGCGACGGTGCCGAGGTTCACAGCAGGTTGTTCGCGGTCAGCCACTCCGTGGCCACCGACTCGACGGTGTTGTTGGCGGCGTCGTTCAGCTTGCGGTTGAGCTCGACGAGCTCCTCAGTGGTGAGGGCGGCCGAGATCGCGTTGAGCGTCGAGCGCACCTCCTCGGACGCCTTCTCCTCGTTGATCAGAGGAACCACGTTCTGCGCGGCGAAGAGGTTCTCGGGGTCCTCCAGCGCCACCCAGCCGCGGTCCTCGATGACCGGGTCGGTGGTGAACAGGTTCGCGGCCTGGATGGTGCCGTCCGCGAGCGCTGTGACGGTGAGCGGGCCGCCGGCGTCGAGCGAGCGGAACTCGGCGAACGTGCAGCCGTACAGCTGCTCGAGCCCGGGCAGACCGTTGGGGCGCTCGGCGAACTCCGGGGGCCCACCGAACACGAGCTCGCCACAGTGCGGCGCCAGGTCCGCGATCGACTGCGCGTTGTACTTCTGCGCCGTCTCGCCGGTGATGACCACGGCGTCCTTGTTCTCCGCCGTGGACTGCTCGAGGACGGTGAGCCCGTCCGGGAGCTTCTCCTGGAGCTGCTGGTACACCTCCTCCGACGCGGTGGCCGTGGTCTCCGGGTCGACCTCCTGGAGCAGGTTGCCGGTGTACTCCGGGATCAGGTCGATCGAACCGTCCTGCAGCGCCGGGAAGTAGACCTCGCGGCTGCCGATCCCGAACTGCCGCTCGACGGTGGTGCCCTTCGCCTCCAGCGCCTGCGCGTAGATCTCCGCCAGGAGCCGGTTCTCGGGGAAGTTGGCCGAGCCGATGCGAATGGTGTCGGCCGCCGCGGGCGGCTGGTCGCCGCCGGTGCCGCCGCTCCCACCGGCGAGTGGATCGCCACCGCCTCCGCATGCCGTCAGCCCGAGGGCCAGTAGGCCGACCACCGCGGCGAGTGTGCGCTTCATGGGGTTGTTCCTCCTGCGAAGACGGGGGCTTGTCGGGGTGCCCTGCGCCGCGCCCCCGCGGGGTGCAGGCCGGGAGAGACGATCGTTCGTTGCAGGCCGCCGAGCAGCCCCTCGACGAGCAGGGCCAGGGCGGCGACCAGGACCGCACCCGCGACCATCTGCGTGTAGTCGCGCAGCGCGAGGCCGTCGATGAGGAAGCGACCGAGGCCGCTGAGGCCGATGTAGGCGCCGATCGTGGCGGTGGCGATCACCTGCAGCGTCGCGGTGCGCAGCCCGCCGAGGATCAGCGGCACGGCGATCGGCAGCTCCACCTTGGTGAGCACCTCCCGCTCCCGCATCCCCACGCCACGGGCGGCGTCGATGACGGCGGCGTCGGCGTTGCGCACCCCCGCGTAGGTGCCGGCCAGCAACGGCGGGACGGCCAGGATCACCAGGGTGATGGTCAACGGCAGCACCCCGAGCCCGGTGAAGCCCACCAGGAGGGTGAGCAGGCCGAGCTCGGGCAGTGCCCGCAGCCCGTTCGCCGAGCCCACCACGAGGAACCCGCCACGGCGGGTGTGGCCGATCACGGCGCCGAGCGGGATGGCGATGACCGCGGCGATCACAATGGCCTGCACGGTGTAGCGCAGGTGGTCGGCCAGCCGGGCGGGCACTCCGGAGCTGCCCGTCCAGTGGGTGGCGTCGCCGAACCACTCCACGAGCTCGAGGACGAGGTTCACCTGGCGCCTCCCGCGGCGCGGTTCCACGGCGTCAGGACCCGGCCGAGCGCCAGCAGCAGGGCGTCGGCCGCGAGCGCGAGGAGCACGATCAACGCGATCCCGGTGATGATCTCCGTGGGGAACCGGAGCTGGAAGCCCTCGGTGAAGAAGCCGCCCAGGCCCCCGACCCCGATCAGCGCGCCCACGCTCACCAGGCTGATGCTCGAGACCGTGGCGACCCGCAGCCCGGCGACGAGCACCGGCACCGCCAACGGCAGCTCGACCTCGAGGAACCGGCGGGTCGGCCGATAGCCCATCGCGGTGGCGGCCGCGACCACGAGCCGGGGCACGGCCGCGAGGGCGTCGGCGACGGTGCGCACCAGGAGCGCCACCGTGTAGATCGTGAGCGCCACGATGATGTTGATCTCGGACAGGATCTGCGTGCCGAGGATGCCGGGGAGCACGACGAACAGGGCGAGCGACGGGATGGTGTACAGGGCACCCGCCGCGGGGACGAGCACGGCGCGGGCGACCCGGTACCGGCTCGCCAGCCATCCCAGGGGCACGGCCAGCAGCAGGCCGACGATCACCGGGACGAGCGCCAGCCGCAGGTGCTCGACGGTGAGGGCCATGATCCGGTCCGCGTTGGCGGGGATCCAGCTCCAGATCACGCAGCCGCCTCGTGCTCCCGTGCGGCGTCCAGGACCGCGAGGACGTCGGTGGCCGAGACGGACCCGACGGCGACGCCCCGGTCGTCGACGGCCACTCCGAGACCGGAGGGCGACGACAGCGCGGCGTCCAGCGCCCCCCGCAGGGAACCGGAGCTCACGTCGTAGAGCGACTCACCGGGAACGAGGTCGTCGGTACCGATCGGACGGTCGTCGGCAGGGAGCGGATCGTGGACCGACAGCCACCCGAGCGGCTTGTGCTCCTCGTCGACCACGAGCACCCACCCCTGCTCCGCCGTCGTACGCGCCTCGGCCAGCACCGCGCCGAGCCGCACCGTGGGGAGGTCGCCGAGCGGGAGCCCGTCGGCGGACCGGAAGCCCAGCCCGCGGTAACCGCGGTCGCGCCCGACGAAGCCGTCGACGAAGTCGTTGGCCGGCCGGGCGAGCAGGGTGCCCGGCTCGTCGTACTGCGCGAGCACACCCCCCACCTGCAGGACGGCGACCTTGTCGCCGAGCTTGACCGCCTCGTCGATGTCATGCGTGACGAACACGATCGTCTTGCCCAGCTCGGACTGCAGCCGCAGGAGCTCGTCCTGCAGGCTCTCGCGCACCACCGGGTCGACGGCGCTGAACGGCTCGTCCATGAGCAGGATCGGCGGGTCGGCGGCCAGCGCGCGGGCCACGCCGACGCGCTGCTGCTGCCCGCCGGACAGCTGCGACGGGTAGCGCTGCGCCATCTCGGGCGCGAGGCCGACGATCTCCATCAGCTCGGCGGCCCGCTTGCGCGCCTTGCCCTTGCTCCAGCCGAGCAGCAGTGGCACGGTGGCGACGTTGTCGAGGATCGTGCGGTGCGGGAAGAGCCCCGCCTGCTGAATGACGTAGCCCATGCCGCGGCGCAGCTGCGCGGCGTCGGTGGACGTGATGTCGCGCCCGTCGACGGTGATCGTGCCCTCGCTGGGCTCGATCATGCGGTTCACCATCCGCAGCGACGTGGTCTTGCCGCAGCCGGACGGCCCGACGAAGACGGTGATCTTCCCGGCGTCCACGACGAGGTCGAGGTGATCGACCGCCACGGTGCCGTCGGGGAAGCGCTTGGTCACGCCCCGGAACTCGATCATCCGGGAGACCTCCGAGTTTCACCGACGACCCCTTGCCGGTCGCCGAGTAGCAGCGAGGCTATCCCGTGGCACCGACAGTCGCGAACGATGTGATCGGACCGCGACCGCGTTCACGCCGGCGGCAGGCCCGATGCCGGGGTCGGCAGGCGTCCCCCGCCCAGCACGTCGCGCAGGGTGGCGGCCTGCAGCGGGCGGGCGAAGAGCCACCCCTGGTAGGCGTCCACGCCGATCCCGCGGAGCACGTGGAACTGCTCGGCCGTCTCCACGCCCTCGGCCACGGTGGTGCGTCCCATCGCCCTGGCCATGTCGACCACGGCGCGGGCCACCGCGAAGTCGGCCGGCTCGTCGGCGACCCCGGTGACGAACGCCCGGTCGACCTTGACGGTCTGCGCCGGCAGCTCCTTGAGCCGCGCGAGCGAGGAGTAGCCGGTGCCGAAGTCGTCCACGGCGAACCGGACGCCGCGCTCCACCAGCTCGGCCATCGCGGCGAGCGCGTGCGGCGGCAGGGCGACGAGACTGGTCTCCACCAGCTCCAGCACGAGCTGGTCCCAGGCCAGCCCGGCATCGGCGACGGCGGCGGTGACCGCGCTCAGGAAATCGGCGTCGCCCGGCAGCAGGCCTGCCAGGTTCACGGCGACGGCGGGACGGCGCCCGCGGTGCTCGGGCCATGCCGCCGCCTCGCGCACGGCCGTGCGCAGCACCCACAGGTCGAGCTCGTGCAGCAGCCCGCTGCGCTGCGCGACCGGCAGGAAGTCGCCGGGCGGGATGAGCCCGCGCTCCGGGTGCGGCCAGCGGACCAGCGCCTCGGCGGAGACCACGGTGCCGTCGGGACCGACCACGGGCTGGTACTCGAGCACCAGCCCGTCGGTGGCGATCGCCGCGCGCAGCTCGGCCTCCACCTCCAGGGCCCGCGTGGCCGAGCTCACGATCCCGTCGGTGGCCATCCCGATCCCGCCGCGGCACTGCGTGCGCTTCGCGTCGTGCATGGCGGCCTCCGCGAACCGCAGCAGGTCGGCGGCGCGCACCTCGCCGGTCGGGACGGGGGTGGCCAGCCCGACCGACGCCGTCATCTGCACCGATCGGCCGTGCACCGGGATCGTGGTGCGCAGCAGGTCGGCGACCATGCGGGCGAGCAGGTCCGGACCGCCGACCTCGGCGTGGTCGGCGCAGATCACCACGAACTCGTCGCCCGACAGGCGCGCAGCCGTGCATCCCACCGGCAGCTCCCGCTGCAGCCGCCCGGCCAGCGTCACCAGCAGGTCGTCGCCGGCGTCGTGGCCGAGGGAGGAGTTCACGCGGGCGAAGTCGTCGAGGTCGCCGCACACGACGGCCACCCGATTGCGGCCCGGGCCCGCCAGCAGCCGGTCCACCATCGCCAGGCACGCGGCGCGGTTGGGCAGGCGGGTCAGCTCGTCCACCGTGCCCGCGCTGCGCAGCAGCTCGGCCGCCCGGCGCCGCTCGGTGATGTCGGTGCACACGACGAGCCAGAACCAGCCGCCGTCGTCGGCGGAGGTGGCCGACACCGCCAGCTCGCACCAGACGGTCGTGCCGTCCCCGCGTTGCAGCGGCACGCCGTCCATCCGGTAGCCGTGGCCGGCGCCGGGCGGCACCGGACGCAGCCAGCCGGGCAGCGGCCTGCCCTCGGGCGCCGCGCCGTCGGCGGTCGCGTCGACGACCAGCAGCTCATCGGCCGACAACGCCGCCGCAGGCGTGCCGCGCAGCCGCTCCAGCGGCACCCCGAGCAGGTCGCACAGGCCCGCGTTCGCGTCGACGAGCCGTCCGCCGGCGTCCAGCAGCGCAACGCCGCCCGGGACCAGCGCCATCAGGTCGGCGAAGCGCTGGCCCGACAGCTCCACGCGCCGCTGCGCGACCCGCTCGGCACTGACGTCGTGGACGACGCCGACCAGGCGCAGGGGCGTGCCGTCCTCGGCGCGTTCCACCTCGGCGCGGCAGCTCAGCATCCGGTCGCCCGGCAGCTGCAGCTCGACGTGGTGATCGCCGACCCGGGCACCGGACCGCAGGCCCTGGCACAGCAGCGCCACCTGCTCGCCCTCCACCGGCGACGAGCCCGCCCCGTCCGGTGCCACCCCCACCGACCGGTACAGCTCCTCGAGCGTCGCGCTGCGGTGCAGGGTGGCCGTGGCCAGGTCGAACGCCCAGGTGCCGACCCTGGCCAGCCGCTCGAGCTCCTCGATCCAGCGGCGGTCCGACGGCCGGCTCACCGTGGGGTCCGGCGCGCAGTCCAGCTCGACCAGCACGGCGGCCGACAGCTCGGTGCCCGGCATCTCCCACCGGACCAGCCGGACCCGCACGAGTGCCCCGTCCGGCCGGACCAGCCGCGCGTCGGCGTCGGGTCCGACGACGAGCTGCGGCAGCCGCATCCCGACCGGGCCCTCCTGGGCGTCGGCCTCGGCGCCGTCGGCGTCGGTCCACCCGCCGAGCCGCAACAGGGCGGCGTTGACCCGCAGCACCCGGTCGGAGCGGTCGCAGACGAGCGCGGGCGCGCCCGGCAGCGGCACGGACCCCGGTCCGCCCGGTGCCGGCACGGTCCCGGCACCGAACACCGCGTCGCGCAGTGCGGGCAGGACCTGCGCGTCCACCGCGTCCCCGGCCGTGCCGGGCCCGGTCACCGGCAGCGCCTGCGGGTCGGTCGGCGGCTCGGGGTCGTCAGCCGGTGCCGCCGGCCGCGGACGCTCGGCCACCGCCCGCGCCAGCCGCGACGCGAACAGCGCCGCCTCCGGGTGCACCTCCGAGCCGAGCACCGCCTGCCGGGAGCGCCGCAGGTCCATCCGCCGCACCGGGTCGGTGATCACCCGATCGGCACCGGCCGGCCCGGTCTCCGGCTCTCCGGCCGCGCCTTCGCCGAACCGATGTCCGAGCTCGTTCACGGGGCGTCTCCCAGCGTGTGCTGTCCGTCGTCACCCGTCCCAACGATGGTTGTCCCCGCACGATCCGGGGGATATGCCCGATCGGCCTACACGGACCCGAGTGAGTGACGCACGCAGCGTGACGGCCAGGCACCCGGCCCGGAGAACGCCCAGGCCGGACTCGGGTCCGCGCTCACATCCCGTCAACGGCCGTTGCGGCAGCCTCCGACACGCGGGATGCGACGGCGGTGGCGACACGCGGATCGAACGGGCTCGGCACGATCCGGTCGGGCGCGAGGTCGTCCCGCGCAACCGCGAAGATCGCCTCCGCCGCGGCGAGCTTCATCTTCTCGGTGATGCGGCACGCGCCGACGTCGAGCGCGCCGCGGAAGACGCCGGGGAAGGCGAGCACGTTGTTGATCTGGTTCGGGAAGTCGCTGCGCCCGGTGGCGACGATCGCGGCGTGCCGGGCCGCGACCTCGGGGTGCACCTCGGGGTCCGGGTTGGAGAGCGCGAACACGATCCCCTCCGGCGCCATGAGCTCGAGCAGCTCCTCGGCCAGCCGCGCGCCGGACAGCCCGACGAACACGTCGGCGCCCGCCATCGCCTCGGCCGGCCCGCCGCTGATCCCGCGCGGGTTGGTGACGCCGGCGACCAGCGCCTTCTCCCCCGTGACCCCGGCCCTGCCGGGCACGAGCACGCCCCGGGAGTCCAGGACCGTGACGTCCGAGGCCCCGGCCGCGAGCAGGATCCGGGCGCACGCCACCCCGGCCGCCCCGGCCCCGGACACGACGATCCGCAGGTCGGCCAGCTCCCGGCCCTGCACGGCGCACGCCCCACGGAGGGCGGCGAGCAGCACGATGGCCGTGCCGTGCTGGTCGTCGTGCATGACCGGGCAGTCCAGCGCCTCGACGAGCCTGCGCTCCAGCTCGAAGCAGCGCGGCGCCGCCACGTCCTACAGGTTGACCGCCCCGAAGCTCGGGCGCAGCCGGACCAGCGTCTCGACGATCTCGTCGACGTCGGTGGTGTCGAGCACGATCGGGATCGAGTCGAGCCCGCCGAACACCTTGAACAGCGCCGACTTGCCCTCCATCACCGGCAGCGCCGCCCGGGGGCCGATGTCGCCGAGCCCGAGCACGGCGGTGCCGTCGCTCACGACGGCGACCAGCCGGTTCGTCCAGGTGTAGCGGGCGGCGAGGGCCGGGTCGGCCGCGATCGCCCGGCTGACCTCGGCGACGCCGGGGGTGTAGGCCACCGCCAGGTCGCGCGCGTCGGCGAGCGGGGCCGTGAGTCCCGTGGCGAGCTTGCCGCCGCCGTGCGCGGCGAAGATCTCTTCCCGGGTCGGGGCCGGGCGGGTGCGTTCGGGGACCATCGTCATCTTCTGTCGCGTTCCTCACGTCTCGACGCGCACGGGCGGCGCGCAGGGTGCTCAGGTGGGGCGTCCCCCCTTCGAGGGGCGCTCGCTCGCCGTGCACCGGAGGTCGCGGGTGTCAACCGATTCGCGGTGCCGGACGGCCTCTCGCGGAGCGGGCCGCCGGATGAGGCGGCCCGTGCCGACGAGGTTCGGCTGTCGGGTACGTGGGCATCCTAGCCAGTGGGACGGCAGCGTCCTTGATCAAGACCCGGAACGTGCCGTAAGGCACAGCGGAACAGCCGCCCGTCAGCGTGCACGCAGCCGGCCCGGTCGCGGCCAGAGCCGCCACCGCACGACCGCGAGGACCTCGGCCGGGCCGAGCTCGCGGGAGTCGGTCGACCCGAACGAGTTGTCCCCGTGCACGTACCAGCCGGGCCCGTCGGGACGCACGGCCCGCTTCACCGACAGCTGGCCGGGCCGGGCGGGCCAGCGGACGAGCACGACGTCGCCCGCAGCGACCGCGGCGCCGAACCGGACCAGCACGACGTCGCCGTCCCGCAGCGTCGGGGACATCGACGGCCCCCGTACGCCCACCCTGCGCCAGCGCACCCCAACCCCCTCGCCACCCTGCTGCGCCCCGGCCCCGAGAGTAGTGTCGGGCCCGCCAGAACGATCACCATCCAGGGAGGAATCATGCGGCTGCTGTCCCGCATTCTCCGCCCGCGGCTGGAGGCCACCGCGCACTGCGACCTCCCCTGCGGCGTGTACGACCCGGCCCAGGCCCGGATCGAGGCCGAGTCGGTCAAGGCGATCCAGGAGAAGTACCAGGGCAACGAGGACCCGGAGTTCCGCACGCGGGCCATCCAGATCAAGGAGCAGCGCGCGGACCTGGTCAAGCACCACCTGTGGGTGCTGTGGACCGACTACTTCAAGCCCCCGCACTTCGAGAAGTACCCGGAGCTGCACGAGCTGTTCAACAAGGCCACCAAGAAGGCGGGCGGCGGCGCAGGCGGCGCCAAGTCCTCGATGGACCCCGCCACCGGCCAGGAGCTGCTCGACCTCATCGCCCAGATCGACAAGATCTTCTGGGAGACCAAGCAGGCCTCCTGACCGATACCTGGGGAAGCGGCGCTGACCAGCGGAGACCTCATCCGTCGGTCAGCGTCGCTTCTCGTTGTCGGGTGGTCTTCCACGGCCCACACACGGCCCGATGCAGCGTTCCGGACAGCTGTCTGCTGCTGGGCTCGGTCCACCTGCATCCGCGGCCGCCGCGCCGCGACGTGCTCGCGAGCAGGGTGGGCGATCTGCCGGACCGCGGCCAGGGTTCTGCCCATCACCTCGGCGATCTCGTGGTACGGCGTCTCGAACACCTCGCGCAGCGCGAACTGCCCGCTCGGCCGGACCGAGGGCCTCCAGCACGGTGGGCATGGCGATCGAGACGTTCTCGGCGAGCTCGGCGTCCTCGGCCACATCGGGACCGGTGAGCAGCGGCTCGGGCAGCCCTTCCCCGACGTACTCCTCGACGGCGGCGGGGCGCCGAATCGGAGCCGGTTCAGCGCCTGCGGGGTGACCATCCGGACCAGATGGGCGAGTCGGCATGGAGACACCGGCCACGAATCGGATGTGACACGGCGACGCGCCCACGACCGGACCGACGTGACGGGCGTAGGCGCTCCACCACCTTGCGGCGGCGACACCTCGACCCCGGGCTGGATAGCGTCGGCGCGTCATCGGAGCGGGAAAGGACGCCAGTGCGAACGACGAGCACGCCTTTGGCGGGATCACGCGACATCACACGGACGGCCGCAGCGCCGTGCACCCGCCGACGAGGGGCGGTGGACGCGGCGTGAGCGCGTTCCGCCTCGCCCTGCTCGACGACTACCAGGACGTCGCCCTGGACCTGCTGGAGCTGCCCGACGGCGTCGCGGCGGTGGCGTTCGCCGACCACGTCGCGGACCCGGCGCGGCTGGTCGCGCGGCTCGCCGGCTTCGACGCCGTGGTGTGCATGCGGGAGCGGACGCCGATCACCGCGGAGGTCCTCGCCGGGCTGCCCGGCCTCCGGCTGCTGATCACCACCGGGATGCGGAACGACGCGATCGACGTCGCGGCGGCGCAGGCCCGGGGCATCCCCGTCTGCGGCACCGGGGCCGGCACCGGGCGCGCCTCGACCACTGAGCACACCTGGGCGCTGCTGCTCGCGCTCGCCCGCCGGATCCCGGCGCAGGACGCAGCGGTCCGGGCGGGCGGCTGGCAGCTCGGGCTCGGCACCGTGCTGGCCGGCCGGACCCTGGGGCTGGTCGGGCTGGGCAACCTCGGCGCCGCGATGGTGCCCGTCGCCCGCGCGCTGGGCATGCGGGTGACGGCGTGGAGCCGCAACCTCACCGACGCCCGCGCGGCGGAGGTCGGCGTCGAGCGGTTGGAGCACGACGCGTTCTTCGCCGACGCCGACGTCGTCAGCGTGCACCTGAAGCTGTCCGCCCGGTCCGTCGACACGATCGCCGCGCCCGAGTTCGCGCTGATGAAGCCGACCGCGCTGCTGGTCAACACCTCGCGCGGGCCGATCGTGAACGAGGCCGCGCTGCTGGACGCACTGCGGCAGCACCGGATCGGCGGGGCCGCGCTGGACGTCTACGACGTCGAGCCGCTGCCGCTCGACCACCCGCTGCGGCGCGCCCCGAACACCGTGCTCTCCCCGCACACCGGTTACGTCAGCGTCGAGTCGTACCGGGAGTACTTCACCGACGTGGCCGAGGACGTCCGCGCCTTCCTCGCCGGTTCCCCGGTCCGCGTGCTGGAGCCCTGACACCGGTTGACGGGCGCACGGACCCGGGATGAACACTTCACATACTCACACTCCTTGCATAGATATTCTCACTCGATAGTGGGACGATGGCCACGTTGCGCGTGCGGTGCGTCACTCCCTGCCGCACTGCGCCCCACGTCCCCTCCGAAAGGATGACTGTGAGGAAGTCCGTGCTCGCGGCGCTCGGCGCCGCACTCGCCGCCGCGGCGCTCGCCGTGACCACCCCGGCCGCGGCCGCCGCACCGCCCGTGGACATGGACCGGATGCCGCTGCACATCCACGGTGGCGCCTGGCCGACCAGCCACGTGCAGGGCGTCGCGGTCGATGCGAAGAACGGCTACATGTACTGGTCGTTCACCCAGATCCTGGTGAAGACCGACCTCGCCGGAAACGTCGTCGGCACCGTCGAGGGCCTGACCGGGCACCTGGGCGACCTCGATCTCAACCCCCGCGACGGGCGGGTCTACGGGTCGCTGGAGTACAAGGCGCAGGAGGCCTTCTACATCGCGATCTTCGACGTCGACCGGATCGACCGGGCGGGAATGCGCGCCGAGACCGACGGCATCATGACGACCGTCCACCTCGAGGAGGTCGTCGAGGACTTCACCGCGGACATGGACGGCAACGGCGTCTTCGACGGCGACACCGCGAACACCCCCGACCACCGCTACGGCAGCAGCGGTATCGACGGGGTCGCGTTCGGCCCGACCTTCGGCAAGAAGAACGGCAAGGCGAACCTCATGGTCGCCTACGGCGTCTACTCGAACACTGAGCGGACCGACAACGACCACCAGGTCGTCCTCGAGTACGACGTGTCGCAGTGGCACAAGTACGAGCGGCCGCTGCGCCAGTCGGCGCCGCACCGCAGCGGGCCTGCCGAGTACGACGGGAAGTACTTCCTCCGCACCGGGAACACCACCTACGGGGTGCAGAACCTCGAGTACGACGCCCACCAGGGGCACTGGCTGATGGCCGTCTACGAGGGCAAGAAGCCGGAGTTCCCGAACTACTCGTTCTTCGTCGTGGACGGGGCCGCTGCGCCCGCCGAGGGGGAGATCGTCGGTCAGCCGGCGCCGGAGCGGGGCACGCTGCTGAGCCTGCTGCCCGCCGGCCTGCACGATCCGGCCTCGGGCACCTACGGGTGGGAGTTCCACGGCAACTACGGCATCGTCTCGCTCGACAACGGCTACTTCTACGTGGCCGAGGGCAAGCGCGTGGAGCAGGACGGCGTCGCCAAACAGGACGCCGACGTCTACCTCTACCGCTGGACCGGCCAGGCCCCCACACCGTTCGAGCGGGTCACCACGCCGGTCGGCTGACCACGCACCCGGCGCTGATGCAGCAAAGCCACTTTCACGCAACGCCGTGGCGGGAAAGTGGCTTTGCTGCAACTCGGCAGCCCGGGCGTTAGCCTCGCGATCATGACGGTCGGGCGCGTGTTCCTCCTGCGGCACGGCGAGACCGAGTGGTCGGCCTCGGGGAAGCACACCGGCCGCAGCGACATCCCGCTCACCGAACGCGGGCGCAGACTCGCCGTGGCCGCGGGCGAGCTCGGGCGGACGCTGCGCGGCGACGACCCGCCTGCGCTGGTGCTCACCAGCCCGCGCGGCCGCGCCCGTGACACCGCCGAGCTCGCCGGGCTGCGGATCGACCGCGTCGACGAACGGCTCGCCGAGTGGGACTACGGCGAGGCGGAGGGCCGCACCACTCCCGAGATCCGGGAGACCGTGCCGGGGTGGACGGTCTGGACCCACACCTGTCCCGGCGGCGAGACGCCCGACGAGGTGGCCCGCCGCGCCGACGACCTGCTCGCCGACGTGCGCACGGCGCTCGGCGGCGGCGACGTCGTACTCGTCGGGCACGGCCACTTCAGCCGCGTGCTGATCGCACGCTGGATCGGGCTGCCCGCCACGGAGGGCGTCCGGTTCGCGATGGAGGCGGCCTCCTGGGCCGTGCTGGGCGACGAGCGCGGCGTTCCGCGGCTCGACCACGTGAACGTCCGCCCCATGGAGCTTGGGTAGCGTCCCGCCCGTGATCCGTCCGATCGAGCCGGGCGACGTGCCCGCCGTCGTCACGCTCGTGCACGAGCTCGCCGCCTACGAGCGCGAGCCCGACTCCTGCCACCTGGCCGAGCACCAGCTCGCCGGCGCCCTCTTCGGGGCGGGGCCCGCGCTGTTCGGGCACGTGGCCGAGGTCGACGGCGAGGTCGTGGGCTGCGCGTTGTGGTTCCTCAACTTCTCGACGTGGCGTGGGGTGCACGGGGTGTACCTGGAGGACCTCTACGTCCGGCCGGCGCATCGCGGCCGCGGGCTCGGGCGGGCCCTGCTGGCCACGTTGGCGGCCGTCTGCGCCGAGCGGGGCTACGGCCGCCTGGAGTGGTCGGTGCTGGACTGGAACGAGCCCTCGATCGCGTTCTACCGCGCGCTCGGCGCCGTGGGGATGGACGAGTGGACGACGTTCCGCCTCGACGGGGACGCGCTCGCCGCGCTGGCCCACGGGTGAGCGTCAGCGCGGGGGGTCTCCGGCGTCCAGCCCCATCGACCACTGCCGCGACCGCTCGCTGATCAGCAGGAGGAACGTGCTGATCACGAGCGCGCCCGCGAGGATCCCGAGCAGCAGCTGGCGGGACGGGCCGAGCAGCGAGTAGACGACCGGCAGCAGGAGCAGCTGCGCCACGATCGCCGGCGTGCGCGCCCACCGGTGGCCGGTGACCAGCCCGATCCCGACGGCGAGCAGCGCGGCGCCGATCACGAGGAAGTAGGCGGCCTCGCCGAGGGTGTTGCCGATGCCCAGATCGGCCGACGGCGAGCGCAGCGCCAGCACCACCGCGAACCCGATCCCGAGCAGCGCCTGCGCGCCGACCAGCGCACCGGCCACCTTGATCTGCGGCGGCGGACCGGCGGCCCCGTCCGCCCGTTCCTCAGAGGTCACGGGGCGAGGATATGCCCGCAGCGAGCGGCGGCGACGTGGAATGCCCCGCCACTGCACGCCGTTGTTTCCTGGTGCGGCCGGCGCACGGCCACTGCGGAGATCGGTCACCGTCACGGTTCCGAGGCGTGTTCGGCGCGCTACGGGTCGTCGTGTCAGAGGCGCAGTTCGTCGCAGCGGAACGCGTTCCTTCACTCCGCTGAGTGACCAAATGTGTCCATTCACCGATGCTTGTGGACCGTCCAGCCGATAAGGGCTCGCACCAGGACAAACGGTGGCCCAAGGTGGTCATGGACAAGCGAGCGATCGCGGGGGAACTCCCTCGCATGGTCTGCCGGAAGCCGGGGTAACCGGAGCTGGTGGGCGGGCCGAGATCCATCGCTCATCGTCACGGCGACGCGACAACGAGAACACGAGCAGTAACCCATCGTGTCGGGCGTCGTTGCGATGAGTGGGTGAGAGCACTCACCTGGGTGGACCTTGACCCTTGAAGATCGAGCGCGCTCGTGAAAGTATTCACAAGCGCGGAAACACCGTGACAGACGATCGGCGCGACCCCGATCGCGCGAGTACAAGGAGCCGAGAGACCATGGATTGGCGTCACCGCGCTATCTGCCGCGACGAGGACCCCGAGCTGTTCTTCCCCGTGGGGACGAGCGGTCCTGCGCTGCTGCAGATCGCCGAGGCCAAGACCGTCTGCCGGCGCTGCCCCGTGGTCACCGAGTGCCTCACCTGGGCACTCGAGAGCGGCCAGGATGCAGGCGTCTGGGGCGGCATGAGCGAGGACGAGCGGCGGGCCCTCAAGCGCCGCAACGCGCGCACGCGCGCACGTACGGCCTGATCTCCCCGCAGCATCTTCTCGCATCCCCCACCACGGGCCCGGAAGCCGGACTGCACCCGGCTCCGGGCCCGCGGTCGTTCCACCGGGCGCGCGAGGGGGCAGCTCCGGGGGAGGATCAACGGACCACGCGGCGACCACGCAATCGGACCGTCGACCACGAACAACAGGTTAACGCCCCCGCAGCGGAAGCCTGATGACGGCCTCCGTTCCGCCCCCGTCCCGCGGCCGCAGCTGCAGCCCGGAGTCGAGCTCCGACTCCAGCAGCGTGCGCACGATCTGCAGGCCGAGGCCGTCGGAGCGCTCCACGTCGAACCCCTCGGGGATCCCGCAGCCGTCGTCGGCGATCACCACGTCGAGGGTGGCGGCCGACCGCCGCGCCGACACCACCACCTCGCCCTCACCCGCACAGGTCGGGTCGAACGCGTGCGCCAGCGCGTTGTGCACCAGCTCGGTGAGCACGAGCACCAGCGGCGTCGCCAGTGCGGCGGGCAGCGTGCCGAAGCTGCCCTCCCGGCGCACCTTTGCCCTGGACTCCGCGATCGCGCCGTCGCCGATGGCCGGCAACACCTTGTCGACGAGCTCGTCGAGGTCCACCCGCTCGGCCACCGAGACCGACAGCGCCTCGTGCACCAGCGCGATCGAGTTCACCCGCCGGACGCTCTCCGCGAGCGCCAGGCTCGCCTCCGGGATGGCCGTGCGCCGGGCCTGCAGGCGCAGCAGCGCAGCCACCGTCTGGAGGTTGTTCTTGACCCGGTGGTGGATCTCCCGGATCGTCGCGTCCTTCGACAGCAGAGCCATGTCGCGTCGGCGCAGATCGGTGACGTCGCGCACGAGCACGAGCGCGCCCGCCGCGTCACCGCGCGGCCGCAGCGGCAGGGCCCGCACGAGCATGACGGCACCGCGGGCACGCACCTCCATGCGGACGGAGTGCTCGCCGTCGAGCGCGGACCTGATCCGGGCGGCCAGCTCGGCGGCGTCGAAGGGGTCCTGCACGAGCTCCCGCATGACGTCGGCCAGCTGGAGCCCCACGAGGTCGCTCGCGTGCCCCATGCGGTGGTAGGCCGACAGCGCGTTCGGGCTCGCGTAGGCCACGAGGCCGTGGGTGTCGAGCCGGATGAGGCCGTCGCCGGCGCGCGGGCTCGTCACCGCCCCCACGGCCTCGGCGCTCGGCGGGAACGTGCCGTCCGCCACCATCTGGCACAGATCGGACGCGCTGCCGAGATAGGCGATCTCCAACGGGCTGGGGACGCGCGGCATCGCCAGGTTCGCGTCTCGCGACAGCACCGCCACCACCGAGCGGCCGTACCGCACGGGGATGGTCTCGCGGCGGACCGGCACCTCCAGGTGCCAGCGCGGGTTCTCCTCGCGGCAGATCCGGCCCTCGACGACCGCGCGGCGCAGCTGCGGGTTGTCGGCAGCGGTCACGCGCGCCGCCACCACGTCCTCGGGGTGCGCGGTGGGGGCGGTGGTGGGACGGGCCTGGGCCACGCACAGGAACTCGCTGTCGAGCGACGGGATGCCCGTGCCGTCGGCGGCCGGCTCGCCGCCCAGCGGCACCCACAGCAGGAAGTCCGCGAACGACATGTCGGCGAGCAGCTGCCACTCGGCGACGACGCGCTGCAGGTGCTCGACGGCGTCGCCCGGCAGGTGCGTGTGCTCCGCGAGCAGCTCACTGAGGGTGGACATTCTCCTGGGGCCTCCCGGTCGATGCGGGGCTCATCCAACCACGTGGGAGACTCGGGGCAGTCCCCGGACGAACCCGGACCGAGCGAGGAGGCAGGCATGTCCAAGCGCGCACGCAAGCGCCGCGACCGGAACAAGAAGGGCGCGAACCACGGCAAGAAGCCCAACACGTGAGCCGTGCACGCGCCGGGGTCGTCGGCCCCGGCGCGTGAGCCCGCGCGGCGCGGCCGCGGTTCAGGCCTGCGGCTCGCTCCGCACGCTCTGCTCGATACGCGTGCTGCGCACCTCGACCGTCGTGGTGGTGGTGCCCTCCGGGCCCTCCTCCACCGTCACCTCGGCCTGCTCCAGCACGGCCACCCGGATCTGCTGACGCAGCCGGTCCTTCAGCCCCGTCGGAGCGTGCTCCCCGCCGCACTTCGCGGCGAGCAGCTTCTTCAGCTTCTCGTCGAGGCCGTACTCGGCCAGGCACGGCCCGCACTCGTCCAGGTGCTGGGCGAGCAGCGCGCGGCGCGACTCGTCGCACTCGTGGTCGAGGAACAGCCACACCTCCGCGAGCACCTCCGAACAGTCGGTGTCGTGGTGGTTGCCGCAGCTCATGAGTTGACCTCCTGCTGTCCCCGCAGGAACCCGCGATCACGGGCGGTGTCGGTGAGCATCTCGCGCAGCTGGCGCCTGCCCCGGTGCAGCCGGGACATCACGGTGCCGATCGGGGTGCCCATGATGTCGGCGATCTCCTTGTAGGCGAAGCCCTCGACGTCGGCGAGGTAGACGGCCATCCGGAAGTCGTCGGGCAGCTGCTGCAGCGCCGCCTTCACGTCGTTGTCCGGAAGCCGGTCGAGCGCCTCCATCTCGGCCGACGGCAGCCCCTGCGAGGTGTGCTCGCCCGCCTGCGCGATCTGCCAGTCGGTGATCTCCTCGGTGGGCGCCTGCATGGGCTGGCGCTGCCGCTTCCGGTAACCGTTGATGTAGGTGTTGGTGAGGATCCGGTACAGCCAGGCCTTGAGGTTGGTGCCGGCCCGGAAGGTCCGGAACGCCGAGTAGGCCTTCAGGTAGGTCTCCTGCACCAGGTCCTCGGCGTCGGCCGGGTTGCGGGTCATCCGCAGGGCGGCGCCGTAGAGCTGGTCGATCAGGGGCATCGCGTCGCGCTCGAACCGGGCGGCGCGCTCCTCCGCGGTCTCCTGCTCCTGGGTGTCCTGCTCGGCACCGGGGCCACGCCCGTCGGTGCTCGTCGTCTCCTCGTTCGTCTCGCTCGCTGCCGCGTCGGCCGCCTGCTCGGTGCCCGGCACCGCGCTCCTCTCACGCCGGACCGCGGGACCCGCGGCCTCGGGGACGGCCACCGCTGGGGCGGCCGGATGACGAGTGGAGCCTACGCGCCCCGCCCGGGTCCGGCCCGTCGGACGCAGCTCGTCCGCCGGCCGCGGCGCTTCCATCAGTGCTTGCGTCACGTGGGGCACCAACGCCCGCGGCCCGCCCGGGATTCCCCGGCGGATACCGTGCGCGCGTGGCAGGCAAGGGGACACCGGCGACGGCGCTGCTGGCGAAGCGGGGGGTCGCGCACCGGCTGCACAGCTACGCGCACGGCGACGGCCAGGCCTACGGTCCGGAGGCCGCCGAGCTGCTAGGGCTGGACCCGGCGCGGGTGTTCAAGACCCTCGTCGCCGAGGTCGACGGCGTGCTCACGGTCGGGATCGTGCCGGTGTCGGCGACCCTCGACCTGAAGGCGCTGGCCGCTGCGGTGGGCGGCAAGCGGGCGAAGATGGCCGAGGTCGCGGCGGCCGAGCGTGCCACCGGCTACGTGGCGGGCGGGATCTCGCCGCTGGGTCAGCGCAAGCGGTTGCCGACCGTGCTGGACGCTTCGGCCGAGCAGTGGGAGACGATCTTCTGCAGCGGCGGGCGGCGGGGCCTGGAGATCGAGCTGGCGCCCGCCGACCTGGTGCAGCTCGCCGGCGGCCGGCTCGCCCCGATCGCCGGGGCAGGCTGACGGCGCACAGCCACGGACCGTGGCGCCCCGCCGCCCACCCCCGGTGACAGCATGGTGGCTTTGCTGCCGTCCAGTGACAGTAACGCCACCATGCTGCAACTCGGGGCCGGGTGGGACGTCGCGCTGGGTCACCAGCGATCGGGGTTACGGGACCAGCCGGCTCAGCCAGTCGGTCACCGCCGCGCGCAGGCCGGGCGCGTCGGACTTGAGGCTGTGGTCGCCGCGCAGCAGCACGACCTCCCGCCCCGGGGCCGGCTCCGGGCGGCCGAACGGGTCTGTCTCCCCCTGCACGACGAGCACCGGGACGCTCGGCATCGCCAGCTCGTGCAGCCGGTCCTTCTCCGGCTTGCCCGGCGGGTGCACCGGGAACGCCAGGCAGAGCACTCCGGACGCGCCGGCGTCGGCCGCGGTCCGGCAGGCCACTCGTGCACCCGAGCTGCGCCCCCCGACGAGGAGCGGCAGCTCCGCCCGGACGTGTGCCACCACGGCGAGCCACGCGGCGTCGAGCTGCGCGGCCGGGGCCGGCGCCCGCCGCCCGGCCACCCGGTAGGGCTGCTCGACGAGGACGACCTGCACGCCCGCGGCGAGCGCGGCGGCGGTGGCGGCGACGAGGTCCGGCGCACCGACCCCACCGCCCGCGCCGTGCCCGAGCAGCAAGGTGGCCCGCGCGTCGGCGGCCCGGTGCACGGTGATCCGCGCGGGCCCGTGCGGCGTGGCGACCTCGGCGGGCTCCGAGGGGCTCACTTCGGGTTCGGACCGGCCAGCAGGTCGAGCTGCAGCGGCTCGCGGACCTCCTCGGGTGCCAGCTCGGCCAGCAGCTCCGGGCCGTTGTTGCGGACGCTGTTGACCATCGGCGACACCGGGCGCAGCTCCAGGCGCGCCACCAGGTCCTCCGACGGCGGCCGCAGCAGCGCGGTGACGGCGTCCGCGTCGGCGGGGGCGTCCGGGTCGAGCCACGCGTCCCACGCCGACGGCGGGAGCACGAGCGGCATCCGGTCGTGGATCTGCGCCAGCGGGCCGACCGCCTCCGCCGTGAGCACGGTGGCCGTGACCAGCCCGTCCGGGTACTGGTTGTCCGGGTCGTCCTTGGGCTTCCAGTACTCCCACAGCCCGGCCATCGCCAGCGAGCTGCCGTCGGCGTAGTGCGTGTAGTAGGGCTGCTTGTGGTTCTCCCCGCGCTGCCACTCGAACCAGCCGTCGGCCGGGATCAGGCAGCGCCGGGCGTTCAGGGCCCGGCGGAACGCGGGCTTCGTCGCCGCCGACTCCGACCGTGCGTTGATCATGCGAGCGCCCGCCTTCGGGTCCTTCGCCCAGGACGGCACCAGCCCCCACCGCACCATCCGCAGCGTGCGCTCGGTGGTGTCCGGGTCGGGGTTGCCGTCCGCATCGCGCGGGTGCCGCTGCACGACCGTGACGATCTGTTTGGTCGGCGCGACGTTGTAGTCCGCCCGCGCGGCACCGTCGGTGGCGTCGACGGCGCGGAACTCGTCGGCGAGGTCCGCCGGGGCCTTGATCGAGGCGTATCGACCACACATGCACCCATCGTTCCAGCCGACAGCCCGCCCGGCACACGCCCCGCTCGATCTCGTCGAAGCCGCCCGCGGCCGCGGACCGGGCGGCTACGATCGCGCCATGCCCGAACCCGAGGACGACGCCCTCGAGGCGCGCGTGCGTCGGCTGGAGGACGAGGTCGGGCGGCTGAAGGACGGCGTCGCCGTCTCGCGCGCCGATGCCGCGGCGGCCCGGGTGCTCGCCGGGGGAGCCGACCGGGACGTCTCGGACGTGCGAACGGAGCTGCGCGCATACCGGCAGGCGTTGAACGCGCTGCGGGAGACCCAGCTCGAGCAGGGCCAGCAGATCGCCGAGCTGCGCGCCGAGCTGCGCTCGGAGGTCGGCGGCCTCAGGTCCGAGATGCACGCGGAGATCGGGTCGCTCCGCTCCGAGATGCAGCGGGGCTTCGGCATGGTGCACACCGGGATGGCCCAGATCGTCGCGCTGCTGCGCGACGCACCCGACCCCGGCACCTCCTGACGGCGGCGGCCGGCACCCCGTCCGTGGTGATGCGGGAACATAGGCGGGTGCCGACGCCCTGGAACGCCCCGCTCGCCCCCGGTCCCGTCCGCGGCCGGGTGACCGCGCCGGGGTCGAAGTCCGTCACCAACCGCGCGCTGCTGCTCGCCGCGCTCTCCGGCGGCGCCGCGACGGTCACCGGCGCCCCCGCCAGCCGCGACACGGCGCTCATGGTCGGCGCCCTGCGGGCGCTCGGCGTCCCGATTGAGGTGGACGGCGAGCGGATCGCGTTCTCCGCTCACGAGGGTCTGCGCGGCTGCGGCACCGTCGACTGCGGCCTCGCCGGCACGGTCATGCGGTTCGTCCCGCCCGCGGCCGTGCTGGCCGACGGCCCCGTCGCCTTCGACGGTGACCCGCGCGCCCGGGAGCGGCCGATGGCCACCGTGCTCGACGCCCTGCGGGCCCTCGGCGCGGGGGTGGACGGGGAGCGGCTGCCGTTCACCCTGCACGGCACCGGCTCGGTCCCCGGCGGCAACGTCGTGATCGACGCGTCGGCGTCGTCGCAGTTCGTGTCCGGGCTGCTGCTGTCGGGGGCCCGCTACGACAAGGGCGTCACCGTGCACCACGACGGCAAGCCTGTGCCGTCGCTGCCGCACATCGCGATGTCGGTGGACATGCTGCGCGCCGCGGGCGTCGAGGTCGACGACAGCGAGCCCGACACGTGGCGGGTCGCGCCCGGCCGGATCGCCGCGCGCGACTGGGCCGTGGAACCCGACCTGTCCAACGCCGCGGTGTTCCTCGCCGCGGCCGCCATCACCGGCGGCGAGGTGACGGTGCTCGGCTGGCCGCAGGACTCCACCCAGCCCGGCGCGAAGATCCTGTCGGTGCTGGCGGAGGCCGGGTGCACCGTTGCCCCCGGCCCGGACGGGATGACGGTGCGCGGCCCGGACGCGCTCGCAGGCGTCGACGTCGACCTGCACGACGCCAGCGAGCTGACGCCCACCGTCGCCGCGCTCGCGGCCCTGGCGACCGGACCGTCCCGGATCCGCGGGGTCGCCCACATCCGCGGGCACGAGACCGACCGGATCGCGGCGCTCGCCACCGAGATCACCGCGCTCGGGGGCGCCGTCACGGAGACCCCGGACGGGCTGGAGATCCGCCCGGCCGCCCTCTCCGCCCGCCCGGACCGGCCGTGGGGCGCCTACGCCGACCACCGGATGGCCACGGCCGGTGCGCTGCTGGGGCTCGTCGTACCCGGTGTCGCGGTGGACGACATCACGTGCACCGACAAGACGATCCCCGATTTCCCGGATCGGTGGGCGGCACTGCTCGGGCGCTGATCCCGTGAAGCGCCGCGAGTACGACGAGTCCGACGTCCGGGTCCGGCCGGGACGGCGGGGGTCGCGGCCGCGCAGCAAACGGCGGCCCGAACACGCCGACGCCACCGAGGCCATGGTCACCGTCGTCGACCGCGGGCGCTGGACCTGCGCCGTCGACGCCGACGCCACAAGGCCCCGCATCACCGCCATGCGCGCGCGGGAGCTGGGACGCACACCCATCGTCGTCGGCGACCGGGTGGGCCTGGTCGGGGACCTGTCCGGCGCCACCGACACCCTCGCCCGGATCGTGCGCGTCGAGGAACGCACGTCCGTGCTGCGCCGCACGGCCGACGACACCGACCCGTACGAGCGCGTCGTCGTCGCCAACGCCGAGCAGCTCGTGATCGTCACCGCCGTCGCCGACCCGCCGCCGCGCAGCGGGTTCGTGGACCGGTGCCTGGTGGCCGCCTACGCCGGCGGCCTGGCACCGGTCCTGTGCCTCACGAAGGCCGACCTGACCGACCCGGAGCCCTTCGCCGCCCAGTACGCCGAGCTCGACCTGCCGGTGCTGGTCACCGGGCGCGACCGCCCGCTCGACGCGCTCGCCGACACGCTGACGGGCCGGGTGTCGGCGCTCGTCGGGCACTCGGGCGTGGGCAAGTCCACGCTCGTCAACGCGCTCGTGCCCGACGCGGAGCGGGCCGTCGGAGCCGTGTCGGCGGTCGGGAAGGGGCGGCACACCACCACCGCGGCGATCGCGCTGGCGCTGCCGGACGGCGGTTGGGTGGTCGACACCCCCGGCGTCCGGTCGTTCGGGCTCGCCCACGTCACCGCCACCGACGTCATCGCCGCGTTCGACGACCTCGCCACAGCGATCGAGGACTGCCCCCGGGGGTGCGGGCACCTCGGTCCGCCTGCCGATCCGGAGTGCGCCCTCGACGAGCGGGTCGCCGCCGGGCTGCTGCGCCCAGGCAGGCTCGACGCGCTGCGCCGGGTGCTGGTCGCCCTGCGCTGACCACACGCGCGCTGACTACGCTGACCGCCATGGGTGACGAGCCATCGCAGGTGCGCATCGGCACGGCGGAGCGCACCGCGGCGATGCAGGCGCTCGACGAGCACCTCGCGGCGGGCAGACTCGACGTCGAGGAGTACGGCAACCGGTCCGCCGTGGCCGCGAACGCCGCCTTCGCCTCGGAGCTGTGGCCGCTGTTCACCGACCTGCCCGACCCCCACCCCGAGCTGCCGGGCGGCCCCGCGGTGCCGCCCACCGCGGCCGTCGAGCCGCGACCGGGCAGCGGCTTCCTCGACCAGTACGGTCCGCGCCTCATGACCTTCGCGCCGGTCGTGGCGGTCCTGCTGTTCCTCGTCGTCCGGCACTGGGTCGTCTTCCTGCTGGTCCCGCTCGCCTGGGTGCTCGTCTCGATGGCCAGGCGCGGGAACCAGTAACGGCGGCCGGCCGGCGCCCCTCCTCGCCGAAGCACCCCTTCTCGGCCGAGGCACCCCGTCGACGGGGCGCACGAGCCGAAATGGGGTGCGTCGACCGAGGCGCCGCCCGCGCACCGCGTTCCGCCGACGCACCCCTTCTCCGCCGATGCACCCTTTCTCGGCCGAGGCACCCCGTCGACGGGGCGCATGGGCCGAGACGGGGGGCACGAGGCGAGCGCGGGCCGCTAGCCGAGCTCCACCAGGAACGCCACCTCGGACGGGTCGTACCAGGCCAGCTCGTGGTCCTCCGCCTCGCCGACGAGGAACTCCGCGTCCAGGTCTCCCATGTCCGCCGCGTCGACGGCCCCGGCGGCCTGCCGGACCGCGTACTCGGCCTCGTCGACGTCGACGTGCACCGCGGCCACGGCCTCCATCGGCACGCCCCCGGAGATCCGCACGACCCCGTCGTCGAGGTCGGGGCGCAGCGTCACGTCGTCGAGGTCGGCGGCCACGACGACGCGCCGCGCCGGGGTGGAGTCCTCGCCGAGGCCGAACTCGACCGACAGCAGCCGCAGCGAGGCCCGCGCGGCCTGGGTCATGGCCGCGTACTCGAGTTCCTCGTCGTCACCGCTGGTGTAGGCCTCCCGCAGCCCGGGGGTGAGCGCGAACGCGGTGCCCCCGATCGGGTCGAGCCTGCCGTTCTTCACCATCGATCGCAGCATCGGCCAGGTGGCAGGTACGTAGATCCTCATGAACTCACCGTCGCCAGCAGCTCGTCGAGCGACTCGTCGACCATGCCGGCGAGCACGTCGACGTCGGGCATCGCGTCGCGGTCGCCGTTGAAGCCGTAGTAGACCCCGCCGTCGTAGGAGGTGAGCCCGATGGCGAGCGCCTGGCCCTTCGCCAGCGGCACCACCGGGAACATCTCGAGCATCCGGGCCCCGGCGGCGTAGAGCGGGAACTGCGGTCCTGGCACGTTCGTCACCACCAAGTTGAAGATCCGCTTCGAGAAGCCGCTCGCGGCGCGGGCGCCCAGGGCGTGCAGCGTAGGCGGTGCGAAGCCGCCGAACCGGACCAGGGTGGCGGCGCCCACCGACTGGCCCGATGCCGTGTGCTCGCGCATCGCGTGCGCGACCTGGTGCAGGCGCACCACCGGGCTGGGCTCCCCGACCGGCAGGTCGACGAGGAACGAGGCCACGCGGTTGCCGAGCGTGCCCCCGGTGGCCGAGCTCGGGACGTCGGCCTCCCCGCGAACCGACAGCGGCACCATCGCCCGCACCGACGACGACGACGTGACCGGCTCGCCGCGGGAGAGCAGCCAGTTGCGCAGGGCCCCCGACACGACGCTGAGCACGACGTCGTTGACCGTGCAGCCGTGTGCCGCGCGGACCCGGCGATAGTCCTCCAGCTTCGTGCGGGCGATCGCGAAGCGGCGCTGGGTGGAGATGTCCACGTTCAGCGGGGTGCCGGGCGCCCGCCTGCTCGCGGTGCGCGCGATGGAGAACAGCTGGCCGGCGGCGCCGGCGATCTTGCCGATCGTCGCCATCGCGTCGCCCGCGGCCGAGCGGGCGTTGTCGACGATCTCCCCCGGCCGTGCGACGGCCTCGGCAGCGGCCTCGAGCAGCAGCTGTGCGTCGCTGGGCTCCGGGCGCGGCATCCACAGCTCGGAGGCTGTGCGTCCCGGTTCGGCGCCGTCGCCGGACGGGCCGGCGACGTCGAGGATCACCTGCCCGATGTCGATCGCGCTGATGCCGTCGACCATCGCCTGGTGGGTCTTGGTGAGCACGGCGAAGCGGCCTCTCGCCAGCCCCTCGACGAGGTACATCTCCCACAGCGGCCGGGTGTGGTCCAGCGGGCGGGACATCAGCCGGGCCACCAGCTCTGTGAGCTGGGCGTCCGACCCCGGCTTCGGCAGCGCCGACCGGCGGACGTGGTAGGCGATGTCGAAGTCGGTGTCGTCGATCCACACCGGCCGCGCGAGGTTGCCCGGCACGTGCCGCACCTTCTGCCGGTACCGGGGCACCAGCGCGATGCGCTGCTCGATCAGCTCCACCAGCCGGTCGTAGTCGAAGCCCGCCTTCGGGCGCCGGAAGACGGAAGCGGCGCCCACGTGCATCGGCGTGGTCGGCTGCTCCAGGTAGAGGAACGAGGCGTCGAGGGCGGAGAGCCGGGGCGGCATGGGCCGATCCTAGGCTTACGGCGTGTCATCAGCCCGGTCCCCGAAGGACACCTTCATCACCGTCTACGGCCGCAAGCCGGTGCTGGAGGCACTCGACGACCACACGCTCCGCGTCGACAAGGTGGTGCTGGCCGAGGGCCTGCGCGGCGAACCGGTGCGCGCGATCCTCGCTGCGGCCCGCGACCGCGGGGTCCAGGTGCAGCGGGCGTCGGCGCACCGGGTGAAGGTGCTGGCCGGCAACGGCCGCCACGACCAGGGCGTGCTGGCCGACGTCGTCGCCCCGCGGATGGCGCCGGTCGCCGACTTCCTCGACGAGCTCGGCGACGGGCCCGCCGCGGTGCTCGTGCTGGACCGGGTCACCAATCCCGCCAACGTCGGCATGCTGCTGCGCAGCGCCACCGCGGCCGGGCTCGACGGGGTGCTGCTCCCCCGCCGCGGCGTGCCCGCGATCGACCCGCTGGTCGTGAAGGCCTCGGCCGGGGTGGCGTTCCGGGCACCGGTACTGCGCGCGGCCACGGCCGAGGAGGGCTGCGCGACGCTGCGCGCAGGCGGGTTCGCGGTGTTCGGCCTGGACGCGGGCGGCGAGTCGCTGCTCGACGCCGCGCTGCCGGCCCGCGTCGCGCTGGTGCTCGGCAACGAGACCGACGGGCTCTCGGCCGCCGTGCGCCCGGAGCTCGACGCCGTGCTGGCCATTCCGATGGCCGGGGGCGTCGAGTCGCTGAACGTCGCGAGCGCGGGCGCGGTGGCGGCGTTCGAGCTGCGCCGGAGGCGCGGATAACTGCAGTGTGTGCAAGCTTGCATGGGTAAGAGTTTGCAGGCGGTGCAAGATTTTCCGTAGCCTGGACGGGTGAACGAGCTCGGCAGGCGCGAACGCAAGAAGCGCGAGACCCGCGAGGCACTCGCGGCCGCGGCCCTGCGGCTGGCCGTGGAGCGCGGCGTGGAGAACGTCAGCGTCGAGGACATCAGCGAGGCGGCCGACGTCTCGGTCCGGACGTTCTTCAACTACTTCTCCCATAAGGAGTACGCGATCCTCGGCCGCGACCCGGACGCCGGCGAGCGGCTGCTGCGCCGGCTGCGCGAGGCACCCGCCGAGCTGTCCCCGCTGGCCGCGCTGCGCTCCGCGATCGAGGAGTCCCTCGACGACCTGGAACGCGACGCCGTCGCCTGGTCGCAGCGGGCCGCGCTCGTCGCCGAGTCGCCCATGCTCCTCGCGCGCCTGGTGATGGCCGGTGCCGACGACGAGCGCAGGCTCGCCGCCGTGCTCGCCGAGCGGATGGGCGTCGACGCCGACGACCCGGCAGGCAGGCTCACCCCCCTGCTGCTGGCAGCGGCGTCGGGCTGCGCGATCCGAGTGGCGCTGGAGCACCGGGGCGCCACGAACGACGCGCGGCCGCTGCGCGCGCTCGTCCACGAGGCGCTCGACCAGCTGGCCACCGGGCTCGATCACGGCAACCCCCAGGGCGGCGCCGTCCGCCCCGAACAGAGAGACGAAGCATGAGTACGCCCACCGCGCCGGCCCCACCGCAACCGAACGCACCGGTTCCCGCTGCGCTGACGCCGCGCCAGACGGTGCAGGCGATCTCCGGGCTGATGATGGGGATGCTGGTCGCCGTCCTGGCCGGCACGATCGTCTCCACCGCGCTGCCGCGCATCATCGCCGACCTGGGCGCGAGCCAGTCCGTCTACACCTGGGTGGTCACCGCCGAGCTGCTCGCGATGACGGCGACCGTGCCGCTGTGGGGCAAGCTGGCCGACCTCTACAACAACAAGCTCCTCGTCCAGCTGTCGCTGGCGTTCTTCGTGGTCGGCTCGCTCGTCGCCGGGCTCACCCCGAACGTCGAGCTGCTGCTCGCCAGCCGGGTCGTGCAGGGGATCGGCGCGGGCGGGCTCACCGCGCTCGCGCAGATCGTGCTGGCCGCGGTGATCCCGCCCCGCGAGCTGGGCCGTTACGCCGGCCTGTTCGGCGCGATCTTCGGGCTCGCGACGATCGGCGGCCCGCTGCTCGGCGGCCTGCTGGTCGACTCCCCGCTCGGCTGGCGCGCCTGCTTCCTGGTCGGCGTGCCGTTCAGCCTGCTCGCCATCGTGCTGCTGCAGCGCACCCTGAAGCTCCCGACGATCCGCCGCGACGTACGGATCGACTGGCTCGGCGCCCTGCTGATCACGGCCGGGGTGAGCACGGTCCTCGTGTGGTCGACGCTGGCGGGCAACCAGTTCGCCTGGAACTCCGGCTGGACCTACGGGCTCGTCGGCGGCGCAGTGGTGACCCTCGCCCTGGCCGTGGTCGTCGAGTCGCGGCACCCCGAGCCGATCATCCCGCTCTCGCTGTTCCGCAACCGCACGGTCACGCTCGCGACCGTCGCCAGCATGCTCGTCGGCGTCGCGATGTTCGGCAGCTCGGTGTTCCTCGCGCAGTACTTCCAGATCGCGCAGGGCCGCACGCCGACTGCGGCCGGGCTGATGAGCCTGCCGATGGTCGTCGGGATGCTCGTCTCGTCCACCGTGGCCGGCGCGCTGATCACCAAGTTCGGCCGATGGAAGATCTACCTGGTGCTCGGCGGGATCCTGCTGCCCACCGGCATGGGGCTGTTCGCCACGATCGACGCGGGCACGAGCGCGTTCATCATCTCGCTCTACATGGTGGTGCTCGGCGTCGGCATGGGTCTGCTGATGCAGAACCTCGTGCTGGCCGCACAGAACGACGTGCCTGCCCGCGAGCTGGGAACCGCCACCTCGACGGTGAGCTTCTTCCGCAGCATGGGCGGCACGATCGGGGTGAGCGCGCTCGGTGCGGTGCTCGCGAGCCGGGTGGCGAGCGCGTTGGACGTCGGCCCGGGCGGTGGTGGCCACGGGAGCGTCCCCGACCTCAGCACCTTGCCCGAGCCGGTCCGGGTCGCGGTCCAGAACGCCTACGGCGACGCGACGGCCGACCTGTTCCTGATCGCCACGCCGATCGCGGTGCTGGCCCTGGTGGCCGCGCTGTTCATCCGCGAGAAGCCGCTGCTCACCACGTCGGCGGCGCAGCGGAGGGCGGCCGAGGAGGGCGGTTCCGACGAGGACCTGCCCGTGCACAGTGCCGCCCCGGCGTTGGATACGCCCGCCTCCGGCACAGGCCGCCCGAACGGGTGAGCCCCCGCGCTGCGGGCGGGGCGCAGCCGCGTCATGGTGCGGGCATGGGTTTCATGGACAAGGCCAAGGACCTGCTGAACCAGCACGACGACAAGGTCGACCAGGGACTCGACAAAGCCGGTGAGGCGGCCAAGGGCCGGTTCGCCGGGCACGACGAGCAGATCGACCAGGGCGTCGACCGCCTGCAGGGCATGACCGGCGCCGGGGACACCACGCAGGCCCCGGAGACACCGCCGCAGGGCGCCGCGCCGGACGACGCGGTGCCGGACCGCCCCGCTGACGGTGTCGAGGCGCGACCGGAGGTGCCCGGCGGGCCGCAGGTCGACGTGCCCGCCGGCCCGGGGCACGAGCCGCCGCCGCAGCGATAAGGCGGATCGCGGTTTGGACCGGGCCGGTTCGGAACACCCCGTCGACATGGCAGACGAGCGCACCGACCGGTCCGGCCCGGGCAACGAGGGCTTCGTGGAGAACCTGCTCCGCGACTCCACGATCACCGGCACCCGCGACGACCCGCCGCCGGCCCCGGAGGAGCCGCAGGCTCCCAACGCGGGCGCGGTGAACCAGCCGCCGCCCCCCGAGCGGGAGGACGGCGACCCGCGGGCGCCGGGCACCGACGACCGCGAGGCCTGAACTAGGGCGGGGGGAGGTCGAGCAGGATCTCCACCTCGGCGATGGTGGTGGCGGCGTCGCGGTGGTGGACGACCACCGCGCCCGCCGCCCGGGCACCCTGCAGGTTGGCGGGGAGGTCGTCCACCACCACGCACTCCGCCGGCGTGAGACCGAGCCGGTCCGCGACCCGGCGGAAGACCTCCGGGTCGGGTTTGCGCACGCCGAGCGCCGGCCCGAGCGCGACGACGTCGAACAGCGCGGCGCAGTCGTCCGGCACCGCGTCCGACACCAAGGCGGTGGGGCACCGCCGCGGCCCGCGCGCGCTCGACGAGCGTCCACATCGGCGGGCCGTCGGTCAGCACGCCCCCGTAGTCCATCACCAACCCGCGCAGGGTGCCCTCACTCACGCGCACCCTCCTCGTCGCCGGTGGCGGACAGCACGGCGAGCAGGTAGTCCCGGACGATCGCGGCGTGCTCCGGCGCCGGCTCCGGGAGCGCCGCACCCATCGCGGCGGCGATTCCGCCCGACGCCTCCCGCAGGCGCTCCCGCCCGGCATTTGTGATCGACAGCCGGACCACCCGCCGGTCGCCCCGATCGCGGCGGCGTCGCAGCTCGCCCCGCGCCTCCAGCGTGTCGACGACCGGGGTGAGGGTGCCCGGGGCGAGTCCGAGATGCGCGGCGAGCTCGCGGTGCGAGACCGCGTCGCTGCCCGCGAGCAGCCCCAGGACGCCGAACGCGGTGGGCGTGAGCCCGTGCTCGGCGGCTGCGCGGGCGAACCGCCGGGCCACGGCGGTGCCGACGCGCGGCAGCAGCCGGGCGAGCGGCATCCGCTCCGGCCGGGGCTCCAGGAGTGCCTCGTGCACGCCCGCACCCTACGACACGGGCCGTTCGGCACCATACGATTCGGCGCCGAACGAACTCGTTCGGCTCCGGGCACGGGCGGTGGGCGCGGACGCTGCGGCCATGACGATGACGCTGGCCCCGCTCGCCCCGCCGGTGGCACCGCCGGCGGTGCCCGCGCCGCGCCCCCGGCTCCGGCGGATCTCCTACGAGCCCGAGCCGGGCGTGGACGTCGACGAACCACCACCGCTCACCCCACCCGGACCGCCGGTGGTCGAGCCGACCTCGCCGCAGGAGCTCGCCGACGCCCACGCGGTCGCGACCCGGATCCTCCGCCTCGCGCTGGAGGTGCTCGACCGCAGGCGCCCTACCCAGCAGCTCGCCGGGCACGTTGCCGCGAACGTGCTGCGGTACTGGAAGGTGGCGGTGCACCAGCGGCAGATGCGCAGCCCCGCCCGGTTCACCCGCATCCGGCTCTGCATGCCCTGTGACGGGGTGGCCGAGGTCGGCACGGCCTGCTACCTGGACGGGCAGGTGCGGGCCCTCGCCGCCCGGTTCGAACGCGGAGCACGCGGCTGGCGATGTACGGCGCTGCGGCTGATCTGACCGCCGACGCGCGCCGCCGCTGGATCGACCGGCAGACGGAGCGACCCGCCTGCTGGTCGGCGAAGATGTCGGATCAGGGGCGGGCGCCGGTCGGCGACCCGTGGCACTGCTTGTACTTGCGACCGGAACCGCACGGGCACGGCCGGTTGCGCGAGGGCTCGCCCGCGCCGGTGACGGTGGCGTCCCCCTTGCTGCCGTCCTTGGCCGCCGCGCCGTTCCCGGACCGCGTGCCCGTGGCCGTGCCGTCCTCCGCCGGGCCGCTGTAGCGCAGCTCGGTGGGCCGGGTGCCGCGGAACGCCGTGGGAAGCACGCTCGTGGTGGCGGCCGGGTCGGCCGCCGGCACGGCCGCAGCCGCCCTCGCCGCGGTGCGGGCGGCAGGCTGCTGCCCGGCAAGCCGCTTCGCCGGTGCCGCCGCCGCGGGGGTGCGAGCGGGCTGCTGCGCGGGCCGGACCTGTTGAGCGGGCTGGGCAGGCTGGGCCTGCTGACCGGACGGCACCTGCTGCTGTGCCTGCTGGGCTGCTGCCTGGCCGGGCTGCGCCGGCTGCGCGGGCTGGGCCTGCTGCGGCGCCTGCACCGTGGCGTTGAACAGGTAGCCGACCGTCTCCTCCTTGATGCCCTCGAGCATCGCGGCGAACATGTCGTAGCCCTCGCGCTGGTACTCGATCAGCGGGTCGCGCTGCGCCATCGCGCGAAGGCCGATGCCGTCCTTGAGGTAGTCCATCTCGTAGAGGTGCTCGCGCCACTTGCGATCGATGACCGTGAGCAGCACCTGCCGCTCCAGCTCGCGCATCCCCCCGAGCGGGGCGATCAGCTCGTCCACCTCGGCCTCGCGGCGGGCGTACGCCGCGCGGGCGTCGGCGAGCACGGCCTCGGTGACCGACTCCTTGGTCAGGTCGTCGACGCCGCCGTCGCCGTCGGCGAGGTCCTGCCAGCGGATGCCGACCGGGTAGAGCGTGCCGAACGCCGTCCACAGCTTGTCAAGGTCCCAGTCCTCGGCGTAGCCCTCGGCGGTGGCCCCGTCGATGTACGCCCGGACGACGTCCTCGAGCATGTGCTCGATCTGCTCCTGGATGTCCTCGCCCGCGAGGACCCGGCGGCGCTCGTCGTAGATGACGGTGCGCTGCTTGTTGAGCACCTCGTCGTACTTGAGGACGTTCTTGCGGATCTCGAAGTTCTGCTGCTCGACCTGGGTCTGCGCGCTGCGGATGGCCTTGGTGACCATGCCCGCCTCGATCGGCACGTCGTCCGGCAGGTTGAACCGGTTCATGATCGACTCGACCATCTGGCCGTTGAACCGGCGCATGAGCTCGTCGCCCAGCGACAGGTAGAACCGCGACTCGCCCTGGTCACCCTGGCGCCCGGACCGACCGCGCAGCTGGTTGTCGATGCGCCGCGACTCGTGGCGCTCGGTGCCGAGCACGTACAGGCCGCCCGCCGCCTTGACCTCCTCGGCCTCGGCCGCCACCTGCTCCTTCATCGCGGCGAGCACGCCGTCCCACGCGGCCTCGTACTCCTCGCGCTTCTCCACCGGGTCGAGCCCACGGCGGCGCAGCTCGAGGTCGGCCAGGAACTCGGGGTTGCCGCCCAGCTGGATGTCGGTACCGCGACCCGCCATGTTCGTGGCCACGGTGACGGCGCCGGCGTGCCCGGCCTGGGCGACGATCGCCGCCTCCCGCTCGTGGTGCTTGGCGTTGAGCACCTCGTGCGGCACCTGCAGCTGCACCAGCAGCTTCGACAGGTACTCCGACTTCTCGACGCTCGTGGTGCCCACGAGCACGGGTTGGCCGTTGCGGTGCTTCTCGGCGATGTCGGCCGCGACCGCGGCGAACTTCGCCTCCTCTGTCTTGTAGATCAGGTCGGGCTGGTCCTCGCGGACCATCGGCCGGTTCGTGGGGATCGACACCACGCCGAGCTTGTAGATCTGGTGCAGCTCGGCCGCCTCGGTCTGGGCGGTGCCGGTCATGCCCGACAACGTGGTGTAGAGCCGGAAGTAGTTCTGCAGCGTGATGGTGGCCAGCGTCTGGTTCTCGGCCTGGACCTCCACGCCCTCCTTGGCCTCGATGGCCTGGTGCATGCCCTCGTTGTAGCGGCGGCCGGCCAGCACGCGGCCGGTGAACTCGTCGACGATGAGGACCTGCCCGTTCCGGACGATGTAGTCCTTGTCCTTCTTGAACAGCTCCTTGGCCTTGAGCGCGTTGTTCAGGTAGCCGACGAGTGGCGTGTTGGCCGCCTCGTAGAGGTTGTCGATGCCGAGCTGGTCCTCGACCAGCGCCACGCCCTCCTCGGTGACGCCCACCGTGCGCTTGCGCTCGTCGACCTCGTAGTGCACGTCGCGCTTGAGCATCGGCGCCATCCGCGCGAACTCCTGGTACCAGCGCGCGCTCTGCTCGGCCGGACCCGAGATGATCAGCGGGGTGCGGGCCTCGTCGATGAGGATGGAGTCGGCCTCGTCGACGATCGCGAAGTTGTGGCCCCGCTGCACCATGTCGGCCTTCTTCCAGGCCATGTTGTCGCGCAGGTAGTCGAAGCCGAACTCATTGTTGGTGCCGTAGGTGATGTCGGCGGCGTACTGGCCGCGGCGCACCGCGGGCGGCATCTCGGCGAGGATCACGCCCACGGTGAGGCCGAGGAACCGGTGGATGCGGCCCATGTTCTCGGAGTCGCGCTTGGCCAGGTAGTCGTTCGTGGTGACCAGGTGGACGCCGTCGCCGGAGATGGCGTTGAGGTAGGCCGGGAACACCGAGGTGAGCGTCTTGCCCTCACCGGTCTTCATCTCGGCGATGTTGCCCAGGTGGAGCGCGGCACCGCCCATGAGCTGCACGGGGAAGGCGCGCTGGCCGAGGGTGCGCACGGCGGCCTCACGGACCACGGCGAACACCTCGTACATCAGCTCGTTGAGCGACTCACCGGCCTGGTAGCGCTCGCGGAACTCGTCGGTCTTCGCCCGCAGCTGGGCGTCGGTGAGGGCCTGCATCTCCGGCTCGAGCGCGTCGATGTCGTCGGCGTAGCGCGCCAGCCGCTTCACCAGCTTCGTCTCACCGGCGCGGAGCAGACGGTTCAAGAGCGGCACAGGTGGACCTCATTCACCTTCGCGGTCAGGACGCAACCCACCGCCTGTCGCGGGCGGGCTGCCCGGCCCAGGGTAGCGAAGCTACGGGCCACTCCCTGAACAACGCCGGAGGGGCGGCACACGTTCCATGCGGAACGGTGCCGCCCCTGACGGGTGACGTGACCGGCTACGGCGCGAGCCGGATCATCCCGTAGTCGTAGCCCTTGCGCCGGTAGACGACGCACGGTTCACCGCTGGCGGCGTCGGAGAAGAGATAGAAGTCGTGCCCGACCAGCTCCATGCGCGACAGCGCGTCGTCCACGCTCATCGGCGCCGCCGTGTGCACCTTGCGGCGGACGATGCGGCCCGGGATCGGTTCGGGATCGTCGGGCAGGTACTCGTCGTGGTCGCGCGGGCCGGGGATGTCGACCTCGGCATCGGCTGCTGTGTCCATGGGCGGCAGGTCGTCGAGGACCGCGGTGGCGGCGCCGCCGCGCCCCGCGTGGACCTTCACGCGCTTGCTGTTGACGCGCCTGCGGTCATGGGAGCGGCGAAGGCGTGCCTCGAGCTTGGCGACCGCGGCGTCCAGGGCGGCGTAGAAGTCCTGGGCGCTGGCCTCCGCTCTCGCGACGGGACCACAGCCACGCCCGGTGATCTCCACGCGTTGGCAGTTCTTGAGCTGGCGGCGGTTCCGCTCGTGGAACAGCTCGACTTCCATTCCGACGATCTTGTGGTCGTACCGCTCCAAACGAGCGATCTTGTCGCTGACATGGACCCGGAAGTGCTCCGGAACCTCGACGTTACGACCGGTGACAACGATCTCCACGCAGACTTCCCTCGCTCTCAGCGTCGGGTTGGCGTTGCAGACTGCGCCGGGGATTCCCACCCCCTGGCGCTCGATCGGTGGGTCCTCCTGATTGGGGGCATCGGCGGATGCGGAGCACCGTAACGCGCATCACGGTTCGACAACAGTCCTGCGTGCAGAGTGGTCCCGAGCCGGGTGGATGCGACGAGCGACATTCCCTCGTCGCCGAGGCGTCGCTACGATGTCGACCCACCTTCACTCCCCGGCCGCCCGCCGCTCGCCCCCTCCTCACCACGGCCCCGACCGGCTCGTCGCGTCGCACAGCACGAGCGCGAAGTCGGCGTGCACGCCTGCCGCGGTGAGTGCCGCCCGGCAGGACCGCAGGGTCGCGCCGGTGGTGATCACGTCGTCCACGAGTACCGCGGCGGCACCGGGGGACGGCAGCTCCCGCGGCCGGATCCGCAGGCTGCCTGCCAGGTTCTCGGCGCGCTGCACGGCGTCGAGGCCCACGGAGTCGCGGGCACGCGCGGCGAGTCGAAGCGGCCGCGCCACCCGCAGGTCCGGCCGGCCCGCCGCGAGCACCCGGCAGAGCCGCAGCACGTGGTCGCCCCCGCGGGCGCGGGCAGCGGCAGCCCGCGACGGGGCGGGCAACAGCCAGGTGACGGCGGGCGGCGGGCGGACCGGGGTGGGACGGAGCTCCCCGCGGAGTTCGTTGCGGAGCTCGTCGAGGATCTCGTCGAGCGGCGGGGCGAGCAACGCCGCGAGCGGGGCGGCGAGATCGCGGCGCCCGCGTTCCTTGTACCGCAGCAGCGCGGTGCGCAGCGGCCCGGTGTAGCGCCCGACGGCCAGCACGTCGGGCCCGTCGGGCAGGTCCGGCCGCGACCGGCCGCGCACCCGCGGGAGGCAGCGCGGGCACCAAGGTGCGACGGGATCGCCGCACCCGGCGCAGTCGGCGGGGAGCACGAGCTCGACCAGTGCGCGGGACAGCTCACGCAGGTGCATCCGCCCAGCGTGGCGCCTCCGGCGGACCGGCAGGGCCGGACGGGGTCGAGTTGTCCACAGGTGGACGCGGGCCCCGGGTCAGCCGGGGTAGAGCGGCACCGCGTCGGGGGCGCCGGGAAGGACCTGGCGCCACGCGACCTGGTCGCCGCCCGCGAAGCTCCACACCCCGACCTGGTCGGTGACCAGCAGCGGGCGGTTGGCGGAGGCGGCGATCGCGGTGAGCGGCGGGGTGAGGTTGTTGCCCAGCACCGGCTGGATGGTGAGCCCGTCGACCGACACCTGCGCGACCAGCAGCTCCGACCCGCGCGTGATGGCCACGACCGATTCCGAGGAACGCCAGTCGGCGGCGACGACCTCACCCAGATCGACGGCGCGCAGCATGCGGATGTTGCGGATCGCCACCTCGCCCTCGGCGCTGCGGGCCACCGCCGCCGTGTAGAGACCACCTCCGACGACGGCCACCACGCGCATGCCGTCGCGGGACAGGCGCAGGTCGCGGATGGGGCCCAGCACCGCCAGCTCGTCGGCGTTGACCCGCCCCGTCGTGGGCGGCCCGGTGCCCTCGACGAGCACGCGCGCGACGATCCGCGAGTCGAGGACGGTCCACACCTCCCCACCGCTGGGTGTCCACGTCGGGCGCGTCATCGTGGCGGCGTCGAGCGCGACGGGCGTGACGTTCTGAGCGAGGTCGCCGAGCAGCAGTGCACGCCTGCCGCCCTGGCGGGTGACCGCCGCCAGCCGCTGCCCGTCGGCGCTCGACGCTGCGGACTCCACGTCGTAGGCGCCGTTGCCGAGCGGGCCCGGCAGGGGGGTGGTGGGTTCGGGCCCGGTCAGCTGCCGGACGCGCCCGCCGGCGACGACGAGGCCGGGCACGTCGGCCCCCGGCTGCACCTCGCCCGACAGCCCGGCGACGTCCTCCCTCGTGACCACCGGCCGCCCCGGCAGGAGCGGTTCGCCGTCGACGAGCAGCCGCACGGGGAGGACGGTGACCTCGGCCAGCGACAGCACGACCTGTGCGGCCAGCAGTTGCCGGGTGGGCTCGTCGAGGTCGCCGAGCCGGGTGAGGTCGACGACCAACGCGCCGTCGGGGCTGACGGTGACGTTGGAGCGCAGCATCGCCCCCGGGGGGAACGCCGAGACCGCGGCGCCCTGCAGCGCGCCGGACGGGCCGGCGAGCAGCAGCTCCACCACCCGGGCCGGCTGGGCACTGGCGGGCACGCTCGGCACGTACCGCAGGTCGGGAACCACGAGCCTGCGCACCGGGTCGACGAACCAGGTGCGCACGGACCGGTAGTTGTCCCGGAAGACGGTCAGCGGGACGACGACGCCTGCGGGCAGGGCCGAGATCCGCCACTGCCCGTCGCGGCGCTCGACGGTGACGTCGCGCTGGAAGGTGGCCTGGTCGGGTTCGAACGCGCCGGACGAGGTGAGCCTGCCGATGGCCGTGCCCCGGATCCGGATGGTCGTGACGTCCGTGCTCGGGCTCGCCCCACCGGGTGCGGGGATCGTGTCGAACTGACCGTCGAGCACGGTGAGGCCGGCCGCGTCGTCCCATGCGGCGGCGGCGTCGGCGGTGAGGAAGCGGCGGGCGACGCTGTGCTTGTCGGTGCTGCTGCCCGAGGCGAACACGAAGTCACGGACGAGGTCGAGCGGGTTGCTGCCCTCGACGGGGCCCGCCGGCAGCTGCTCGTCCTGGCCCTCCCCGACCTCACGCAGCACCTGCACGGGCCGTTCCGCGGGCACGCTCGCGCAGCCGGCCAGCCCGGCGACGGCGAGGAGCAACGCGAGTGCTGCCGCGTACCGGCGGCGGGTCACGGGGCCTCCCCCGGCTCGGTGGCGGGGTCGTCGTCGGCCCAGCCGGACGCCGCCACCGGGACGGCGCGCTCGCGCGCGGGCGTCGGCACCGAACCGGCCGGTTCGCCCGTGGACCGCGCCGTGTCCGAGGCGTCCTCCGGGCCGAGCGGCAGCGGGCTGGCCTCGACGACGTCGCCGACGGCGCGGGGCAGCGTGAGCCGGAACGCGGCGCCCCGCCCGATCTCCCCCCACGCCTGCAGCCAGCCGCCGTGCAGCCGCGCGTCCTCGATGGCGATGGCCAGCCCGAGCCCGCTGCCGCCGCTGCGCCGCGCCCGCGACTCCTCCGCCCGCCAGAACCGGTTGAACACCAGCCCGGCCTCCCCGGGGCGCAGCCCGACGCCGTGGTCGCGCACCAGCACGGCCACGGTGCGCTCGTCACAGGCCAGCACGACCTCCACGGGACGGCTCTCGCCGTGGTCGACGGCGTTGGCGACGAGGTTGCGCACGATCCGCTCGACCCGGCGCGGGTCGACCTCGGCGTACACGCCGACGGGCAGATCCAGCTCCAGCGGGGTGTGGGTCTCGTCGGCGATGCCGCGCACCGCCTCGACGGCCCGCATCACGACGCCGTGCATGTCGACCCGCTCGGCGCCCAGCTCGGCGACGCCGGCGTCGAGCCTGCTGATCTCCAGCAGGTCGGCGAGCAGCGCCTCGAAGCGGTCGAGCTCGGCGACGAGCAGCTCCGAGCTGCGCCGCAGTGCCGGCAGCAGCTCGTCGCGGGAGGCATAGAGCACGTCGGCGGCCATCCGCACAGTGGTGAGGGGGGTGCGCAGTTCGTGACTCACGTCGGAGGTGAACCGGCGCTGCAGCGCTCCGAACTCCTCGAGCTGGCGGATCTGGGTCTGGATGCTGCTCGCCATCTCGTTGTAGGACTCCCCGAGCCGGGCGACCTCGTCCTCGCCCTGCACCGGCATCCGCTCGTCGAGGTGGCCGTCGGCGAACCGCTCGGCGATCTCCGCGGCCTGCCGGACCGGCCGCACGACCTGGCGCGTGACCAGGCTCGCGATCCCGGCGAGCAGCAGCAGGAGGATCAGCCCGCCGACGATCAGCGTGCTCTGCACCAGCCCGAGGGTGCGCTGTTCGGCCGTGAGCGGGAACAGCAGGTAGAACTCCAGCTCGCCGTTCGCGGTGCGCACCGGCTGCCCGACGATCAGCGTCGGGACCTCCACGCCCTCCTCGGTGAGCGTGACGTACTTGCGCGACAGGGTGCCCGAGGCGACCGCGGTGCGCAGGTCGACGGGGACGTCCTCGATGGGCCCGGCCGAGACCTGCGCGCCGGGGTCGTCCTGGCTGGTGGTGAGCACCGCCCGGAACTCCCCGGCGGTGGTGGACGTGGACTCGTCGGCCGCGCTCGAGTTGGTGAGCCGGTCGAGCGCGTTGTTGAGGTCGCCCTGCGCGCCCTCCCGGTCGGGGTCGACGCCGGACAGGTCGCGCTCCAGCAGCACGGCGCCCGCCTCGGTGCGTGCGAGCGTGTCGGCCTCCTTCGCCTGCAGCACGCGCAGGGCGATCTGCGTCTGCAGGACGAGCCCGAGCACCACGACGACGGCCGTGGACAGCGCGAGAGTGCTGATCACGACCCGGACCTGCAGCGACCGCCGCCAGATAGCGCTCCAGGCCTCGGTCATGTCGGCCGCCATCTGGCGCGCCTGCGCCAGGCTGCGGCGCGCGCGGAGGCCGACCGGCACCGCGGTCACGGCCCCGGGCTCACGGTGGGCCTGCCTTGTACCCGACGCCCCGGACGGTCAGCACCACCTCGGGGTGCTCCGGATCGCGCTCCACCTTGGACCGCAGCCGCTGGACGTGCACGTTGACCAGCCGGGTGTCGGCGGCATGCCGGTAGCCCCACACCTGCTCCAGGAGCACCTCGCGGGTGAACACCTGCCGCGGCTTGCGGGCCAGCGCCACGAGCAGGTCGAACTCCAGCGGGGTGAGCGCGATGGGCTCGCCGGCCCGCTCGACCTGGTGGCCGGGCACGTCGATGGTGACGTCGCCGATCGACAGCTGCTCGGCGGGTTCGGCCTCGGTGCGCCGCACGCGCGCCCGGATCCGGGCCACGAGCTCCTTGGGCTTGAACGGCTTGACCACGTAGTCGTCGGCGCCGGACTCCAGGCCCAGCACGATGTCGACGGTGTCGCTCTTGGCCGTGAGCATGACGATCGGCACGCCCGACTCCGACCGGATGGCGCGGCAGACGTCGATGCCGTTCATGCCGGGGAGCATCAGGTCCAGCAGCACGACGTCGGGGCGCAGCTCGCGGACGGCCGGCAGCGCACGGGTGCCGTCGCCGACCACCGCGGTGTCGAACCCCTCGCCCCGCAGCACGATCGTCAGCATCTCGGCCAACGCCGGGTCGTCGTCGACCACCAGTACGCGCGACTTCATGTAAGTCAGCATCCCATTCGGCTCCGACAGCGTGCGGAGGGCCCGCTGATCTCCGGAACTGCACCCATTCTGCATGCACCGCTGCTACCGTGCGGTCATGCCGAAGAACGTGCAGATCCGGAACCTCGATGATGCGACGTACGAGCGCCTACGCGCCCGGGCCAAGGCCGGCGATCTGTCGCTGAGCCAGTACCTGCGGCACGAGCTACAGCACCTGGCCAGCGTGCCGACGATGGCGGAGTGGCTCGACAGTGCCGACCGCCGGCGCGCCGAGCACGGCGGAGTCAGCCGCGAAGACCTGGACCGGGCTGTCGCCGAGATGCGGGCGGACCGTGATCGCCTTCGTGATTGACGCTTCCGCGCTCGTCGAGCTGGCGACGGGCCGGAAGCCCGAGCACGACCTGACCCGGCGGGTGCGGACCGGAGCGGGCGCCGCACCGGAGCTGATCGACATCGAGACGCTGCACGTCCTCAGGTCGATGCACCGGCGTGGAAGCCTCGATGCCGCGCAAGCGGCGCAGGCCGTCGGCCAGGTCGAGCAGGCTCCACTGGCCCGGATGGCCCACCGGCCGCTGGTGAGCCGGATCTGGGAGCTTCGCGACAGCATCACCGCCTACGACGCCGCCTACATCGCCCTGGCCGAGCGCCTCGACGTCCCGCTCCTCACCTGCGACGCCCGTCTCGGCCGCGCCCACGGCCACGGGGCCGAGGTGATCGTCTATCCGAGGAGCTGAACTGCGAGCGCCTCGGCGTCGAGCGGGGCGGTCCCGTCCAGCACCGTCCACGGCGAGAGCCAGTCCGCGGCCGCGAGCTGCGCGTACGCCGCGCCCGTCCGCTCCTGCAGCCCGTCGTCGGACTCGTAGGCGTCGCGTTCCCGGCCCGGCTCGGTGCGCTCCCGGTGGTCGGCCCGGGCGGCGGCGACGGCGCGGGGCACGGCGAGCAGCAGCTGGTGGTCCGGCACCGGGATCGCGAACCGCTCGACCTCCAGTTCCCGGACCCACTCGACGAACTCCCCGTCCGCCTTCTGGTGCAGTCGCGCCGCCCCGTACGCGGCGTTCGAGGCCACGTAGCGGTCGACGAGAACGACGTCGTGCTCGCGCACGGCCGCGCGGATCTCCGGCGCGGCGGCCCGGCGGTCCAGCGCGAACATCAGCGCCATCCCGTGCACCGACCCGGCGAGGTCCCCCAGTCGGCCGTAGAGCGCGTCGCGTGCGAGCTCGGCGTGCACATCGGTGTCGTAGCGGGGGAACGCTATCCGCGCCACCCGGGCGTCGCGCGCGGCGAGCACCGCGCACACCCGGTCCGACAGCGTCCGCTTCCCGGCGCCGTCCAGCCCCTCGACGACGACCAGCCGGCCCGTCACAAGGCCCCTTCCAGGCGCGCGGCGACCTGCCGGTAGCGGCTGACCGGGACCAGGTGCACGCCGGCGAACGCGCCGCTGTCGCGCAGGGCGAGCACCTGCTCGCAGGCGGCGTCGACGCCGGCGTCGGGGTCCGCCCGGACGCGCTCCACCAGCGCACCGGGGATCTCGATGTCGGGGATCGACGCGCGGAGCCGCTCGGCCATCGTGGCGCTGGCGAGCACCATGACGCCCGCGTACACCGGCATGTCGACGGGGTTGGCGTCGCGCCACCGCAGCAGCGCGTCCAGGGAGTAGCTGACCTGCGCGAACGCGAAGTCCGCCGTCCGCTTCCACACCGGGAGGCGCCGCGTCAGGCCCGCGGTGACCCCGAGCCGGAAGGGCGCCACGCCCGCGAACGCCCGGTCCTCCGTGGCGGCACGCGCCTCGTCGATCATCGCGCGCACCGTGAGCTCGCTGGTCCGGTCCCCGGCCGTCGGCTTGTCGCCGTGCACGAAGAGGAACTGGTCCACGCCGTAGGCCGCGGCCGTCAGCAGATCGCGTCGGAACCCGAGCAGGTTGCGGTCGCGCGAGTTCACGCACGCGACGCTGCGGCCACCCATGGACTCCACCTCGTGCGCCACGGCGATGCTGGACACGGTGGCGCGGCCGATGTGGTTGTCGGGGATGAGGAACGACTCCGCGATCGGGGTGAGCACCCCGATCTGGTGACGGACGTGCTTCAGGTCCGGCCGGGTCGGCGGCTCGATCTCGCAGATCAGGCGGAATCCGGTCACGGAGAAACGGTAGCGGTCAGCCCTTCGCGACCCGGAACGTGAGGTGCGTGGCGAGCGGCGTGGTGACGCAGTCGGTCTGCTCGAGCTCCACCTGTTCGCCGAGCGGGCGCTCGAACAGCCGGGTGCCGCCGCCGAGCAGCACCGGCACGACGTGCAGGCGGATCTCGTCCACCAGACCGGCCGCCAGGCTCTGCTGGATCACGTCGGCGCCGCCGTTCACGACGACGTCGCGCCCGTCCGCGGCCTCCCGGGCCCGCTCGATCGCCGCCACCACGCCGTCGGTGCAGAAGTGGAACGTCGTCGGCCCCTTCACCAGGTCCTCGGCCGGCCGGTTCGTGACGACGACGACGGGCACGCCGAAGGCCCCGTCGTCGCCCCACGTGCCGATCCCCACGTCGAACATCCGCCTGCCGATCACGATCGCGCCCGTGCCGGCGAACATCCGCTCGCCCGCGGCCCGGTCGGCGGCGCTCGGCTCGCCGCCGTCGAGCCCGATCCACCGGTGCAGCCGCAGCCCCGCGTCCCCGAACGGCCGCTCCACGGCGACGCCACGCCCGGCCACGTAGCCGTCGACCGACGGGCTGACCTCCACGATCACGTCTCCCATGCCATGGAGACCGGGGCCGCGGGCGGAACTCATCCGAGCGCGAGGACGGTCCCCTGCCCGGCGAGCCGCTCCTGCAGCGCGCCGACGTCGATCCGCTGGACCGGTCGGCCGTCCGCGAGCGTCAGCGCGGCGGCCTCCCCCGCGGCCTGGCCGAGCATCTCGTACTGCACCTCCATGCGCACCGACGCGAACGCCACGTGCGAAGCGCTCACGCACACCGGCACCAGGAGGTTGGTGCACTCGGCGAACCGCGGCACGATCGCGCGGTACGGGATCGGGTACGGCCGCACCGGCACCGACAGGTACCCCTCGTTCTCCACGGACGGGAGCGGGTCGGGGTGCTCGTACACCTCCCGCCACGTGCGCCGGACCTCGCGGACGTCGATGTGGTAGCTGCCCATCGCGATCGCGTCGAACTGCGGCACCGGTGCCGGGAACAGGTCGTGCTCGGTGAGCACGTACTCCCCGAGCATCCGCCGGGCCTCCCGCACGTAGAGCTGGTGGGGCAGACCGCCGGTGTCGGTGAACTCGTCGGCGGGCAGGCCCCACGCCCCGAGACCGTCGCGCACGGCGGCGGGCACGGCCGGGTCGGTGCTCATGAAGTGCAGGAAGTCGAGCGTGTAGTCGCGGTGCCGCGCGCGGATGCGCTCCCGGCTGGCCGCGTCGGCCTCCGGATAGGCGTGCTGGGTGCCGTCGAGCAGGTTGAGCGACAGCGGCCCGATCGAGTTCGCGTCGCACTTGCCGTTCGGGAGGTTCGGCACCAGCCCGAGCACGTCCGGCGCGCCGATCTCGATCCCGCGCTCGGCGAGCAGCGCGAACCACCGCCGCGCCAGCTCCCACTCGGCCGGGTCGTAGCCGTCCCGGCAGGGGAACGGCAGTCGGTCGGGCGCGCCGCTGAGGCAGACCCGGTAGCCGTAGCCCATGACCGCGCCGTCACCCGCCCCGACCGCGGTCGTCGGGGCGTCGTCGATCAGCGGGAACAGACGGCCGTCGGTGTCGAACGGCGACAGGTACGGCGGGAAGTTGTGCTTGCCCGGCGCGAACTCGGGGCGCCCGGCGAACCGCTCGCCGTACCGGCCGCGGTCCTCGCGGCCGACCCGGTACGAGACGCCGGCGAGCGCCAGCAGGTCGCCCTCGTAGCTCGCGTCGACGAACACGCCGCCGCGGTACTCGCGCCCGCCCGCCCTCACGGACGCGATGACGCCGTCCCGCGCGGCCACGGCCGTCAGCGGCGCGTCGACGACCACCTCGACGCCCGCGGCCTCCAGCCAGCCGGTGAGGATCCGCTCGGCGACGTGCGGCTCGGGCCCGGCGTAGTGCCCCGGCGCCACGCCGTAGTACTCCCCGACGGCCACGGCGAATTCGCGCGCCATCCCGCCCAGCACGCGGGGATCGCCGAGGTCGGTGTAGCCGAGCCCGCCCGACACCATCCCCCCGACGTGGCGCCCGGGTTCGAGCAGCGTGACGGCGACCGCGCGCCGCGCAGCGGCGACAGCAGCACAGACGCCGGCCGCGGTGGCCGCGTAGACGACGACGCTCACGGCACACACCGGGTGGTGACGGCACACACCGCCGGCGCTGTGTGCGGACACGGGACGGTGTGTGCGGTCGGGTCAGGCATCGAGGAGGTCCTCGCACGCCAGGAGGAGCACGCCGATGCACCAGGCGTGCGAGAGCGTCAGGAGCATGCCTTTCGGCTGGTAGCAGGCGGTCTGGTAGAACCGCTCGCTCACCATCCCGCGGTAGGCGTTGAAGTCGCCGTCGCGGCGGGCGACGAACTGCCGGAAGCAGGCGAGGTTCTCCCGCACCGACGCGAGGTAGTAGTCGTCGCCGAGCCGTTCCCCCAGCCGCCGCAGCTCCGGCGCGCAGATCAGCCCGTAGGAGTGCAGGTGCTGGTTGGCGGGCGAGGCCTGGTCGGCGCCGCGGCTGCGGAACCCGTAGTGCCCGAGCAGCGTGTGCCGGTCGAAGTCGACGTCGTAGGTGTAGCGGAAGGTCAGCGTCCAGTCCGCCGCCCGGCGCGCCGCATCGACCCAGACCGGGTCGTCGTCGGCCTCGAGCAGCGCGACGTTGGCAAGGACCGCGAGGTAGCCGTCCTCGGAGCTGGGCGCGAGGTCGACGTCCTCCGGGGCGCCGTACAGGAACTCCTCCCGCAGCGCGTCCAGGTAGAAGCGGCCCGCCCGGCGCGCGGCGTCGAGGTAGCGGGGCTCGCCGAACGCCGCCGCGGCCTCCACCAGCGCCGGGACCCAGGCCAGGCCCGCCGTGCCGGTGCGGTCGAGCACGTCGCCCGTTGCGCAGTGGTACGCGGAGCCCAGTGCTCCGTCGGCCCGCTGCCCCCGGCAGGCGACGTCCAGGTTGGACCGGACCGCCGCCGCCCAGCCGTCGTGCCCCGGCGCCTCGACGACCGCACGGAGCAGGAACAGCGTGGCCTCGCCGAGCGTGCGGGCGTGCAGCCGGTTCCGGTCGGGGTGCCAGCCGACGTTCCAGCCCCCGGACGCCGTCCACTGGCCCCAGAACGTGCCCGCCGGGGTGAGGTTCGCGCAGATGTGGTCGAGTACGGCGGTTGCCGCGTCGACGTAGTCCGCGCGGCCGCGCCGGCGCCCGTGCCGCAGCAGGGCGTACGCGTACGGGATCCCGCTGATCCAGGAGACGTGCATCGCCTGCCGGTCGCCGCGCTCGCCCAGCGCGTGCCGGTCGAACGCGGCGGTCTCCAGCAGCACCGGCGGGTCGGGGCGGTAGTGCCAGCGGTACAGCCCCCACGCGGCGAGGTCGGCCGCCTCCTCGATCGGCACCCAGGCGGCGGCCTCGGGGTCCCCGGACGCCGTGCGGTGGTGGACGTCGCGGAGCACGTCGGTATAGGCGTGTCGGTCGGGGCCGAGCAGGTACACCGCGAACGCCGGCGTCACCTCCTCGCCGGGCCGCCACTCGTGGACGGGCACGTCGGCGGGCAGCCGTTGTGCCGAGCCGTCGTAGACGACCGGCTCCTCGCGGTACGGGAAGTGCAGGCGCAGCAGCGGGCGGTCGCCGTCGAGCGCGAAGCCGACGCCGGCCTGCCCGACCGGGCTGCGTTCGGTGGTCGCGAGCGCCGCGCCACCCTCGCCGTCCCACGCCATGACGGCCGGGGTCGCCGTACGGTCGGCCCGGAACGCCCACTCGGCGGACTCCAGCAGCGCCGGGTCGGGGTCGTCGGTGGTGAAGCGGGGGTAGCGCACCCGGCACGCGGCGGGCCGGTTCTCGCCGTAGAACGCGCCGGGGACGAGCCAGCCGGGGTCGTCGGACGCCCCGAGGGCGAGCTCGACCCGGATCCCGGCAGACACGGGCGTGTCGGCGACACAGCGCACGTGCAGCCGCACGTCGTACCGCCGCCCGTCCCGCGGCCCGACGACGAGCGAGGCGATGAACGCGCCGGCGTCCGCACCCAACACGGTGACCCGCAGTGGCCGCCCGCCGCAGTCCTCCGTCGCAGCAAGGTGGCTCTGCTGCCGTCCAGTGGCAGTAAAGCCACCTTGCTGCAGGTCGGGTGGGGCGGGGTGGTTGCGGTGCGTCACTGCGTTTCCCACTCCAGCAGGTCCGTTTCCACCACCTGGCGGGCGGGGTCGCGTGGCACCCGGAACGTCTTGATCTCACTCGGGCCGAACGCCGCCTTCACCGTGCGGCCCAGCAGCGGCAGCTCGATCGTCGCCTCGGCGGCGCGACCCGCCGTCTCGTAGGCGCGCAGGACGAGGTCGCCGTCGCCGTCCTCGGCGCCCTTGAGCACGGTGGGCAGCACCGCGTCGTCGTCGACGGCGAGGAACGAGCCCTGCTGCGGCAGGTCGCCCGAGTGGTAGGACTCCAGCAGCGGGAACGCCTGCTGGTTGAGCTCGGCGGCCCGGCGTACGGTGCCCGCCGCCCGCCGATCGCCCGTGTGCGGCAGCAGCAGGTAGGTGAACTCCTGCAGGCCCTGGTCGAGGTAGGCGTACTCCTCGTCGTCGTCGAGCTCCTTCGGCTCGTGCCAGGCGTACACCGGGCTGCGCGCCGCGGTGATCCCGATGTCGCCGCCGCGCACGTCGTGGCCGTACTTGCCGTCGTTCACCACCGACAGGCCGGCGCGCCGCCCGTCGGGGAGAGTGCCGGTGACGTCCACCCACGCCTGGGTGGCCTCCTCACTGCCGTCGGCCGGGCGCTCGACGCTGCCGTAGGGGATCTCGTGGGTGGCGGTGACGTCGCGCAGCACCGTCGGGAACCGCAGCTTGAGCATCCGCTGCTGCTCCCGCCAGTCCAGCCGCACCCGCACCTCGACGTGCCGCGCGCCCGCGCCCAGCACGAACTCCTCGGTGAGCCGTGACTCGCCGTACCGGCTGCGCACCCGCACGACCGCGCGTACCGGGCCGTGCTCGACCAGCCGCACCGACTCCGGGGCGAACTGCCCCGCCACGCGGTCGAAGGCGCGCACCCGGTGGCCCCAGGTGTCGGACTCGTCGACGACCACGACCGCGTGCCCGCCCGGCCCGGCCAGCTCGACGTCGGCGGCCTTGGCGTGCAGCCGCCGCAACCAGCCCGTGGCGGGGTCGATCTCGACGGTCAGGTGCTCGTTCTCCAGCACCGTGTCGCCCGCGCGGACGGCCGCCCCCGCCTCCTGCTCCGCCGCCGGTCGGATCCGGTAGGTGCGGTAGCCCAGCGGCGGGACGTCGGCGGCGATCACCAACCGGCGCCGCCATCCCAGCACGGTGGCCCCGGAGCGGGTGCGTTGCACCGGCACGTCGTTGCCCTCGTCGTCCACGACGGTGGAGCCGAATGCGGGAAAGCCGCCGAACTCGAACTCCACGTCGGCGCGCAGCCGCCACGGGTGCGGGTTGAACACGACCAGCGGGGTCATGTCCGGCTCGGCCGGGATGTCGATGCGACGGCTGATGGACTGGATCGCCCGGTTGAACGCGGTGGCGGCGATGGAGCAGGCGTGCCCGTACTGGTCGCGGCTGTCGACGTAGGCGGCCGCGATCGAGGCGCCGGCGAGCGTGTCGTGGAACTGGTTGAACAGCACGAGCTTCCAGGCCTCGGCGAACCGCTCGACGGGGTACTCGACGCCGGAGGTCACCGCGGCCACCGCCGACCACTTCTCCGCCCGCGCCAGGAGGTTCTCGGCGCGCCGGTTCCACCGCTTGACGTCCGAGTGCGCCGAGTAGCAGCCCACCGCGTGGTGCTGCAGCTCCCCGGCGTGCACCGCGACGTCCCCGCCGCGCTCCCGGACGCCGTCGAAGAACTCGCGCGGCGACGCGCAGCGCATCCGCGGCAGCGCGTCGACCGCGTCGAGCTTGCGGATGCTCTCGATGTTGGCCTTCGTCGGGCCGCCGCCGTGGTTGCCGACGCCGTAGAACACCATCAGCTCGGGCAGGTCCGGCGGCAGCTGGGCGAGCGACTTGTCCACCTGGTGGCCGAGGTCCCCGGGCGAGCTGCCGTACTCGTGCGGGATGCGGTAGGCGAGCACGCGCGACCCGTCCGGCGACTCCCACCAGAAGTAGGGGCCGGCCAGGGTCATCTCGTGCGGGCCCGGCCGCAGGAAGATGTAGGAGTCCATGCCGGCCTTGCGCAGCAGCTGCGGGATCGCGGCGTTGTGGCCGAATGAGTCCATGTTGCAGCCGATCGTGGCGATCGTCCCGAACCGCTCGTGCAGCCAGCGCTGGGAGTACAGCGCCTGCCGGACGAACGACTCCCCGCCCGGCAGGTTGCAGTCCGGCTCCACCCACCAGCCGCCGACGACCACGAAACGGCCCTCCGCGACCCGGCGGCGGATCTCGGCGAACAGCTCGGGATCGGCCTCCTCGACCCACGCCAGGTAGAGCACCGAGTCGCAGGTGAACACGAACTCCGGGTACTCGGCGATCCGGTCGACGGCCGACCGGAACGTCGCGCGCACCTCCTGGTAGCCCTCCGGCCACTGCCAGAGCCACACCGGGTCGATGTGGGCGTTTCCGATCATGTGCAGCAGCCGGTGCTCGGCCGGTGGCGACACGGTTCCCCCTCGGGTACGGCTAGGTCGGACGGGCGGGCTCCCCCGCCGCTGCCCACGCGTCGACCTGCTCGCTGAGCAGGTGCAGCAGCAGCAGGTGCATCTCCTGGATCCGGGCGGTCGTGCCGGACGCGACGATCAGCGCGTGGTCGGCGTGCGCGGCAGCGGCCCCGCCCCGCCCGTCGGCGCCGCTGCCGCCGAAGAACACCGTGACCGCGCCCTGCTCCCGCGCCGCGGCCAGCCCCCGCACCACGTTCGGCGATCGCCCGCTGGTGGAGAACGCGATCACCATGTCGCCGGGCCGGGCGAACCCGCGCACCTGTCGCGCGAACACGTCGTCGGCGCCGAAGTCGTTGCCGATGCAGGTGATCACGGACGGGTCGACGGTGAGGGCCAGCGCGGGCAACGGCCGCCGGTCCCGGCGGTAGCGGCCCACCAGCTCGGCGGCGAGGTGCTGCGCGTCGGCCGCGCTGCCGCCGTTGCCGAACGTGAACAGCCGGCCGTCGCGGGAGTAGACCTCGATCAGGCGCTCGGCCACGGCGGTGAGCTCGGGCAGCAGTGCGCCGAGCCGGCCGGCCAGCGCGAGGTGGTCGGCCAGCTGGTCGGCGGGCTTCTCGGCTGCCGTCACGTCGGCACCCCGTCGACGAGCCGCTGCTGCGCGACGGCGGCGGCACCGACCACGCCGACGCGGTCACCGAGGCCCGCACGTTCGACCCGCACGGCGCGCCCGGCCGGCGTCATCGCGGCAGCGCGCACGGCGGCTCGCGCGGGCCCGATCAGCGCCTCCCCCGACCGCGTGACCCCGCCGCCGAGCACGATCAGCTCCGGCTCCAGCACGTTGACGATCGAGGTCAGGCCGGAGGCCAGGGCCGCGACCGTCTCCTGCCAGACCCGGACGGCGACCGGTTCGCCCGCGGCCGCGGCGGCGGCTACGTCGGCGGCCGTGAGCCCGGGCGTGCCCAGCTCGTCCGCCGCCCGCTCCGCGATCGACGTGCCGGACACGTAGGCCTCCAGGCACCCACGGCCGCCGCAGCCCCGGCACGGCCTGCCCCGCCGGTCGACGATCACGTGGCCCAGCTCCGCGCCGTTCCCGCCCGCGCCGCGCCGGACCTCGCCGTCCACCACGATCCCGCCGCCGACTCCCGTGGACAGCGTCAGGTAGACCATGTCGCGGGTGCCCACGCCCGCGCCGTAACAGTGTTCGGCCGCCGCGGCGGCGGCGCCGTCGTTGTCGAGCGCGGCGGGCAGCCCGAACGCCGCGCCCGCCTCCGCGACGACCGGCACGTCCCGCCAGCCGGGCAGGTGCGGTGGTGCGAGCAGCGTGCCGCGGTCGAGGTCCAGCGGGCCGCCGCAGCCGATGCCGACCGCGGCCACGTCCCCGCCCGGCTCGGCCCCGGCCTCGGCGAGCGCCTTGCGGCCGAGCGCGAACAGCCGGTCGAGCACCGCCCGTGGGCCCTGCTCGCCCTGGGTCGGCACGACCAGGAACGAGTGCACCCGCCCGTCGGCGTCCACCACCCCGGCCGCCAGCTTCGTGCCACCGATGTCGAGCCCGAGCACCGACGGAGCCGTCCCCGCGCTCAACCCTTGCGCCCCTGCGTCGCGATGCCGTCGATGAAGTAGCGCTGGGCCAGGAAGAACACGATGATCATCGGCACGGTGGTGATCACCGTGCCGGCCAGCACGATCTCCCACTGCTGCTCGCCGCTCTGCCCGAACTGGTCGGAGATCGCCTTGAGGCCGCGGGGCAGCGTGAACAGGTCCGGGTCGCGCAGGTAGATCAGCGGCTTGAGCAGGTCGGACCAGCTCGCCTTGACCTCGAAGATGAACGCGACGATCAGCGCGGGCTTCGACAGCGGCACCGCGATCCGCCAGAACATCGTCCAGTAGCTGGCCCCGTCGATGCGCGCGGCCTCGAACAGCTCCCGCGGCAGGCCGAGGAAGAACTGGCGCAGCAGGAAGATGTAGAACGCGCTGCCGAACAGGTTGGCCGCCCACAGCGGCACCTGCGTGGTGGCGAGGCCTGCCGTGTTCCAGATCAGGTAGACCGGGATCATCGTGACCGCCGACGGGAGCATCATCGTGGCGAGCACCAGCCCGAACAGCAGGTTCCGGCCCGGGAAACGGAAGTGGGCGAACCCGAACGCCACGATCGCGCTGGAGATCGTGACGGCGACGGCCGCCGCCAGTGTCACCGAGGTGCTGTTGAGGAACCAGTTGAGGACCGGCACCCGCTCGAAGATCGCCACGTAGTTCCCGGGCGCCCAGTCGCGCGGGATGAGCCGGTCGTCGAACACCTGCTCACGCGGCTTCAGCGAGGCGCTGACCACCCACAGGTACGGGTAGACGAACAGCGCCGACGCGGCGAGCAGGAGCACCCAGAAGCCGGGCCTGCGCCAGCCCCGGCGGGGCTCACGGGAGCGGGACCTGCGCGCGGGTGCCGGCGGAGGCGGGACGGGTGCTGCGGTCTGCACGGCCACGCGCGATCACCTGCTCTCGTAGTAGACGAACCGCTTGCTGACCCGGACCTGGATCGCGGTGATGATCATGACGATGACGAACAGCAGCCAGGCCATCGCCGAGGCGTAGCCCATGTGCAGGAACTGGAAGGCCTGCTGGAACAGGTAGATCAGGTAGAACAGGGCCGCGTCGGTGGCCGCGCCGGACTGCGTGGACGGGCCGTAGAACGCGGCGTAGGCCTCGTCGAAGGTCTGCAGCGCGGCGATCGTCTGCACGATGAGCGTGAAGAACAGCGCCGGGCTGATCATCGGGATCGTGATCCGGCGGAACTGCTGCCACGCCGAGGCGCCGTCGATGGCGGCGGCCTCGTACAGGTCGGTCGGGACGTTCTTCAGCGCCGCCAGGTAGATCACGACGGTGCCGCCGACCGACCACAGGTTCATCAGCACCAGGCCGGGCTTGATCCACTCCGGGTCGGTGGTCCACGCCGGGCCGTTGATCCCGACGAGCTCCAGCGCCCCGTTGATCAGCCCGACCTGCCCGTTGAACAGCAGCAGGAACAGCACGCCGACGGCGACCTTGGGGGTGACCTCGGGCAGGTAGAACACCGTGCGGAAGAAGCCCGCCGACCGGCTCCCCACCCTGGCCAGCACCATCGCGAGCGACAGCGCCACGATCATCGTGCCGGGAACGATCATGACCGCGTAGATCATCGTGTTCGTCAGGCTGATGCGGACCTTCGGGTCGGTCAGCAGCTGCTGGTAGTTGTCCCAGCCGACAAAGGTGGTCTCCCGCAGGCCGTCGTAGTCGGTGAGCGACAGCACGAAACTGGCGACCATCGGCACAGCCATGAAGATCAGGAAGCCGACGATCCACGGGGACAGGAACGCGTACCCGGCCCACGTCTCGCGCCTGCGGAACGCCTCGAAGCGCCTGCGGGGCGGACCACCGCGGGCCTCGCGGTCGGCGACGAGCCCGGTGCCCGCCGCGCTGGGCGGGTTCGCGCCGGTCATCCGTCAGCCCTGCGGCGCGGCGTCGAGGGCCTGCTGGGCCTCCTGCTGGGCCTGCGCCAGCGCCTCGGCGGGCTGCTGGCCGCCCTCCAGGACGCGGTTCACCGCCCCCTGCCAGGCGGTGCGGAACTCCGCACCCGCCGGGGAGGCCGGCATCGAGAACGCGTGCTCCTGCGCCTCCAGCACGGCGCTCACGGCCGCGTCGTACACCGGCAGGTCGTCCAGCTGCACCAGCTCGCTGAAGATCTGTTCGTCGGCCACGTGATTCGCCGTGTAGAGGCCGGTGAACGCCTCGCCGTCGGCCTTGCGCTGCTCGACCCGGGCGCGGGCGGCGGCGACCCAGCTCGGCGCGTCGCTCATCGTCTTGATCCAGGTGCAGGCCAGCTCCGGGTGCGCGCTGTCGGTCGGGATCGCCCAGGCCGAGCCCGTGACGAAGTCGACGGGGCCGCCCTGCCGGTCCTGGAACGGCGACACCACGAGCGGGACGTCCGGCGAGTTGCTCGCGACCTGGTTGAGGTACCAATCCTCCATCGGGAACGCGGCCATCTGGTCGGCGGCGACCGGGTTCTGCTCGCCGAAGAAGTCGAACGACTCGCGGAACGCCTTGAACTTGCCCCAGCCGCCCTGCTGCTCGATCAGCCCGACCGTGTACTCGAGCACCTCGACCAGGCGCGGGTCGTCGAGGTTGGCGGTGCGCCCGTCCGCACTGATCATGTCGACGCCGTTGGCCTTCGCCCACAGCGGGAGGAACTCGGGGATCTTCGGGTCGAAGCCGATCCGGGCGAGGTCGCCGTTGGCGTCGATGCGCGTGAGCTGCCCGGTGGCCTGCGCGAGGGCGTCCCAGTTCGCGGTGCTCAGGGCGGCGGGCTCCAGGCCCGCGCTCTCCAGCGCCGCGTCGTTCATGAGCACGACCCGGTTGTTGAAGAACTCCGGCAGGCCGTAGACCTCGCCGTTCAGCGTCACCTCGCCGAGCGCAGCCTCACGGTACTGCGACAGGTCGACGTCCTGGCTCTCGATGCACTCGGTGAGCGGCATCAGCGTGCCGCGGCCGGCGTAGGTGCCGATCAGCTGCCGGTCCATGAACACCATGTCGGGGGCGGTGCCCGAGGCCACCGCGGAGAGGAACTGCTGCGCGTCGAAGGCGCTGCCGCCGACCTGCACGGTGGCGGGCGCGATGGCCTCGTTCGCGAGGTTCGCCCTGACCTCGGCCACCTCGTCGCCGAGCCCGAAGCCCATCGTGGTGAGCACCGCGCCGCCCTCGGGCGTCTGTTCGTCACCGCCGCCGACGCCCCCGCATCCGGCGAGGACGAGGGCGGCGGTGGCCGCGACCGCAGCACACCGGCGGTTGCGCTTCGAGCTCATCTGGTCCTCCACGTCGTCGGGGGGAAGCCGTTCGGCCGAGCTGGCAACGATTGCACATGGAATCGTTGCCAGAAGCTACGACGCCGTTCGGCGGAGCGTCAAGGGCCGCCCGAGGGTTTCCCCGGGAACGCGACCGGGCGACTCACGTGCCGGGAACGGGCGACTCGCGTGTCGAAAGCGGGCGACTCGCGGGATCCCAGATCGGAAG
>NZ_JAHKRK010000080.1 GCF_019396355.1 Pseudonocardia nigra
GTCGCACCGCCGCCGGGGGTGGCGTCATCGCGGCCGTTGGGCTCCTCGGGGACTACGCTGAGCACGGGTCGTACCTTCCCGACCGGCGTTGGCGCGCCGATCTTGCTTGAGGGCTGAGAGATCACCGAGAGGGTACGACCCCTCCTCGTCATCCACAGGTCTCAAGCATTGCTCCCCTGGTCTGCCAGTATCTCGTCCTGTTCGGTCGTGTGCTCGATGATCCGGCAGACCAGCGCGTGGTCACCCGGGATCTCGTCGACGACCGCCTCCAGTGCCCGCAGCTCCCCCCGGAGCCGACGAAGCTCGGCGATGCGCCGGGTGATGTCGCGAATGTGGTCCCGCAGCACCTCGCGCACGTGCTCGCACGGGGCGCGGCCCGCCTGCCGCAACGCCAGCACTTCCCGGATCTCCTGCAGGCTCAGTCCGAGGTGCTGGGCGGCCTTGATGAACGCGACGCGGGCCTCGTCCTCAGGGCTGTAGATGCGGTAACCGCTGGAGGTGCGAGGTGGCGCCGGGACGAGGCCGATGGCCTCGTAGTAGCGGATGGTCTTGGTGTTCACGCCGATCCGCTCTGCAAGCTCCCCGATCCGCATGCTCGCTAGCTTCCCCCGGAGGGGGAAGGGTCAACCGCAGATGCGGCAGCGCCAGGCATCGGCGATACCTCGACGGGTGACAGTTGGGACTTGACCTTCCAGTGGGGGGAAACCCATAGCGTCGGCTTCACCTGCGCTGGCAAGCGACAGGCGTCGCCGCCGTGGCGACGGTGAGGACAACACGACCGCAACGTGAGGTGATACGGATGAGCACGACCGAGACGACCAACAGCGGGCTGGTCGACCAGCAGCTGATGGACTGCATCCGCTCCTGCGCAGAGTGCGCCGCCGCGTGCGAGGCCTGTGCCAAGCACTGCGCGAACGCCGGGGACCAGGCGATGGCCGAGTGCATCCAGCGATGCCTGGACTGCGCCACGGTCTGTCTGGCCTGCATCCCCCTGCTCGCCCGCGACAGCGAGTCCTACAAGGAGCTGTGCCGAGTGTGCGCCGACCTCTGTGACCGGTGCGCCGCCGAGTGCGAGCGCTACGATGACGCGCGCATGCGGGCGTGCGCCGAGGCGTGCCGCAGGACCGCGCAGATGTGCCGCCAGATGGCGGGCTGAGCCACCGTGCCCCACGCTCCTGCCTCGGATCCGAGGCAGGAGCGTGGTTGGGCTCAGGCTTGATGACAGGGAGGCACTAGCAGAACGACCGGCGAGGTCTTTGACGACCACCTGCGGATCGGCGTGGAGGGCACAGTCGAGGACGACATCGAGCGCAACTACGCCAGCACCGTCGTGATCTTGTCCGCGGCCGGGGTGACCCGCGGCTACGACGGGTTGCGAGACCGGGCCGCGAAGATGCAACGCGAGCTGCCCAACTGCACGTTCCACTACGGCACACGCCTCGTCGAGGGCGAGATGGCGTTCCTGGAGTGGACTGCCGAGGCGGACGGCGCGCGGGTACGCGACGGCGCCGACTCCTATCTCATCCGCGACGGGCGCATCGTCGCTCAGACGATCCATTACACGGTCGAACCGACCAGTTGACGGTGTAACGGTCCCAGAAACAGGGGCTGGCCAGGTCGTGGAGGACGCCAACCACCGCTGGGGGCTGCTAGCGATCTTAAAGAACACGCCGTAGACGCTGTGACGACACGGCGAACAGGACGACAGCCGAGCCGCGGCGGCTCACTTCCGGCGAACGACCCCCGTGGGCAACCTGCTCGGTCACCTCCTCTACGGCGTGGCGCGCGGCCTGACTTCATGGCCCGGGCCGCGCCTGATCCTGCTCGTCACTGCCAGGCGTGTGGGATTCGGGCCGTCTACTGCGAACCTGAGGCGTAGCGGGCCGACTGGGTCTGCCGCAACCACAGCAGCAGGGCGGTGCCGAGCAGGGACAGGACGGTCATGACCAGGGTGAAGTCGAACTTCACGGCGAGGAAGTCCTCGAGGGTGGCGCCGCGCAACCGCTCGGGAATCCACCCCAGCGTGTCGAACAGGTACTCCATGAGTACGGCGGCGACGACCATGGTGACGAAGAAGATCACGAACACGTAGGCGGTGGCTTTCCAGCCGAGAAACCGGCGCCACAGGTCGAGTACCGGGATGGTGATGAGGTCGGCGTAGATCAGCGCGACGACACCGCCGAAGGAGACGCCGGACGCCCACAGGGCGGCGGCGAAGGGGACGTTGCCGATGGAGCCGATGAAGCTGAAGACTCCCGCGAGCACCCCGAGGGACGCGTTGGCTGTCACCCCGGCAAAGCTGTCGGAGGCGGGGAACAGCGCCGGCCAGAAGCCCTCCGGAACCAGCCCGATGATGAGCCCGGCGAGGAGGAAGCCCCACACCACGGATTTGTAGATGCGCCCGATGGTCTGGAAGTACTGCCGGGCCACCCGCTGCCAACCGGCCCGGGTGGACAGCTGCTCCTTCCAGGTGCCCGGTGAATGCACTCCCTGTTTGAACGCCTCGAGCCCGCTGCCCAGATCCTGCTCCTGCAGCCGGGCCCGGGCCTGCTCGAAGGTCTTCTCCGGCAGCGTCAGCCGCAGCAGCAGGTACATGATCGCGATCAGGACGACACCCCCGAGCAGTTCGGCGGCCAGGAACGCCGGCCCGAGCAAGATGTAGATCAAGATCCCGAGTTCGAAGACGAGGTTGGTGGAGGCGAAGCTGAACGCGAACGAGCTCTCGCTCGACGCGCCCTTCTTGAACAGCGTTCCCGTGATCGTCACCGCGCCGAAGGTGCAGGCTGAGCTGATCGCGCCGGCGACCGATGCCTTTCCGGTGCTGAGCAGGTCGCGTCCGCCGAGGATGTCGGCCATCTTGTCTTTGTTGACCAGTGTGTCGATCAACGCGGTGATGAAGACCCCGAGCAGGATCGGCCACAGGGCCTTGTAGAAGAACCCCAGCCCGATCAGCAGGCTGTCAATCAGGTCCTGCAGGAAGCCCATGTTCGGCACCCCTCGTCGTGGCCTGGATCAGGCCGAGTCTGCGGCTTCCAGCCCAGTGGAAGGTCAAGCGCTGAGGTCGACGCATTGGGGTTGACCTTCCACCATGGGGGAACCACTACCGTCGGGCGAAGCTCTTGGGCGGAGGAGGAGCTCATGGCCACGCGGACGTTCGTCGTCGAGGACATTCATTGCGCGGGGTGCGAGATGGCGATCCGTAGGGCGCTGACCCGGGTCGAGGGCGTTCGGGAGGTTAGGCCGGACGCCGCCACGAATCAGGTCTCGGTCGCCTTTGACGAGGCGCGGACCAGCGATCAGGAGATCGGCGAGCGCCTCGCCGCCGCCGGCTACCCCGTCGTCTCGTGATGCAGCGCGCGACCGGGGGTGTCGAGACGGGGGCGAGCATGACGCTGAGCAACAGGGGGCAGGGCTCGGCGTGTGGAGCACAGAACCTGGCGCGGTTCGTTGTGCGTAACCATGCGGTGCAGGCAGCCAGGGGAGCGATCGAATGAGCGGGTGGGGGGACGACGGGACATCGGCGGACCACGACGTGATCGTGGTCGGCGGCGGGCCGGCCGGATTGAGCGCGGCGATCTGGCTGGGGCGCTACCGGCGGAACGCCCTCGTCCTGGACGGTGGCCGGTACCGCAATCGCGGGGTCGAGCAGGTGCACGGCGTGCTGGCCAACGACCCGGCACAGCCGCAGGAGTTGTTGCAGCGGGGACGTGAGGAGTTGGCGCGGTATGCGAGCGTGAGCGTCCGCTCCGGGCAGGTGTCGGCGGTGAGGAAGGACGAGCAGGACCTGTTTCGGGTGGAGCTCGACGGGACCGGCGGGGTCGTGCTGGCTCACCGGGTCGTCCTCGCCACGGGGGTGCGCGACGTGTTCCCGCAGGTGGAGGGCTTCTTCGAGCACTACGGTGCCGATGTCTTCCGTTGCCCCACCTGTGACGAGTTCGACGCGCGAGGCGAGTGCGTCGCGGTGTTCGGGTGGGCGCAGCATGTCGCTGGGTTCGCCATGGAGCTGCTGGACTGGGCAGCCGAAGTCCGCGTTATCACCAACGGCGAGCGGTTCGAAGGTGGCGATGAGCAGCGCGCCGCCCTCGCGGGGCGGGGCGTCGAGATCATCGAGGATCGGGTCGTCGAATTGGTCGGCCCACGAGGGGGCCTGAGCGGTGTCCGGCTGGCCAGCGGCCGGCAGACCGAGTGCACGATGGGGTTCTTCTCCATCGCGCACGAGCCCGAGACGTCCCTGGCCCGCCAACTGGGTTGCGCCACCGACGACGAGGGCTATGTCAGCGTGGACGAGCATCAGCAGACCTCCGTTGCGGGGGTCTTCGCCGCCGGCGACGTCACCCCCGGCATGCAACTCGTGAACGTCGCGGTCGGCGAGGGCACGGTCGCGGGCGTCTCGTGCGCGCTGTCCCTGCCTGTTGCCAACAAGCCGGCCGCGGTCACCTGAGGACTTCCCGTGCGCCTGCTGGTGGTCACCGACGGGACTTGTCCTGCAGCCGAGCTGCGGCAGGTCTTGGCCCTGCTTGCCCGCCCCACCCGGGTGGTCCTGCTCGCGGTGAATGAGCCCCCGCTCGCCCTCGGTCCTCCGGAAGGGGTGCTCGATCCCACCCCGACTCGACCACCCGCAGTGGTCACCGAACGGCTCACCGCCGCTGCGGTCAAGGACGGGCGCCTGGCCTGCGAGGAGTTCCGCGTGCTGTTCGACGGCGACGTCGACATCGAGGTGGTCAGCAGATGCGGTGACGTGCGCGAGCTCGTCGGTGCCTCCGCCGCGCAGTGCGAGGCGCAGCTGGTCGTTGTGGCCGGCTGGCGGAATCCGCCGGGACTGCGGCGCAGCATCGTCGCCCACCTCGACGTCGACCGCCCGATCCTGCTGATCCCATGAACGGTTGGGCGACGAGCACGCCCCGGACGGGGGCGGCTACGCCGACGCCGCCGGGGCCGCACGCGTGAGGAGGGAGGGTACGTGCAGCGACGGCTGAATGGCACGCGGCGGCGCTGGATCGTCGCGGGAATTGTCGCGGTGGTCGTCAGCGCTGGCGCCGCAGCCTACCTCGCGTCCCCGGACGCCGACGTCGCTCCGATCACCGGGCTGCGCCAGCTCGACCTGCTCTATCTCGACGAGCCCGCGCCGGGCCTGGACCGCCTCGGTGTCGATCCCGGCCGGCCCGCGGTCATCCTTTTCTGCGATCCCATGTGCGGTAGCCCGAACATCACCGGTGCCCAGGTGGTGCACAGCAGCGACCCCGAACTGGCCGCCCGCTACGCCCTGCTCACCGCGAGCGGGCGCGTCGGCCCTGGCTACGCCCTCGTCGACGCGATGGGACGGCTGCGCTACCGCACCTTCGACCCCGCACCCGCCGCCCATACCGCGGAGATTCAGATACTCGTCGACGCTCTGCGCACGAACCGATGATCCGCAGCTGGGTCGCCGGGGCCGCGGTCATCGCCCTCGAGGTTCTGCTCTACCTCGAGTACGCCCGGCTCCACGGGCAGTTCCACTACTGGCTGCACGGTCTGATCGGGGCGGCACTCGGCCTGGCCGCGCTCGCAACGGCCCGGCTGATCTCCCGCCGCCGGGGCGACGCCACCATCCGCCCGCGCGTGACCCCCTGGGAGGCCGCGTTTGTCGGCCACCTCTACAGCGCTCTGCCTGACTTCCTCTTCCTCGGCGGCGGAGTCCTGCACGACTACTGGATGGACGTGTTCGCGTTCCACATCACCGCGCACTTCGTCCCCGCGCCCATTCTCACCGCGCTCGCGCTGTTCCTGCTCGCCCTCGCCGGATACGCCCTGGCGACGACGGGCCGGCCCCGCCCGATCCCGACCGCCGCGGCGCTCGGTGCGGGTGCCGTCCTTGCCATCGTCGCACTCATTGCGGCGGCGCCCGTACCCGACGACGTCCAGGACCTGCGCTCGAGCCCACGCCTGGCCTGGCACGTCGGCGATCACACCCACGGCCACGCGGTCGGGACGCCGGGCGCGGCCCGAAGCGCGACCACAACGCCGAGGGAATGCACAACCACCACGGTCGGTGGGGGTGGCTAGCCGAAGCCGACGGGTCGGGCACGACGAGGCGAACGTGCGCGGCGAGCCCGTGATACAGCCCCTCCAATTGCGGCCGGCCGCCGATCTCACCTCTGGTACAGCGTGTCAATGACGTGCCGGGCGACCTGCTCGCCCTGCGACAGGCCGATTTCGATGCTCATCGGGTAATGGATGCCGCCGTAGAGCCGGGAGATCGCGGCTTCCTCGGCTGCGGCGTGGAACGACGCGAAGGACCGGGGCGCGAACGGGCCAGGGGCGTGGTTGTTGTCGGTGAAGGCAGTCGCTCCGGCCAGGTCGGTGAGGACGGTGGCGGCGGCACGGGACGCGACCGAGTGTCCGGAGGTGTATTCGGGGAAGACCGGGGTGGCGACCCAGGGCCGCCATCCGGGGTCGATGTGTGCCCGGATGTAGGTGTCCGGGCGCAGCAGGTTGGTCCGGTACTTCTCGTGCCAGCACGAGGTGAATGCGTCGGCCAGCGCGACGGCGAGCAGCGCGTATAGCTGCGCCGCTCGGTCGAGGGGCCACCCGCGCTGGTTCACGAGATCTCTGGCGATGAGCATCCAGTGCCCGGCCGGGGTGCCGGACAGCCGGGCATTGTCGCTCCAGAACAGCGCGATCTCGCGTTGCTCGTCGGTGAGCGTCAGCCCGGCCTGGTACACCCGCGTCGCCTGGTGGAAGAACGCGGAGCCAGGGTGCGGCGAGAACGGCGCGGGTGGTGGCGGCGGCTGGTAGGCGTCCGCCGCTGGCAGGGCGAAGGGGCGCACGATGCCCCAATGAGGCTCGACCGCCTCCAGCCCGAATTCGGGTGCCCACTGCGCAGCACCGGTGCGGGGCTGGTACGCCCGCCCGACGGTGTCGGCGTAGCCGTCCTCGGCGGCCCACGTCAGGATCCGTTCGCCGACACGGTGCCCGTACTCCGCTGAGCGGGCGATGAGCCCGGCTGGCATCCCCGAGGCCTGGCGTCGCCGGAGTTGATCCTGTTCCATCTGGCCACCCGCTTGTAGCCCACTCGATGCGGCCGCGGAGCCGAACAGTCCACCGACGACCGTCGCCATCGCCGCGCTCGCCGCTGCCGGCCGATCCAGAGGTGCGTCCGGTGTCGGCGTCGCGGGCATCGCGTTGAGCCGTCCGGCGAGACTGAAGGATGCAGTGTGGCCGGCTGTGACCGCCTCGTACAGGGCGACCGCGGCGTAGGCGTAGCTGCGAGCTGCGGCTGGCGGCGAGGTCCCCTCGTTCATCACGAGCCCGTACAACGCTTGCATCCACTCGCCCGCCCCGGCCGTCTCGGTTTCCGGCTCGGCGCTTGCGGCAGGGCCACTGGCCCGCCACCACCCGTAGCCAGTGCCCGCGATCGCTGCTGCGGCCGCCGTCCCTCCCGCCGCCCGCAACACCTGGCGCCGGTTGAGCACCGGCCCATTGGGGTTGTTCAACCCCGCCACTAGCTGTCACCTCACCTGAAGATTCGAGTTACTGGACCGAACGTGAGGCCGATGCGAGGACGGCGCACTGGCGCAGGGCGATCTCGCGACCGAACACATTGCTGTCGTCGTCCGGCAGGCCTTACCGACCTGGCGATGTTCCGTGCTCGTCGAGGACCCGGTCCAGATCCGCGTCCCGGATCAGTCCGTCGAGTCGGGCTACTTCGTGGCCGTCGCGCAGCAGGATCAGGGTGGGGATGGACTGCACCCCGAAGTCGGTGGGTGTCGTCTGGTTGGTGTCGACGTCGATGCGGTAGCCGGTGAACTCGCCGGAGCGCCGCTGCGTGAGCTGTTCGAGCCGGGGCTCGAGCGCGCGGCAGGGTGCGCACGACTGCTGCCAGAAGTCGAGCAGCACCAGCCCGGGCTCGCTCAGGGCGGCGGGGACTTCGGCGTGGTCGAGGATGGGGAAGGACGACAAGGAGCGCTCCTCTCGGCTCTTGGGGGTGGGGTCGGCGAGGCCCGCGGCACTCGCCGACGCCGTTGCTCAGGAGGCCGCCGGCGCGGACTCGTGGTTGTCCACGCGGTCCTCGGGATGCTGGCGGCCGACGCTGCTGATCGCGTCGAACAGCAGGGAGGGGCGCCCACCGATCGAGTTGATGAAGATGGTGGTGACCGAGGCGGCCATGGCGACCATCGCCCACACCGGGTAGACCAGGCCGGTGGTGGCCAGGGGGATGCCGATTCCGTTGAACAGGAACGCCAGGGCGACGTTGTGCCGGGTCCGCCGGTAGGCCGAGCGCGACAGCTGGCGGGCGGTGAGCACGGCGCGCAGGTCGTCGCGGACGATGATGATGTCCGCGGATTCGACGGCGATGTCGGTGCCGCCGCCCATGGCGATCCCGACGTCGGCCTGCATGAGGGCGGGGGCGTCATTGATCCCGTCCCCGACCATCGCCACCCGGTCGCCGCCGGCTTGGAACTCGCGCACGATCTCGGCCTTGCCCTCGGGCAGCACGCCGGCGCGGACGTCGTCGATCCCGAGTTGCTCGGCGATGTGCCGGGCTGCGCGCGCGTTGTCCCCGGTGACCAGCACCGGGCTCAGCCCGGCCGCGCGCAGCTGTGCGACGGCCTCGACCGCATCGGCTCGGATCTCGTCGCCGAGGGCGACGACACCGAGCGGGCGGCCATCGGCGGCGACGGCGACGGCGGTGCGTCCGGCGGCCTCCAGCCGCGCCACCGTCTCGGCCAGCGGCGCAAGGTCGACGCCGCGGTCGGTGAGGAACTGCGGGCGCCCGACCAGCACCTCGCGGCCCTCGACCCGGGCGGTCACGCCGAACCCGGTGACGGAGGTGAAGTCCTCCGCGGCGGGCACGGAAAGCCCGCGCTGCTCGGCCGCGGCCACGACGGCGCGGGCCAGCGGATGCTCCGACGAGGATTCCGCGGCGGCTGCGAGGCGCAGCAGCTCCTCCGCCGACCCCAGGGCTTCGACCTCGCGGACCGCGGGGCGACCCTCGGTGAGGGTGCCGGTCTTGTCCAGCAGGACCGTGCGGATCTGGCCGAAGGTCTGGAACGCCTCCCCGGTCCGCATGATCACGCCCTGATCGGCGGCCTCCCCGGCGGCGCGGACGATGGCCAGCGGGGCGGCGATCCCCACGGCGCAGGGGTAGCCCATGACCAGCACCCCGAGGCCGGCGAACACCGCGCGGCGCACGTCCGGGTCGCCGGCCAGCGCCCAGCTGCCCACCAGCCAGCCGAGCAGGGCCAGCGCGGACACGATCAGCACGGTGGGGGTGTAGACGCGCAGCACCCGGTCGACCAGGTGCAGGATGCCGGGCTTGAGCGCGCGGGCGTCCTCGACGTGGCGCACCACCTGCGCCAGGAAGCTCTCGGTCCCCACCCGGGTCGCGGTGACCAGCAGGCTGCCCGCGCCGTTGATGGACCCGCCGATCACCTCGCCGCCCGGCCCGCGCTCGACCGGCACCGGCTCGCCGGTGACCAGCGACAGGTCCACGGTGGAGTGGCCCTCGCGGACCTGGCCGTCGACCGGGATCCGCTCCCCGGGCCGCACCCGCACGACGTCCCCGACCGCCACCTGGGCGATCGGCACCTCCCGCTCGACCCCGTCGCGCACCACGCGGGCGGTGTCGGGCTGCAGCTCGAGCAGCTTGCGCACCGCCTGGCTGGAGCGGGTCTTGACCAGCAGCGACAGCCACTCGGAGAAGATGTGGTAGTTCACGACCAGCACGCTGACCGCGAAGAACGGCGCGGTCGGGTAGTCCGGGAACACCCCGGTCAGCCCGATGACCCCGCCGGCGATGCCGGCGAACGCGCCGACCTCCAGCAGCACGTGCTGGTTGAGGATGCCCCGTCGCGCGGCCTGATACGCCATCCGCAGGATGTGCGGGGCCACCCCGACCACCACCGCCAGCGCCAGCGCCCCGGTCAGCCAGCCCGCCGCGGTGTCGCCGATCACCCCCAGCTCGCGGGCGAGGTAGGCCACGGCGGCGGGCGCGACGATGCCCAGCGCGCCCAGCCCCGCTCGGGCCCGCCCGGCCGGACGCAGCAGCGCGTAGGACACCGGCACCATCAGCGCCACCACCGACGCCGGCACCAGCACCGACCAGATCCCGGACACCTCGAGGATCAGCCCGATCGCGGCCAGGCTCGCCGCCACCGCGGCCAGCAGCCGCTTGCCCTCGCGGACGAGGTCGGCCTCCTCCTCCTCGAACGGGCGCAGCTTGCGCGGATCGTAGAGGTCGTAGCCGATGTCGCGCAGCGTCCCCAGAATCTCCTCCGGGTCGACCACGCCCCGTTCGTAGTCGATCAACGCCTGCTCGTGGGTCAGGCTGACCGCCACCTGGTGCACACCCGGCATCCGGCCCAACGCCTTCTCGATCGTCCCCGTGCACAGCGAGCAGTGCAGCCCGGCGATCCGCGCCCGGATCCGGGCATGCCCCGGCGTGCTGCTGGCTTCCTCGGCCCACAGTTGATCGGTGCTCGTCTCGGTCGTCGTTGTCATCGCTGCTTCATCTCCTCCGGGCCGCCGTCGCTGCGCACCGTGTAGCCGGCCTGAGTGACGCGGTCGACCACCGCGCCCGGGCCGGTCGTCGCCAGTTCCAAGCGCACCTGGACCCGTCCGCTGGTGTGGTCGGCGACGACATCGCGGACCCCGTCGACCCGGCGGAGTGCAGTGCCGATCCGCTGCTCGCAGCCGGTGCACGTCATCCCTTCCACCTGCAGGGCCACCGTCTCGGTCATGCCTCTGCCTCCTCGCCACGCAGCTGCTCAGCTCGCGTGACACGACGGTAGAACCTTACCCCGGGGGTAAGGTCAAGCGAAGTGGGAGACCCGCGAGGAGGCACGTATGGCGTCGATGACCGTCGGCCGAGCCGCCGCGCTCACCGGGTTGAGCGCCAAGGCGATCCGGCTCTACGAACGCAAGGGCCTCCTCCCTGAGGCCGACCGCACCGAGTCGGGCTATCGGCTGTTCACCGAGGACGACCTCGCCGTCCTGGACTTCATCCGCCAGGCCAAGGCCCTCGACCTGACCCTCGACGAGATCAAGGGCATCCTCGACCTGCAGCGCGGCGGCGAGCAGCCTTGTGGTCGGGTCATGGGCATGCTCGACGCCCACCTCGCCGAGATCGACCAGAGGTTGAGCGACCTGCGCCGCCTGCGCCGCTCCCTGGCCGACGCCCGCCGCGCCGCCACCGCCGCCCGCCGGCGCGGTTCCAGCGCCGTCGTGTGCCGGATCATCGAGCACATGCCGGCCGAACCGGACCAGAAGTGAGCCGGGGCGCGTCTCCCCGCGTCGGCCTGCGCGCGGTGTTCGCGCATCCCGGCTGCCGGCGGCTGTGGTCGGCGCGGACGGTGTCGCAGGGGCGATGTGTTCGCCACGGTGGCACTGTCGCTGTTGGTGTTCGACCTGACCGGGTCCGCGCTCGGGGTCAGCGCGGTGGTGTTCGCCGAGATCGTCCCGGTGCTGCTGCTCGCGCCGTTCGCCGGCACGCTGGTCGACCGGTTGCCGCGCGTGATGGTGATGGTCGGCGCAGACGTGTGGCGGGCCGCGCTGGCCACCGCATTGATCGTCGTCGGCGACAACGTGGCCGTGGTGTACGTGATCGCGTTCGGGCTCTCGGTCGGTGCGGTGTTGTTCAACCCGGCGGCCAACAGCGCCCTGCCGACACTGCCGTCGAGCTCCCGGAGCGCCGTGATCAAGCTGCTCTGGCTGGCCATCCCACCGAGCCGGCAGCCCGGCACCCGATCGTCACCGAGGACGATTTCGGCGACGCACTGGACATGACTACAGCCGGCCGGGGAAGCCGGCGATCGCCTGGGACGACCCGGCCGCCCGGGACGAGCTCATCGACGCCCTCGTGACCGACTCCCACCGGCTGTTGGGGCATCTGCCCGAGGTCGAACTCGACCCGAGGCAGGCGGAGGCGGTGGCGGTGTTGGCGCTGGTCGCCGGGCAGGACGTGGAACCCGCCGAGGGCTCCGAGGGCACCGATGGGCGGTGGCGGATCGCGCAGCGGGTCGCGCCGGACCGGGTGATCTCCACGGTGGATCCCGAGGCACGGCACGGGCACAAGACCCGCTCGCGGCGGCAGGACGGCTACAAGGCTCACATCGTGGTCGAGCCGGACAGGCGGTGTACTGCCCGGACAGGTTGGTCAACCGGCTGATGGGCGGGTGGCCTCCGATGGCGGTGTGGGCGTCGGTGATGGTTGTACTCGTGGAGCCAGGCCGGTAGCGCCTTTCGCCGCTGCGACTCGCTGGCGTAGAGCCTGCGGAACGCCCAGCCGGCGGTCATCGTGCGGTGGAACCGTTCGATCTTGCCGTTGGTCTGCGGCCGGTAGGGGCGAGTCCGTTTCGGGTGATCGCCAGCTCGGCACACGTATCGCGCCACAGGTGCGAGCAGTAGGCCGAGCCGTTGTCCGACAGCACCCGCGACACCGTCACCTCACGGGCGGCGAACCAGGCCACCGCCCGACGCAGGACCGCGGTCGCGGTGGCCGCGGTCTCGTCGTCGTGGATCTCGGCGTAGGCCACCCGGGAGCGGTCATCGAGCACGGTGTGCACGAACGCAGTGCCCATCTTCGGGTTGTGGTGGCGGTTGCGCGGCTTGCCCGGGGTCGCGGCCCGGTTGCGGTCACCACGGGCGCGGCCGACGAACCGCCACCCGCCGCCGTCGGGGATGTTGCCCAGCTTCTTCACATCCACGTGCAGCAGGTCCCCGGGATGGGGGTGTTCGTAGCGGCGCACCGGCTCACCGGTGGCCCGATCGACGTGGGCGAGCCGGTTGATCCGGCACCGCACCAGCACCCGGTGGGCGGTCGAGGGCGCACAACCCACGCGGGCGGCGATCTCGACCGGCCCGAGGCGCTGCTTCCACCGCAGATGCACGATCTTGCGCACGATCGGGAGCGGGGTCGCGTGGGCTGTGGTGCGGGCGTGAGGAACGGTCGAGCATGCCAGCCTCGCCCTCGAGGCGGTAGCGGTCGGCCCACCGCTTCGCCGTCGCCCAGGACACCTGGAACCGCTCCGCCGCTCGGGCAATCGGCCAGCCCTGCTCGACGATCAGGCGCGCCAGCTTCAATCGGGCGCGCGGAGCCAGGGCAGCGTTAGCGTGGGACACGAAGACCTCCCGCGGTCGGGGTGCAAGCCGTCAGACAGCTCCACACCACCGCAGGAGGTCTTCGCTCATCAAGATCAATCAGACCGTGTCGTCACAGGATCTCGACCAACGTCTCCGGTCACTACAGCGCTAGGAGCGGACGCGCTGCGCGGTAGCACCCGCCACCAGCTGTTGACCGCCTCCGAGGATGCCGACCTGGTGCTCGATTCCCGCCATGACGGTGACGACGGACGACTCGCCTCCGCGGCGTTCGTCGGCGCCGCCACCGTGACGATCAACAGGCCCGTCCCAGCATCGGGCACGCCGGCTCCTCGCCCAAGGTCGTCATCGTGCCGAGCCCAGCCCACCCGACCGACGCTGTCGGCGCGGCGCACCGTCGGGGGACGTGGCCCACACCAGCTGACCCCTGGCGGCTGCGGGCCTGGTAGACCACGCTCGTGCGCCGTGCCCCCACCCCGACTCGATGATCGGCATCGCCGACCCCGGCCAGGCCGAGACCGACCTCGCCAGCGGGACGCTGACCTGCCCGTCGTGCACCGGCCCGCTGCAGCCCTGGGGGGCACGCCCGGGCCCGCACCGTGCGCGACCACGGCACGACCACAGTGGCCCTACGACCGCGGCGGGCCCGCTGCCGCACCTGCCGCGCCACCCACGTCCTACTGCCCGCCGTCGTGGCCCCACGCCGAGCCGACACCACGGCCGTGATCGGCTCCGCGTTGCTGGCCAGCGCCGGAGGGGCGGGATACCGGCGGATCGCCGCCGAGCTGGAGCGGCCGCTATCCACCGTGCGGCGCTGGATCCGCGCCGTCCGCGACCCCGAGCACGTGGAGTGGCTACGCGCCCAGGCGGTGCTCTGGCTCGCCCGGGTCGAGCGCGATGTCCTCGCCGACCTCGCGCCGCAGCCCACGCGGCTGGGTGAGGCGCTGACCGCGCTGGCCGCCGCCGCGGTCACCCTCCGGGCCCGGGTCGCCCCGCACGTCCCGCCGTGGACGCTGATCGGCCAGATCACCCGTGGCCGACTCGTCGGGCGAGCGGTGCCAGCCCAGCCGGGCTGAGATTCCGCTCCTGCCGGGTCCTCGCGCGTCGGCAACCAGACGCCACCGTGCCGACGTCGAACCGGCGCGCACGCCGCTGGCTCCCGGCAGCTTGACGACCACGGCGACACACTGACGACCAACCCTGCCCGGTATGTCCGTTCTTCGTCGTCACCGTGAACGGCGCCTACATCGTCATCTTCAGTGGCGGGCAACAGCCTGGGGATGTCCCGCTCGACCCTCTACCGCAGGTTGCGCAGGTTCGGCCTCGACGTCGACCGCTCCCTCCTCTAGATGATCGATTCCAAGGGGTCAGTGGTCGTAGGCCAGCAGGGATCGTTTGATCGGCTGACCGGTGCGGTCGTTGTGCCAGATCGCTGCGGTCAGGGCGAGGACGCGTTGCACGACCCGGACCCAGACCCCGGCCGGTGTGTGGCCGCCGTGCTGTTCCAGGTCGAGCTGACCCTTGAACGTGTCGTTGATCGACTCGATGACCTGCCGCAATGGCTTGAAGAACTCGGTCCCGGGCCGTGGGCGTTCGTCCTTGCGGGCCGGTCGGAGCAAGTCCAGGCCGGCATCGGCGAGTTCGGCCTCGAACTGGCGGCCGTAGTAGTTCTTGTCCGCGATCACGATCTGTCCCGCCCTCCAGGCGGGCAGCTCGGGGTCGGCGTCGAAGATCCCGAGCAGGGTCTGGCGTTCGTCGGCCTTCGCCCCGGCCAGGGCGAACCCGACCGGCAGCCCGTGCAGGGTGCACACCAGGTGCAGCCGTAGGCCCCAGAAGAACCGGGAGTGGCTGGCGCAGTAGCCGTACTCGGCCCACCCGGCAAGGTCCGAGCGCTGCACCGCCTCGCGGGATCGGGCGCACTCGACCGGGGTCGAATCGGCCACCCACACGTTATCGGTCCACAGGGTGGTGTCGCGGGCCAGGACCCCGACCAGCCAGCCGATCGTCGTACCCAGTCGGCGTAGCCGCTTGTTGTAGCCGGGCTGCTGGGGCAGATACCGGAACAGATGCCGCAGGTGGGCGTGGGTGTAGCGCAGCCAGCGCGCCTCGCTGGTGTGCCCGAGCAGGGCCTGCATCACCGCCAACGTGATCAGCTCGGCATCGGTGATCTTCGGAGCGATCCCGATCTTCGGGCGCCACGGAACTCGTTCGGGCGAGGCCTTCAACAGATCGTCGGTTCGCACGTACAGTGCCGTCGCGAGGGTGTCCAAGTCAGCGTCCACGAGAGCCTCCTGCTCTTCGCCTGGGTTAGCAGCGCTGATCTTGGGCACCCTCCACCACATTCAGCGGGCACCACGCCGTACCGACACCCCTTGGAATTGGTCATCTAGAGGGCCTGGGCGCCTGCAGGGCCCCGGCAAGGTCGCGATAAGTGGTCGCTGACCTGCGGCGACAGGCGGGTAGAGGTATGAGTGCGGGCACGGACCCGACGTGATCATGAGGGTGTCTAAGTCCTTGATCAGGTCAGGAAGCCCGTGCCCGCGCTGTCAGTCTCCCCGATCGTTGCCGTCCTTGACCACGTGGAGGTCCCACCCGATGAGGTGAGCACCCCTTCCTCTGCGAATGTGGTGGTGTTGTCGCTGGTAGAAGCCCTTTCAATGGTGCCGGATCCCAGGGCGGCTCGCGGGGTCCGCCACGGTGTGCTCACGGTGTTGCTGCTCGGGGCGTGCGCGGTGTTGGCCGGGGCGCGGTCGTTCGCGGCGGTCGCCGAGTACGCCCACGACGCCGGTCACGCGGTGCTCGAGGTGCTCGGAGTCGGCACGGTGGTCCCGCACGAGTCGACCATCCGCCGGGTCCTGCAGCAGATCGACGCCCTGGCGTTGGAGGCTGCGCTGCAGGCGTGGGCGCTGGCTCATCTCGCCGCGCGAGTGCCGGAGGCCGGCGTGCCGGTGCGGGAGCAGCGCCGGGTGTTGGCACTGGATGGCAAGACCGTGCGCGGCGCCCGCACCCGCGACACCGACGGCGCCGTCGCGGCGCCGCATCTGGTGTCGGTGATCGACCAGGCCAGCGGGGCCGTGTTGGGGCAGGTGCAGGTCGATGAGAAGGGCAGCGAGATCGCTGCGTTCACTACACTGCTCGATCAACTGGATCTCCGCGAGGTCCTGATCAGCGCTGACGCACTCCACACGCACCGCGGCCACGCCCGCTACCTGCACGACCGTGGCGGGCATTACCTGATGACGGTCAAGGCGAACCAGCCCACGCTACTACGCAGGCTGCGAGCGCTGCCCTGGGTGCAGGTCAAGGTCGGCGCCCGTCAGCGGGGCCGCGGCCACGGCCGCGTCGAGACCCGCGCGATCACCGTCATCAGCTTGAACCGATGCCCCGACCTGGGCGGCGAGTTCTTCCCGCATGCCGCCCAGGCCATCAACCTCGTCCGGCGGCGCCGCTCGCTTACCGGCCGCAAGTGGACGACGGTGACCGTCTACGCGATCACCAGCCTGACCACGTTCCACGCCGACCCGGTCCTGCTCGCCCGCTGGATCCGCGGGCACTGGTCGATCGAGAACCAGCTGCACTGGGTCCGCGACGTGTCCTTCGACGAAGATCGCTCTCAAGTCCGAACCGCGCATGGCCCGCAGGTCATGGCCGCGCTGCGGAACCTCGCGATCACCGCGCTACGGCTATCGGGCGCCACGAACATCGCCGCCGCACTGCGCCACCACGCCCGCGACACCAGCCGCCCGCTCGACACCTACAAGATCACATGACCACTTTGCCGGGACCCTGTGGGCGCCTGTTAGGCGCCGCAGAACGGGCCGAGTGTGTCAGTTCCGTACAGCTCCCCCCGCTGTGCGGTGCCTAGCGTGTGCCACCCGGACCTGGGAACAACGGTCATGAGGAGGGCTGAGCATTGACGCTCACCAGTGTCGACCCGCTGCCCGCGGCGCACATCCCGCATCGGGAAGCGGCTACGGAACCGCGCACCCGCCACTGATCGACCTGGCCGGTTCCGATCCGGTGGCGGTCGTGGACCACCTGCGCCGGGCCCGCCGGCTCGTCCTACGCGGCCCCGGGCTCGGCGACGTGCACGTGGAGCGGCCGGCGCAGTGCGACGAGGACGTGGAGTGGCTCGGAGCGTTGGTCCCGACGGTCCTGGCGACGGCGGGCGACCATCGGCTCGTCGTTCGGCTGGCAGCTGCCTTCCTCGCCGCGACTGCCTCGACCGGTGCGAGCGGGACGCAACAGTCGGCGGCCGCGCGCCGCGTGCAGGAGGCACTCGTCGCGCACCTGTCGGGTCCCCGCCGCTCCGACTCCGCGTCCGCCGAGTCGCTCGCCTGCGTCATCCGCGCCGTGACCGACGACGACGTGCAGGCGTTCGTCGACGCGGTCGACGATCTGCTCGGGGCGCCGGTGACCCTGCTCGACGTCCACAACGAGACGGTGGCAACCAGCCGGTCGGAGTACCGGAACCTCGCGACGTCCGGGCGGTCCCGGACGATGCTCGTCGAGGCCGACGGGGAGGTGGCCGGCAGTCTGAAGCTGCCGGCGGCCGGCTGGTGGAGCGCCGGCGAGGAGGAGGTGCTGCGCCACCTCGCACTGCTGCTGCTGCAGCGCAGGCGGCTCGTCGACGAGATCCGGGACGTGCGCCACCGCGCCGCCCTGTCCGACTGGCTGGCCACCGAGATTCCCCCCGCTGCCGGGCCGGTCGGGGCCGTGGGCCAGCCCCGCCCCCCGTGCCGGCCCGTGGTGATCTCGCTGCCCGACCGGGTGGAGGGCCTCCCGGCCCGCACCCTAGGCGAACGCGTGCGACGCGCGTGCGCCGCGCACCCGGAACTGCGCACGGTCACCCTGGTGCCGGGGGACACGGGGCTGCTCGGGGTCTACTCCGACGAGGGCGCCACGGAACCGCACGCCCAGGCTCGTGCCTGGCAGGAGGTCCTCGACGGGCTGGCGGTGCCCGGCCTCGCGGTGTCGGTCGGGCCGCGGGCGTCGGCAGGCGACGAGCTGCGCGCCAGCTATGCCGCGGTCCGTGCGGTGGCGCACCTGCAGCGTCGGAACGCCGGTTACCTCGGCCTCCCGGTCGTCGCCGTGAGTGAGGAGCTGGGTCCGATCGCCGACGTGCTGACGGCGGTGTCGGCCGGCCAGATCCCGTTCTTCGTCGAGCGGGTGCTCGGGGACCTGCTCACCGACAGCCGCTTCGGCGGTCAGCTCATGGAGACGCTCTACGCGTACCTGATGACCTGCGGCAGCCCGCAGGAGTCCGGGCGCCTGCTGCACCTGCACGCATCGTCGGTGAAGTACCGGATGCGGGTGATGAGGCAGCTGCTCGGCGCCCGGCTCGACGACCCCGCGCAGCGATTCGATCTCGAACTCGCGGTGCGGCTCTACCTGGCGGCGCAGCAGTTCGCCGGCGCGACCAAGGAGCACGCGTGAACGCGACGGCCACGAGCGGGTCGGCGGTCGGAGCGGGGACGAGCGACGGGGTCGGCTTCCTCAGCCTGCCGCCCCGCAGCGCCAAGCCACGCTCGTCGGGGATCACCCACGTCCTGGACAAAGGGCTGCCCCCTGCTCTGTTGCGTGCCCACCTGGAGCAGGTCGCCGATGCGGTGGACTTCCTGAAGCTGGGCTGGGGCACCGGCCACGTCGACCGCGCTCTCCGCGAACGGGTCCAGCTCTGTCGCGGGTCCTCCGTGCAGCTCTGCACCGGGGGGACCTTCCTGGAGATCGCCGTCGCCCAGGGCCGGACCGCGGAGTTCGTCGGTGGGCGCGGGCGAACGAGATCGCCGCCGTGGAGGTGTCCAACGGGCTGGGGCTGATCGACAGGCCCGAGAAGCGCGCCCTGATCCGGATGCTGGCGCCGGAGTTCGTGGTGCTGGCCGAGACGGGGCAGAAGAATCCGCTGGCGCAGGTCGTCGCGGCGGACTGGGCGGGCGAGATGTGCGACGACCTCGAGGCAGGCGCGTCCCTCGTCGTCGCCGAGGGACGGGAGTCCGGGACCGTCGGGCTGTTCGAGCCGGACGGACAGGTGCGGGACGCGCTCGTCGACGCGATCGCGCGCGAGGTCCCCCTGGACCGGGTCGTGTTCGAGGCACCGCGGAAGACCCAGCAGGCCTGGCTGATCAACCACCTCGGGCCGTCGGTGAACCTCGGCAACATCGAGCTCGGCGACGTCCTGCCGGTGGAGACCCTCCGGCTTGGGCTGCGTGCCGACACCGCCGGGCTGACCACCGCGGGGATCCCGCGATGATCCCGCTGCCGACGGCGAACACGATCGCACGCCCCTACCGCGGGCTGTCCGTGCAGCGGGTCGCGCCTCCGTCGCACCTGGACGAGCTCGCCGACCATGTCCTGGCCCGACAGGTGTACCGCCGCACCGCGCTCCTTCTCGCCCGCTGGGACGAGGGCGCCGCGCTGCTCGGCGTGCGGCCCGCCCCGGGGGACGGGCTCTTCCGCGACGTCGCCGAGGCGCGGCTGCTCGCCCGTCCCGACGAGCTGGTGTGGATCGACGACCCGGACGTCGACGTGGGGAACGCGACGGCGCTGCCGCCGCGGCGGCCCGGCACCGCGCCGACGGGGTGTCGGCCTACGTGGTGCACGGCCGCTACTCCCACGTCAACCTCATCTGGCGGCCCGACCCGGTGACGGTGCTGGTGGACGAGGTCGTCCCGCCGCACCCCGCGAAGCTCGTCGACATGGTCCGCCGGGCGATCGAGGTCGACGAGGACCTGCCCCCGCTGCGCGTACAGGCCAGGCTGACCTCGTTGCCCGCGTGGCTGAAGGCCCGCGGCAGCGGCCGGTTCCTGCTGCCGTGCCGGGGCGCGGGATCGGAGGCGGGAGAGCGGACCGCGACGATCGACTACCTCGACGACGGCCCGGCCCGCCGCGGTGACTGGACACTGTTCGGGTGCGAGCGGTCGGCCCAGATCCACGAGCACCACTACGGGGACCGGCCCGCGCAGGTCGACTTCTGCCCGGCCCGGCTTCCCGACGGGGGCGCGCCCCGGATCACCAAGTGCTGCCTGCTCGAACGGGGCATCGAGATCCGCGGCCGGACGGCCGTGGTGCCGTGGGGGGCGACGCACCGCGAGGTGGGCACGGCACTGGCCGCGGTCGTTGCCCCGCAGCGCCCGCGACCGGGGGAGACGTCGTGACCGTGACCGGCGGGGCGACCCACCTGCGGGACTCGTTGCAGTACGCCCACCTCTGGGGCACGGAGGAGACTCGGGCCTGGTTCGCCGAGGACCACCGGCTCCGTTGTTGGTTGCGCGTCTACGCCGCACTGGCCGCGGCCCAGGCCGACCTCGGACTCGTCCCCGGGAGCGCGGCCGAGCGGATCGGCGCGGTCGCCGAGAACGCCTCGGTCGATCTGCCCGCGGTCGCCGAGGCCACCCGGCGGACCGGCCACTCCACCGCGGGGCTCGTCGACTGGGTCAGGGCGCAGGCCGGCCCGGACGCCGCGCCGTACGTGGGGCTGGGCGCCACCGTCCAGGACGTCTCCGACACCTGGACCGCCCTGACCCTGCGCAGGGTGGGGGACCTCGTCGGCAGCGACCTCACCGACCTGCTGGCGATGCTCACCGGCCTGGCGCAGCGCCACCGCGCCACCCCGATGGCCGCGCGGACCCACGGGCAGGTGGGCGTGCCGATCACGCTCGGCTTCACCCTCGACTACCGCTCGGCCTACCAGCGGGTGGGAGCGCAGGCCACGGCCGCCGAGGCCCGTGGCGAGGACCGGTTCTCCGATCGTGACCTGAAGGAGCTGAACCTGCCCCACCGGGCCGCTGAGGACCACTCCGCAGCCGTCGCCGCCCGCGCCGTGCCGGGTGGAGCCGCACCGGACGAGGTGGGCCGCTCGGCCCGGCGCCTCCTCCGGCGGTCGGCGTCGCGCCACCAGTGGAACCTCCGGGAACAGGCTCACCGCGACGCCGCCGTCGCGGGGCTCGTCGCGGAGGCCACGGCCAGGGCGGGACGACCCGTCCAACCGGCCGGGTCCGCGTAGCGGGTGCGTGCGGCCGGGCACGTGCTCGACCTCGCCCGCAAGGTTGGAGACGAACGATGGCCCGCGTGATCGTGCCCATCGGTGTCTGTGGTCGCCGCGTGCTTCAACACCGAGGTGGCCGATCGTCTCGGTCAGGCGGGGTTCGATTCCCGTCCGCCTCCACCCGTCCCGCTGCCGGGACGGCCTCCCCGGTGCCCGACCGGGTGACCGGGGAGGTAGCCGGGGAGGGGCCCTACTCGGCCAGCGACGCGATGGAGGTCGGTGCGTCGTCGCGGCCGGTGGCCAGGTCCTCGAACTCCACGATGCCGTCGATGCGCGCACCCATCGCGATGTTCGTGACCCGCTCCAGCATCACCTCGACGACGACCGGCACCCGGAACTCCGCGGTCATCTTCTGCGCGTCCTGGAGGGCCGCGAACAGGTCGTCGGGGGCGTGCACTCGCAGCGCCTTGCAGCCGAGTCCCTCGGCCACCTTGACGTGGTCGACCCCGTAGCCGCGCAGGTCCGGCGAATTGACGTTGTCGAAGCCCAGTTGGACGCAGTAGTCCATGTCGAAGCTGCGCTGCGCCTGCCGGATGAGGCCCAGGTAGGAGTTGTTCAGCAGCACATGGACGTAGGGCAGGTTGAACTGCGCGCCGACCGCCAGCTCCTCGATCAGGAACTGGAAGTCGTAGTCACCGGAGACCGCCACGACGGTGGCGTCGGGGTCGGCGACGCAGACCCCCAGCGCGGCTGGCACCGTCCAGCCCAGCGGTCCGGCCTGCCCGCAGTTGATCCAGTGCCGGGGCCGGTACACGTGCAGGAACTGCGCCGCGGCGATCTGGGAGAGCCCGATGGAGCTGACGTACCGGGTGTCCGGGCCCAAGGCGCGGTTCATCTCCTCGTAGACCCGCTGGGGCTTGATCGGCACGTTCTCGAAGTGGGTCCGGCGTTCCAGGGTGGCCCGCCGCTGCACGCACTCGGCCACCCAGGCACTGCGGTCGGGCCGCGGGCGCTCCCGGGCTGCGGCGATCAGCTCGCGCAGGGCGGCGCCGGCGTCGGAGACGATGCCGCAGTCCGGCGCGAAGATCCGGCCGATCTGGGTGGGCTCGATGTCGATGTGGATGAACGTGCGCTCGCCCCGGTAGACGTCGAGCTCCCCGGTGTGCCGGTTCGCCCAGCGGTTGCCGATGCCCAGCACGCAGTCCGCGGCCAGCACCGTGGCGTTCCCGCTGCGGTGCGCGGTCTGCAGCCCGGCCATGCCCGCCATGAGAGGGTGGTTGTCCGGCACCGTCCCCCAGCCCATCAGGGTGGGGACGACGGGGACGTCGACGAGCTCGGCGAACTCGACGAGCAGCCCGGCCGCGTCGGCGTTCACGATCCCGCCGCCGGCCACGATGATGGGCCGTTCGGCGCGGTCGAGCAGGTCCAGCGCCCGCTCGACCTGGTGCCGCGTCGCGGCCGGCACCGCCACCGGCAGCGGCTCGTAGGTGTCGACGTCGAACTCGATCTCGGTGGTCTGCACGTCGATCGGGAGATCGACCAGCACGGGACCGGGACGCCCGCTGCGCATGAGGTGGAAGGCCTTCTGCAAGGTGCCGGGCACCTGCGCAGCCTCGAGCACGATCACCGCCCACTTCGTGACAGGTGTGGCGATCGCGGCGATGTCGACGGCCTGGAAGTCCTCCTTGTGCAGCTTGCCGACCGGTGCCTGTCCGGTGAGGGCGAGGATCGGGACGGAGTCGGCCATCGCCGAGTACAAGCCGGTGATCATGTCGGTACCGGCGGGACCGGACGTGCCCACGCAGACGCCGATGTTCCCGGCGCGGGTGCGGGTGTAGCCCTCGGCCATGTGCGAAGCGCCCTCCATGTGGCGGGCGAGCACGTGCTCGAGCTGGCCGTCGTGCCGCATGGCGGCGTAGAACGGGTTGATCGCCGCGCCGGGGATCCCGAACACGTGCGTGATGCCCTCGCGTCGGAGCACTGCGACGGCGGCGTCCGCTGCGGTCATACGAGCCATGACGGTCTCCTTCAGGTGCTGAGGGGTCGGCCGGAGAGCTCGGAGACGAGCTTCAGCAGGCCGGAGTGGTCGAGGTCGCTGTCGCCCCGGGCGACCAGCGCCGCGACCATCTGGGCGACGGTGGCGCCGAGCGGGATCACGACTCCGGCCTCGCGCGCGGCGGCGGTCACGATCCCGAGATCCTTGTGCTGCAGCGCGAGGCGGAAGCCGGGCGCGAAGTTCCCGGCGAGCATCCCCGGGGCCTTGCGCTCGAGCACGGTGCTGCCGGCCAGGCCGCCACCGAGCACCCGCACCGCGGGGTCCAGGTCAACGCCGTGGCTGTCCAGGAAGATCAGAGCCTCGGCGAGCAGTCCGATGTTGCCGGCGACGATGAGCTGGTTGGCGGCCTTGACGATCTGGCCGGCCCCGTGCGCGCCGACGTGGGCGATCGTCAGGCCGACCGCCTCGAACACGTGCTTCGCGTCGGCGACGTCGGCGGTGTCGCCCCCCACCATGATCGAGAGCGTGCCCTCGATCGCGGCGGCCTCCCCGCCGCTCACCGGCGCGTCGAGGACCCGGACGCCCTTCTGCGCACCGGCCGCGGCGATCCGCCTCGAGACGTCCGGGCGGATGGTGCTCATGTCGATGAGCAGCAGCCGCGGCCGGGCGCCGGCGAGAACGCCGACCGCGCCGATCACGGCGTCCTCGACGTCCGGCGAGTCCGGCAGCATCGTGATCACGACGTCGGCGTCGCGGACGGCCTCGGCGATGCTCGCCGCACCCCTGCCGCCCTTGTCGATCAGCGCCTGCACCTTGGCCGGGCTCCGGTTGTACCCGATGACGTCGAACCCCGCGGCCACGAGGTTGGCGGCCATCGGGCCGCCCATGACGCCGAGGCCGATGAAGCCGATAGTGGTCATGAGTTCTGCTCCTTTCGTGTGAGACACGAGCCAGGAACGGCGGGAGCCGGTCGCCGGCATCGACGGACGGCCCCACGGCGCCGAGCCGTCAGGGCGCGGTGGGAAGCTCGTGGAGCGCACGGGATCGACTGGAACGATGTGACGCGCCGCGGTGCGGCGCACCGACCCGGACCCGGACCCGGTCGTCGTCGGCGGGGCCGAGGACCGGTCAGGATGCGCGCAGGACGGAAACCGGACTGGTGTCAGGCCCGTGCCGGCGAGTGCTCGCCGTCCGGCGGTACGCCCGCCTTCGCGACGACGGGCGCGACCAGGTCGTCCGCACCGGCGGGTGTTCCGTCCTCCCGCAGGACGGAGAACCTGCCGTGCTGCTCGAGGATCACATACCGCACCTGCGAGATGCTGCCGATGCCGCGCTCTCGCAGCAGCCCCTCGATGTCGGCCCGGGTGAGCCCGCTGCGGCGCACCTGCTGCTGCAGCAGCTCCCCGTGGGCGACAAGCAGCCGTGGTTCGTGGTCGATCAGCGCCGACACCGGCCGGAAGTGCCGGAGACGGGCGGTGATCGCGTGCGCGATGAGGACGACCACCAGCGTCACGGCCCCCGCTGCGTAGCCGGCGTCGCTGGCGTTCGGGACGCGACCGACGATCGAGCCGATCGCGACCGCGGCGACGAAATCGAACGGAGACATGTCGGCCAGCGACCGGCGGGCGGCGACGCGGAAGCCCACGACCGCGGTCAGATACAGCAGCGCCGCTTTCGCGGCGACCGAGCCGAGCAGGCCGGCATCACCGAATATCGCATTCATACCCAGCCCTCCGTCGGGATGCTCGACGCTGCGACGAGCGGCGGTCGCGCTGTTGCGGCTTCTCCGCGCGCTCGCGGCGGCCCGGGATCGGGTGCCGCCGACGGACCGGTGAGCCGCGATCGTCGCAAGGTGCCGGTGGCGCACGGGGCCCGGGCAGGGGGCGAGTGGACCCGCCGGCCGCTGGGCGACGTCGGTTCCTCCCGACCGGGGCCGGGACCGGGGTGCCCGCGTGACGGCGGCGTCACCACGGCATGGGGCCGGCCGGGGGAGTCGTGTCCTCGGCCCGGCCGGTGGAGCGGGTACCGGATGGGGCCTCCTCGGCCGCGCCCGGACGTCCCGGGGGCGAGCCTCACCGCTGCGTTCGCTTGCGGTTCTCCTCCAGGTGACCGTGCACCAGCTCGACGATGCCGTCGACCTCGTCGGACTGCATGCCCTTCTGCGCGGCCAGTGTCTTGACGAGGAGGTCGACCCTCTCGATCTCGGGAGCGCCTCCCGCCACCGCTCGGGCCGCCGACAAAGGGCTGGTGAGCCCCTCGGCCGCCCGCACGTACTTCTCGAACGGGACGAGGTCCTCCTCGGCAGCTCCCAGCGCCTGGCACACCTCACCCACCCAGGTGTAGACGCGCCGAGTGGCGTCGAGGTCCGAGTGCACCGCTTCCTTGATCGAGCGCACGCCATCCGCCTGGATGCAGCGGTAGTTGCCAGCGATCAGCATGCTCCATTTCGCGAGCGGCACGAACGCCGACTCGTGGACGCGCAGCTTGACAGGCAACTCGATCTCGCCGTCGTCGGTCGGCAGGCGGCTGGCGGCTATGTCGGCTTCCAGCCTGCGCAGGACGGCCGTGTGCTCCGCCGACTCGAACCGGGCGGCCTTGAAGTTGGTGGGAAGCCGCACCTGAAGGACGTTGTCCGGTTCGTCCGGTGGCCGGAACGCCTGCGGGTCCGGGCTGCACAACGTCATGAGCTGGGGGTCGAGGTGGTCCCACACCGCGGGATCCGTGTAGCACTGCCGGCAGGCGTCGACGTCGACGTCCGGGAGCCGCGCCAGGTAGGAGCGGCGGCATGTTCATGATCGACATGCAGGGGGTGCCGGCCTTGCCCAGCGCCTCCAGTAGCTCACGCAGCCCGGACGAGGCGGCCTGTGGCTCCTGGATGGCCAGCACGGCCAGGTCGTACTGGCCGGGGTCCACAGCGAGCGGCACCGCGGCCGAGAGAACGCCCGGCAGACTCCGCGATTCGACGGTCGTGAGGCCGCCGCGGCCCCTGACCGGCATCCGGACGATCGTCCCGCGCTCGTTGATCAGCGCGGCCTCCTCGGCCCGGCCGACCAGGGTCACGGTGTGACCGGCCAGCAACAACTTCGACGCCAGCAGGGAGCCGTACGACGCCCCGACGACGAGAACATTTACGGGTGGCATCCCATCTCCTTGGTCCGCCAGAGGAACAGTGAGGTAGAGCCCTGCCGCGAGGGCGTCGGGTCGTCGCACGGGCGGGCCTGCCGGTCGCATGCCCTGGCGACGACGGCCGTCACCGACGCAGATCCAGCTGCGGCTGCGTCCGGGATGCGAGGAGGTCCGCCAGTTCCGTCAGGGACCCAACGACCATGTCCGGTCGGTCACCGAGTCGGCAGAAGTTCCCTCCCGAACGGTCGACCCATACGGCGCTCATGCCCACGGCCTCGGCGCCGATGTCGTCGAACGGGTTCGACGACACGAGCCGCACCTCGTCGAGCGGGCGCCCGAGCCGTTCGGCGACGTGCCGGTAGACACGCGGCGAGGGCTTGTACACCCGCACTTCGTCGACGCTGACGTAGCCCTCGAAGTACTGGTTCAGGCCGGCCGCGTCCATGATGGCCTCGAGCATGCGCGGGGTGCCGTTCGAGAAGACGATCATCTTGTGTCCGAGCGCCTTCAGGGCGGTCAGCCCCTCGTGGACGTCGGGAAACCGCTCCAGATCGTTGTACTGCGCGATGAGCGCGTCCCTGTGGCTGGTCGCCAGTTCCTTGCCGCACTCGTCCAGCGCGTAGTCGAGGGACCTGCGCGTCACCCACTCGAAGTTCTCGTACCGCTCCATCACGGTCAGCCGGAACGTGTACTCGAGCTGCTTCTGCCGCCACACCTGGGCTATCCTGAGTGCTTCTTCTCCGGGCACGTGGAGCTCGAGCTGCTTCCAGATCCTGATCGGATCGACGAGCGTGGCGTACATGTCGAAGGCCAGTGCCTGCGGAGCGGTCATTCCTGCATCTACTTTCCGGTGGTCGAATGGGTGCACAGTCCCAGGTCGGGTCGGGTCGGGTTGTGCGGCCCGCCGGCAGCAGCCGGGCGGGCCGCGCGGATCAGGCCGGTGCGGGTCAGCGGCTCTTCTCGGCGTAGGCGGCCGATGCCGAGTCAGCGGCGGAGCCCTGGTCGCTCGTTCCTTGGCCGCGTCCGCGCAGCATGATCACGCAGACGAGGGAGATGACACCGGTGGCCGCCAGGAACAGCGCCACGGGAACCCAGCTGCCGGTCTCGGAGTACACGAGGGTGGCGATGATCGGGGTGAAGGCTCCGCCGAGCATGACACCGGTCTGGTAACCGAGAGATGCGCCGGAATAACGGAGGCGGGCGGTGAAGAGCTCCGCAAACAATGCCGCCTGTGGTCCGTAGAAGGTGGCGAAGAGCATCTGGCCGACGATGATGCATACCGCGACCAGGGCGGGGTTCCCGGTGTTGATCAGGAGGAATGCCGGGAAGGCCCAGATGATGCTCCCGATCGTGCCGACGAGGTAGACCCGGGTGCGGCCGACCCGGTCGGAGAGCGCGGCTGCGCCCAGCAGTGTCGGCACCTGGAAGACGGCGCCGGCGACCACGGACCACAGCACGAGGCCCCTCGACAGGCCCAGCACGGTCGTACCGTAGGAGAGCATGTACACCGAGTACATGTAGAAGGCCGATCCGGCGATGACGACCGCGCCGCTGGAGAGTGCGACGATGCCGAAGTGCTCCTTGAGCACCTCGATGACGGGCGCCTTGGACTCGGCGTGCTGCTCGTGGACCTGCTCCATCTCGTCGGTCTCTTCGAGCTTCGTGTGTGCGTAGTACGCGATGAAGATGAGCGCGACGCTGAAGAGGAACGGGATGCGCCAGCCCCACGAGGACACGGAATCCTGGAAGAGCGCGGTCGCGGCGATGAACACGACGTTCGAGAGCACGAGCCCCAGCGGGACACCCAGCTGCGGGAAGCTCCCGTACAGCCCACGCCGGTTCTTGGGGGCAGTCTCGATCGTCATCAGGACAGCACCCCCCCACTGGCCGCCGACCGCGATTCCCTGGAAGAACCGGAGTACGACGACCGCGATCGGCGCGAAAACGCCGATCTGGGCATATCCCGGCAGCAAGCCGATCAGTGACGTCGCGAGGCCCATCAGGGTCAACGCCGCCACGAGTGCCTTCTTACGGCCGATCTTGTCGCCGATGTGGCCGAAGATGACACCACCGAGCGGGCGGGCGAGGAAGCCGACCGCGAAGGTGCCGAACGACTGCAGCGTCCCGAGCAGCGGGCTCGATCCCGGGAAGAACAGCTGCGGAAAGATGAGCGCAGCTGCGGTGCCGTAGATGAAGAAGTCATACCACTCGATCGTCGAGCCCGCGCTGCTGATCATCACTACTTGCCGCAGGGATCTCTTCTTCGTTCTGTGCATCTGTACAACCTCATTGTCAGAGAAATGCACGTACCTGGGCGAGCCGCTGGCGAAGCGGCCTCGTCGTTCACGAGAAGCGCCATCCTCCGTACGGCGCGGGCCAGTAGCGGATGCGGTCACGCCCGCCACCGGGCGTGGAAACGGGGTGTTGGCCCGTCATTGCGCTGCGGGGAGGTTGGCCGGCGTGCGGGCGGCCGGCGTTGATGCGCGCCGGTCCCGCGCCCGACCGGTCGAGAATAATGGAAGTTCAACTCCGCATAGCGGAATGTACGGCCGAGCCGGGTCGTGCGTCAAGAGATGGCTCCGGTCGGTCCTCCGGTCGCCGCCCGAGCGGCCTGACCTCCCGATGAGGAGTCCACCGACCCGCTGCACCGCAGCCGAGCGGTTGCGCTTCGAGGGGCGTTCGTCATGCTCTGCCGCGATCCGGGCGGCCGATGTCGGCGCACTGTGTGGCTGGTCTCCGCCGCGGCCGGGTCGCCCTCGGGACAGCGGCATGGCTGCGCAAGGATCCGCTACTCGCCGGCTTCCGTCCGAAGACGAGTGCCACCCGCACGTCCAGCAGCTTGCGCGTCGGTGCCAACGATCAGCAGCACGCGAATTTTCAGTCGACGCACTCCTTGCGCGACCACGTGCACCGGTGAACCGTCCTGGGGTGAGGACAGGGCCCCGGCGTTCTGGCCGTTTGGGCGTGATGTCCGGTTCCAGCTCTGGGTTGGCGTTGGGTGAGGGACCCGGTGTGATGGGCGAGCGCGACCCCTGGTGATCTTCAGGTGCTGAAGCCAGAAG